>PMZQ01000114.1 GCA_003170155.1 Actinomycetota bacterium | reverse complement strand
CGCGGAGGCGGCGACCCGCCCTGTCTGCGAGGCGCCCGACGGCGAGATGAAGGCATTCGAGCCCGACGTCCCCAGCGCCGTTTGCATCTCCGCCGTGTAGGCCTTCGACGTACCGCCGACGTAGCTCAGCGGCGAGATCGGCGCGCGCGCCAAGGCGGCAACCCGCGCCGTCTGCGCGGAGCCCGTCGCCGAGATGAAGGCGTCGAGACCCGCCCCCTTCGTCGCGGGCTGTACTTCCGCCGTGTAGGCCTTCGGCGCACGGCCTACGTAGCCCAGCGGCGGGATCGGCGCGACGTAGATCCGCTCGACCTGCTCGTGCCCGAGCGCGTAGTCGATCGAACCGCTCGCGATGTCGGCGAAGTGCTCGCTGATCGTGAACTTCGTGTTGGGTCCGACGCGAACCGCTCCCCACTGCTTAGTCGTGATGCGAAGGTAGGTGCTGGCTCCGGTCGAGACCTCGTCGCCGATGCGCCAGCCCGTCAGCGGGCAATTCGATGGTGTGCACTTGATCTCCTCGCCGTTCCTCATGACGGTCGCGTAACCCTCCGCCACCTGCACGGCGGCTTTGCTCGAGCTGCCACTCGAGCCGTCGCCCGTCTTGGGCTTCGAGCTGAGGCCGGCCGCGGGGACGTCGATGATGCTCGACAGGCCCATCGGGGAGTACGCGGCGCCAGATCTCCCGGACTCCGCCTCGAACTGGACGTACCAGTGGTGACCCGTATTCGGCACGTCCATCGTCTCCTCGTCACTGCCCGACGAGCCCTTCATCCCGACCTGCGCGAAGAAGTCGAAGCTGGCACCGTCAGCGGTCTCGCACGTGTTCCTCGGGCAAGGCGTCACGAGCATGGCACCGGCCGACGTGCTCGTCGTCTCGCGCGAGTCGTTGACGAGGATGAAGCCGTCCTGGACGTCGTGCTCCGAGACGCCGGTCCACGACATCTTCAGCTTGCCTTGGCTCGACGAGGTCGGCGTCCAGATCGCCGTGCCCGAGATGCTGCTAGCGATCATTCCGGCACGCTGCCGAGCTCCCAGCGCCGCCTGCGAGAAGGCGATCAGCAACAGGCACCCGATGCCTGCCAGCACTCCAGTCCGCATCAGAAGACCTCCCAGACGCGGGAATCCTCGACGCCCATGATTCGCGGGGCCATGCTGAGGTAATCGTGGCGCATGTCGCCGAAACGATCCCCCATCTGAGTGATGAGCGGAATGCCTTCGCGAGCTTACTCGCGAGCTGCTCGCGGCTCGTCTCGGCCAACCCCGCGTAGATCGTCGCCGCGGCCTACGGGTTCGCATGGCGGGCGAGAGCAGCCGTCTCCGGCAGGCTTAGGCCAGACGCGAGTGCGATGCCGACGAGGGAGTGTCAGAGATCGTGTAGCCCTACCCGTTCGCAGCCGTCTCCGTTTAGCCCTGCGGCGTCCCCCGCCGCGTGTGCGGCGCGGAGAGCGTTCCGCCGTCCCTGCGGCTTGCCCTAGTCGTCTGGAACACGAGCGCGTCCCGACGACTAATGGCGCCGTATGGCGAGCGGCGCTCTACCGCCGCGACCGACCCGCGCGGGCGACGCCCATTTCGACCCTCGGACGACTCAACTTCAAGAGATCGCTCGTAGAAGCGCCCCGGTGCTCCTCCCCGCCCCGGCGCCCCTCGTTTGCCTCGAGCCTCTCGGTTTCTCGGGGCGCCGCTGGCGGTGCGGTGCCGGAGGCGACAGTATCGCTAGATACGGTCCCGGAGAGCGCCGTGCCGCCAGCGGCGTCAGGGCTTTCGCGCTTGACGCGAAAGCCCGTCCGAGAAAGCGAGAGGTGGGCGGTACTGGGCTTGAACCAGTGACCCCCAGCTTGTCGAGCTGGTGCTCTCCCAACTGAGCTAACCGCCCCGGTCGCCGCAGATTCTAGCTAGCAATCACAAACGCTCGACAGCTCGCACCGAGACCTTCTCGACTAGGACACCTCCGGGCCCCAGGGCGCCGGAGAACTCTCAAACAGCCTGCCCGCGCAGGCGATGTCACCCGGCCGAAGCTCTTCGACCAAAGCCCGCCCGCACAAGCCGCGAGAAGCTGAAGCCGCCCATGAAGGTGCTGACCAGCCCGCGCAGGTCGGCGTCGCTTTTCGCGCGCGAAATTTCGCATTCCTCGACCCGTTAGCAACCGTCGTTCTAGGGGCAGAGCTCGTCCTCGACCTCGAGCAACTCGCCGCCAGCGTAGGTGTGCACCCACAGCGCAGCCTCGACGTCGACAAAGCGCATCCAAATACCGTCGCCGGCACGAAGCCGTGCGCGTGCAAGACACAGCAGCTACGCGAGGATCACTCGATCGACCACCTCTGGCAAGAGGATGTGATCGATTACCATCGTCGCGGCGCCCGCGATCTCGGCGCGGTCGTTCAGACGGCTCCGAACGATCCTGAGGTGTTGAGTCGACAGAGCAAGGGATCGCTGATAGATGAACTCCTTGATCCCGGGGAGAAGATGCTGGTCGGCTTGCGCGATATCGCCGCCGACGACAATCACTCGGGGGTTGAACAGGTTGACCGCACTTGCCAGCGCTTCACCGATCAGCCGACCGCTTTCCCGCACGAGCGCGATCGCACGAACGTCACCTGCGCGGACAAGTCGAACCACGTCACGGGCGTTTTGCGTTTCGAGGCCCTCTGCACGCAAGCGCTGGGCCATTGCACTACCGCTCGCCACCGCTTCGAGACAGCCAGCATTTCCGCAACTACACGGGATTCCTGCTGCCTGAGCGATCGGCACATGGCCAATGTCACCCGCCGATCCATCCGCTCCACGCAGGACCTGGCCTGCGGCCACGATGCCACAGCCGATTCCTGTCCCGACTTTGACGAACAGGAGGTCGGCGATGTCGGGGTAGTGCGCGCGCTGCTCACCTAGCGCCATCACGTTGACGTCGTTGTCGACGAGAACGGGCACGGCCCACTTACGGCCGAGCCGTTCCGGGATCGCGTAGCCGTCCCATCCGGGCATGATGGGCGGAGAAACAGGCTTGCCGGAAGCCGCCTCGACCGGAGCCGGAATGCCTATACCAATGCCACGGACATCCTCACTCTTTGATTTGGCCGTTCGCAGCAGCTGGCCGAACTGATCCTCGACCCAGCCGAGCACAGCCTCGGGTCCGTCGGAGATGTCGAGATCGAAAGCCCTTTCGACAATGACCGCTCCGGAGAGATCCATTACAGCAATTCGGCTATGGGTTGCGCCAAGACCACCGACCAATACGACACCCGCTTTCGAGTTGAACTCGAAGAGGGACGGCGGCCGCCCGCCGGTCGAACTGCCTTCGCCGTTTGTGACGAGATCGCGCTCGAGGAGGACTTCCAGGCGGTGCGAGACAGCGGATCGAGATAGGCCGCTACGGTCCATGAGCTCGGCTATCGTGGCCGCCCCGCTCTCCCGGAGCAGCCGTAGGATGATTCCGGCACCCGCTGCCGCTAGCCTCCCGTTTCCTGTGCTCATAACGCTCACGTCCTCGCTGTCTAGACAGCAGAGAATTCTTAGTAACTTATTACTTTCTAACTATAAACCAGCTTGACATATTGTTCCAGCCTCTGTAAGTTTTTCTTACCCTTCAAGAGAACCGGGGAGAATGATGAAATCCCGTAACTCGCGGCTATTTGTCGCTGTGTTACTTGTTGTCGTATCCGCCGCAGTGGTCGGCGGTGTGGCCGGCGTTGGTGCCAGCGCGTCGACGACACTCAAAACGCCGAAGATCGGCGTCATCGTCAAGACGTTCGCGAACCAGTACTGGACAGCGGTGCGTGCCGGTGCAGAATCTGCCGCGGCGAAGTACAACGTGGATTTCATAACCGTCGATGCAGCGACAACCGAATCGAACACGCAGGAGCAGGCGACCAAGACCGACGCGATGGTCAATGGCGACTACACCTGCCTCGTCGCCGCGCCGATCACCGGGACGAACCTGATTCAGTCGCTTGCCGCTGCTACCAAAAAGGGCATCCCAGTTATCAACATCGACACCAAAATCGACCCGGCCCAGGCCGCTTCGGCAGGTCTGAAGGTTGCGACATTCATCTCATCGAACAACATCAATGCTGGGAAAAAGGGCGGACAGCAGATGGTGAAATTCCTTGGGGGAAAAAAAGAAGCGAAGGGTGCACAGCTCGCGATAATCGGCGGTATCGCCGGTGACCCGAACTCGAATGCCGTTATCACCGGGTACAAGCAGGGCATCAAGGGATCCGGTGCCAGGGTCGTCCAGACTGGTATCGCCAATTGGGATCGAACTCAGGCGCTTACGCTGGCGTCTTCCATGCTGAAGAAACATCCCAATATCAAGGGCTTCATGGTTGCCAATGACGGAATGGCTCTCGGCGTCGTTAGTGCCGTTTTCAAAGCCCACAAGAAGGGTGTGTACGTCATCGGAGTCGACGGTGACCTCAATTCGTTGAAGTCAGAGTTAAAGGGTGTCAAGCACGGTGGACAGGCAGCTTCGGTCGCTCAGTCGCCGTTCACGATGGGCGCCCTGGGCGTCGAGGCCTGTATCGCGGCGGTCAACGGAAAGGTGCTGCCGTCGTTTGTCGCCTCGCCGACTTTCGTCGTAACGCAGGCGAACGCGGCCACAGCGATCGCACGCTGGCCGGCACCGCCCGTTACTTCGAAAGACCCACTCGCGGGTCTGCTCTAAGAGCTCGCTCCGTGAGCCAGGCCATCAGCTCGTCCGGCGGGACGGGCCGGTGGAGGAAGAAGCCCTGAGCGACGTCGCAGCCGAGCTCGGCGAGCCGCGCCCAGACCTGCTCGGTCTCGACGCCTTCGGCGACCACCTGCAGATCGAGGTTGCGGCCGAGATCGATGGCCGAGCGGACAACCGCCTCGTCGCCGGCATCTGTCGCCATACGCATGACGAAGGAGCGATCGATCTTGAGCTCGCTGACCGGAAGTTCCCGGAGGTATCTGAGCGAGGAGTAACCGGTGCCGAAGTCGTCGATCGAGAGGCGAACGCCCATCGTGTCGAGTCGCTCGAGAACGGGCGAGGTACGCAACGGGTCTTCCAGTACGGTGGACTCGGTGATCTCGAGCTCGAGGCGGTCCGCCGTAAGCTCCCAGCGCTCGAGCGCAGAGGCGACGTCGTCCGGGAAGGCAGAGTCGATCAGGTTGCGTGTGCCGATGTTGACCGCGACGGAGAGCTTTAGGCCGTTCTCTTTCTCCCAGTTGTGAAGCTGGTGCAGCGCCTCGTCGAGCACATAGAGCGTCAACGGCTTCATCAGCCCGGTCTCTTGCGCATATGGGATGAACTCGACGGGTGGGATCAGGCCTCGCTCGGGATGCTGCCAGCGAACGAGCGCCTCGACACCGCCGATGTGACCGTCGACGAGCGTCGCCTTCGGCTGGTAGTGGACGACCAGCTCACGCCGATCGATCGCCTGACGTAGCTCGCCGACGAGCGTAAGTCGGACGCGATCGTGACTGCCGGCGACGTGCTCGTAGAAAGCGTAGGAACGGTTGTCGTGCTTGGCGACGTACATGGCGACGTCCGCGCGCTGGACGAGCTCCTCGACCGAGAGTGCGTGGTCGGGGTAAAAAGCGACGCCGATCGAGCCTTCGATAGCGATTGGCAGCCCCTCCAGGTCGATCGGCGGCTCGATCGCCTTCACAAGCTTGTCGAGCAGGTGAACGGTCTCGGCCGAGTCAGCCTGCTTCGGAAGTAGCAGACCGTACTCGTCGCCGCCAAGACGGGCGACCGTGTCGCTTGCTCGCAGGGTGTCCTGTAGGCGACGGCCGATCTCTTGCAGGACGTGGTCGCCACTGGCGTGGCCGAGCGTGTCGTTGACCTCCTTGAAGCGATCGAGATCCATGATCGCGATCGCCACGCGCCCACCGTCGCGCTCGGCTGCGAGCAGCGCCTGATGGATGCGGTCGTAGAAGAGTGTGCGGTTGGGGAGCCCGGTGAGGCTGTCATGGAGGGACTCGTACTCCGATTTGGCCGCTTGACGTTTGAGCTCGTCTTGACCCATCGCGGCGGTAACGACCAGAGCGAGCAGCTGGAGCGACTCGGAGTCATTCTCCTCGAACATATTCGGCTCATTCGAGGCGACGCAGAGGACGCCGATGTTCTTCTTCGAGTAGTTGATCGGCACGATCGCGAGCGAGCTGGTAGTGAATCCGGGGATCGCGAGCTCGCTAGATTCGAGCTCGCCGCGGACGATCGGAATGCCCTCTTTCAAACAGTTCCCGAGCAGGCCGCGGGGCGGATCGAGCTCGAGCGCTCCGTACTCGCCGAGTCGACCCGAGCCTGCGCGAAATACGAGCGCTTCCTCGTCGAGCAGCAAGATGGCGGCGGCATCGGCTTTCGCGAGCGTCTGCGCTCGCTCGGCGATCAGCAGCAGCGTTGTCTCTAGGTCCTGGTCGGTCATGGACACGTCCTGCTGCGTCGCGATGACCGTGGCCATACGCTCCTGGTTTCGTTGCACAGCGATCTCGGCCAGCTTGCGCGTGGTGATATCCCGCGAGATACCGAAGGTGCCGATGACCGTGCCGCTCTCATCGCGAAGCGGCATCTTCGTCGTAGACACCCAGGCGATACGTCCGTCCTTCCAGGTGTCCCTCTCTTCGAAGTCGATGATCGGCTTGCCCGAACGAACGATCTCCTGCTCGTCCGCTAATGCACGCGCGGCGTGATCGGCGCCGAAGAAGTCGAAGTCCGACAAGCCGACCAGCTCCGCAGCGCTCTCGCGACCGAGCCAGCGCGCCTGGGAGTTCGAGACCTTGATGAAGCGACCCTCTAAATCTTTGAAGTAGACGTTGTCGGAGGTCGTCGCGAAGAACGTCTCGAGCAGCGTACGCTCGCTTGTCAGCTCGAGCTCGAGGTGCTTTCGATCGTTTACATCGAACAAGACAGCGCTTCGGTTGCCGCCCGCGTAGCGGCCTCGCTCCTCGACGTAACGGATCTCGCCGCTCGCGGTGACGATGCGATAGTCGAGCTCGTAGGTTGCCCTTTCCTCGCGAGCTTTGGCGAGTGTGGCTGAAACGTTCTCGCGATCGTCTTCGTACACGAGCTCGTCCAACGTCCGCGCGCCAACGAGGAAATCCGTATGGGGCCAGCCGGTGAGCTCGAAGACGTCGGGCGAGATCATTTCGAGATCTCCCTGCCGGTTGACGAGCAGAAGCGTTACCGGCGCTCTCGCAGCCGACTCAGCCGGCCGTCCATCGGATTCCGTCATCGAGATCGCCCGCGCTTCCGCAAGTGCTTGTCGCTGCCACAGACCCACCTACCGTTTATCGAATCGAGCGCAAGTGCGGTATCTCCCTTAAAAGGGTGAACCGAGCCGATCCCGACACGAGAAAACTGCCTGCAGTTATCCGGAGGAAAGGCTCGCTCGATGGCTTCTACGAGGTACTCACCCTCGTCAGCGCGTATCCGCCGGCTCAACCACTTCGAGGCGTCTCGATTTCTTGTTGCATACACGACCTGACTAGTATGGCTGACCGCCGCTAGGAGAGGCTCCGCCTCGCGTCGCTGATCGACTCGCTCTCGACGTCTGCTTGCGTCTGAATGCTCTCGCTTTCTGCCGCCGAGTCCGTTGTCTCGAGTCGCCCTTCAGGCCAGGTTTGAAGTAGCGAATTGAGTTTCGGAAACGGCTCGATCTGACTACGGGAGCGGGCTTCAATGCTCCGCGTTGTCGTAGAGGACGCGTCTCCTGTTGTGCCCGAGATGCTCACGCCCGACGACATCGGTGCTGCGCAGCCGCAGAAGATAGTCGCGCACCAGCTGCGCCCTGCGAGAGAAGACGAGATGGGGGAAGACGGTGACCAGGCGGGATCGTTCTGTCTCCGACGGCGAGTGCAGACCCCGGCGAGAACACACGGCCCGATCTGTTACTAGCGCCTACCCGTAACGAGAGACGCCCGCCTCGCGCAAGTCAGGTAAGGCGCGCCCACCGTGCCCGGTCGGCAGCAAGACCCGGTCGGTCCACTTTCTAGTCGACGTCGTGGCGCGCGGTCACTGCGAGGCCGATGAGGCCCAGTGCGGCTGCCCAAGCGATGAGAACGGCAGCGCCGGCTGCGGGCGAGAGGAGATGCTCGGTGGTGAGCCCGATCATTGCGTTTTGGCTGTGGACGGGTGAGAAGCGGCCAATGGAGGGGACAAACGCGAAGAGCAGATTCTCGACGATGAACCCCCAGGCGAGCAGTCCGACCACGGCGCCGACCTGGTTTCGGACGATCGCACCGAGCCCAACACCGATTGCGCCCCAGAGGGCGACTCCCGCGAGCGTCCCGAGTACGAGCAGGGTGATATCGCCGCCGTCGAGTGCGACCGGGATGCCGCGGCCTTTGAGGATCGCAAAGCCGATCGCGAGCACGAGCCCTTCGCCGATAAAGCCGAACGCGAGTCCGGCCAGCAGGCCAGCGACAAGTTTGGCGGCGAGCACGCGTGCACGTCGCGGCGTGAAGAGGAAGGTCGGTCGGATCGTTCCGAAGCGGTACTCGCTCGTCACGAGCAGGATGCCGGCGAGTGCCGCGAAGACGCCTGCGAGGCTGCCGTTGCCGAGCAAACCGAGTTGGTCCTCCTTGCTGGTGAGCTGTCCGGCTTCGGTCAGAAGCCCGGTCAGAAAAGCGATCAGGAACGCGAGTGCGATCATCCCGAGCAGAAGACCGAGCGTGGTGCGAGTCGAGCGGATCTTCAAGAGCTCTGCTTTCGTCTGTGCGATCACGGCTGCGTCTCCGAGGTCAGCTCGAGGAAGACCTCTTCAAGTGAGGAGCTTTCCGCACTGAGCTCGTGAATCGGAATGCCCGCAGCGAAGGCGATGTCGCCGACGCGGTCGCTTGTCGTGCCGTGGGCGAGCAGCGCGTGGTCGTTGCTCGTGGTCGTCTCGATCTGCTCACGCTGCAGTGCCTTGGCTAGCTGCGAGAGCTGCGAGCTGCGGACACGGATCGAGCCGCCGACGCGGGCCGTCAACTGCTCGAGCGACGACTCGACCACCAGCCGCCCATGGTTGATGATCAGGACCTGACCGACCGTCTGGGCCACCTCGGCGAGCACGTGACTGGAGACGAGAACTGTCCGCCCCTCGGATGCGAAGGTACGCAGAAAGTCGCGCAGCCAGCGCACCCCCTCCGGGTCGAGACCGTTGGCGGGCTCGTCCAGTACGAGCAGCTCCGGGTCGCCGAGCAGCGCCGAGGCGAGTCCGAGCCGCTGCCGCATGCCGAGTGAATACCCCTTGACGCGGCGCTTTGCCGCTCCGTCTAGCTCCACCAGCCGCAGCACCTCATCGACGCGCGAGTCGAGCAGCCCGACGGCGCCGGCGAGTGTCCGCAGGTGGTCGCGCCCCGAGCGGCCGGGATGAAAATCGGTCGCCTCGAGCATCGCCCCGATCCGGAGCGCGGGCTGCTCCAGCTGTGCGTACGGCCGGTCGAAGACCAGTGCGCGCCCGCTGGTCGGCGCCGCCAACCCGAGAAGCATCCGGAGCGTCGTCGTCTTGCCCGCCCCGTTCGGGCCGAGGAAGCCCGTGATCGTCCCCGGCTCCAGCGCGAACGAGAGATCCTCGACGGCCAGCAGCTCGCCGAACCGCTTCGTCAACGACTCGCTGACAACCACCGGCGCTATGCGCTCAACGGTGTTTCGCGAGAATAGAGAATGGTCAGGCATCGGTCAGGCGCTCCGCGGCGACGTCAGCGTCAACACCAAGCCTAGAGAACAGCTCCGCCGCCGGGCCGGGCCACTGTAGCCGGAGCAGCTCGCCGAGGACGCACCGGGGACCAGGATGGCGACCGTCGCGTCTCATCTCCCCGCTCGAGCCTCGCAGGGCGGACTTGGCGGCCGGCGTCAGCGGAAGCCGTCCCTGCAGGACCGCTTTCAGAGTGGGCCTGCGCGGAGCGCGGGCAAGCTCGCGCTCCAGCAGCGGTGCGACGTCAAACCTCGCGTCGAGGCCGGCGGCGGCCAGAGCGTCATCGTCGATCACCTCCAGTGCCGTCCGCGCTTCGTCCAGATCGGACCCGAGCGCGTTCGCCAGCGCCGATTCCCCCAGAAGCGCCAGGACGAGGTGTTCGGTACCGACCCTGCGGCCGCCGTGGCGTCTCGCTTCTTCGCGCGCGTCAATATAAATCACCCAAAGCTGGTAGTCGCCAGCTGCCCCGTGATCGGTTTGCGAACGCTCGAGCATGGGACTCACTTCCCGTACTTGCCATGGATTGACTGGCGAGTGGCACCGAGGACGTCTCCGATTTGCTGCCATGACCAGCCCTGCCGCCTGACGAGTGCGACCCGATCGGCCTCAAGGCGCTCCGCCACACGGCGCAAAGCAAGCACGGCGCGCAGGCCGAGCGCCAGATCGTCGGAGGAGGTGGCAGAGGAGATCTGCTCGACGTCCGTGCTGCCAGCCAGACGCTCTCCCAACTGGGTTGTGGCACGGGTAAAGGCTCGTTGTAGCGTCTAAATGAGGGCAGGCGAATAGCCTCTTCTCGTGGAGAGAGAGCGGAAGCCGTTGCGCGCGCACCTTCAGGCCAAGTGTGAGCGCCAACGCGAACGGCGATTCTTCGGTCGCGTCGTTACCAGCCTCATCGTGCTTCTCGGAGGTCTGGCGATGCTCGTTCTTCTGCGGCCGAGCGCCTGCTCGGGAGGACACTCGACCGACTCGAACCGGTTTTTCCTGCGTGTGCTCTTGGTCGTGATGACCACGCTCGGCGCGATCAGTCTCGTTGGCCGCTTCGTGCTCGTATTCGGCCTCAATCCTTACGAATCTCTTAGGCTTCTGAGGAATCAACCGTGGTATAAGTGCAAGGGCTTTGTAGTGCACTTACTTCGAGGAGGGGCGATTGCGGGAGGAGAGGATATTCGATCACCTCCAGGCTTTTTCACCCGCTAAGCCGGCCGTTCTCGTCGTAAAACCCCCTAGGACTTCACAAGCGATTGTGCTCGTGATTACTAGGGGAATTGTCAATTAACTAGGAGGCATGACGTGAAGAAGTTCGTGCTCGTACTGGCACTCGTGGCGCTCGTTACGTCCGCGGTGCTCACTACGACAGCCTTGGGCAAGAGCAAGGCTAAAAAGGGTTCTGTCGATATCTGTGCTCTTCTGCCAGATACGAAGTCGTCAGTCCGCTACACGTTGTTCGACAAGCCGGCTCTCGAGGCGGCTTTCTCGGCAGCCGGTGTTACTGGCACTGTCCTCAATGCTCAGGGCGACACCCAGACGCAGATCACGCAGGGTCAGCAGTGCGTGACGAACGGCGCGAAGGTGATCCTGGTTGACGCTCTCGATTCCGGCACTGGTGTCGCGATCGAGACGGCTGCTAAAGCCGCGGGCGTGAAGACAATCGACTATGACCGCCTTGTGCTCGGTGGCTCGGCGTCGTACTACATCTCGTTCAACAACGTCGCCGTCGGCGTGCTCCAGGGCAAGGCCCTCGTAGCCGCCATGAAGGCGAAGGGAATCATGGGCAAGGGCAAGAAGCCAGTCGTTGCCGAACTGGACGGCGCCCCGACCGACAACAACGCCACGCTGTTCGCCAAGGGTGGCGACTCGGTGCTCGCTCCGTACTTCAAGAGCGGTCAGCTCAAGAAGGGTCCGAAGCAGGCTGTTCCTAACTGGGACAACCAGAAGGCCCTGACCATCTTCGAGCAGATGCTCACGAAGACGGGTAACAAGATCAACGCCGTCCTTGCTGCTAACGACGGTCTTGGTAACGCGGTTGTCACGGCACTGAACAGCCACAAGCTCAAGCCGCGCCCGGTCACTGGCCAGGATGCGACTCCGCAGGGCGTACAGAACATCATCTCGGGTTGGCAGTCGATGACCGTCTACAAGAAGGTTCCCCTCGAGGCCAAGGCGGCTGCAGCTGCCGCAATCGCCGTCGTCAAGGGCACCAAGGTCGCGACGAACGGAACGACCGCTGATTCCGTCGGCGGACGTAGCGTCCCGTCGGTACTTCTGACGCCGATCACGATCACGAAGGTGAACTACCAGATGCTCTTCACAGACAAGTTCCTGAAGAAGAGCGATGTTTGCACAGGCATCTACGCGAAGTACTGCAAGACCTACAAGAAGCCGTTCTAGTAAGTAATAGAGGTTCGTCTAACAACGAACCTCTATTACTTACTAGAACGGCTTCTTGTAGGTCTTGCAGTACTTCGCGTAGATGCCTGTGCAAACATCGCTCTTCTTCAGGAACTTGTCTGTGAAGAGCATCTGGTAGTTCACCTTCGTGATCGTGATCGGCGTCAGAAGTACCGACGGGACGCTACGTCCGCCGACGGAATCAGCG
>PMZQ01000076.1 GCA_003170155.1 Actinomycetota bacterium | reverse complement strand
GCGTGCCAGGCGTACTGCGCTCGCATACTCGGCGGCGCCGAGAAAGGCAAGGGCGTCGAGCGCCCAGGGCTCGACCTGGCGCCGGAAGCGATGGATCTGACGCGGCGAGTCGTCAGGCGGAGTCTGGGCGCGTAGGAGTGCCCCGAGGTAGCGATCGAGCTCACCCGAGATCGGCAACCGGCGCAGGCGCTCGCCGAACGCCGTCACCAAACGCAACCACGGCGAATCGGCGAGTGAGCGCTCGACTCGTCCCACGAGCTCGAGTGAGCCGCCAAGCGGAGCGAGTAAGCCAAGCTCCTGTAGCCGTTCGTAACCCGGCCAGCCGAGCCGCTCTAGCTCGGCCAGGATCCGCTCGCCGGCCGAACGAGTCACGAGCCCGGCACGAGCACGGACTAGCTCCTCGGTCGCCTCGTCGAGACGCAGCCCGAGTTCCTCCTCCAGGCGCACGGCGCGCAGAAGGCGCAGAGGGTCGTCGTTGAAGATCGTCTCGGAGACCGCCCGCAGCCGCTGTTCGGCGAGATCGCGGCGGCCTCCCAGTGGATCGATCGCCGAGCCGCCCGCGAGCGGCTCGGCGATCGCGTTGACAGTGAAATCGCGCAACGCAAGATCCTCTTCGAGGCTCCCGCGCAGCGGCGTAAAGTCGACGCACTCGCCGTTCGGGAAAGTGACACGCCAGGCGCCGTGGCGCTCGGAGAGCGCAAAGGGAGAGCCCCCACTCCCGGCCGCGAAGGCACGCGCTGCTTTTTTCGAATCGGCGCAGATGACGTCGAGATCGGCGAGCTCGCGGCCGAGCAACTCGTCTCGCACCGCACCGCCGACGAGGTAGGCGTCCTCGCCGGCCAGCACGTCGCGAAGGAGCTCAACCGTCGACGATGACACGGCGCGCACGGCGGCGGTCGGAGCAAACGCCGCAGGTGATCTCGTAGTTGATCGTGTCGGCGACGCGAGCGTGCTCCTCGACCAGCACCCCGTCGCCGACGATTACAACCGGCGTGCCGACCAGGAGCTCACGCTCCAGCGTGACGGCGAAGGAATCCATTGAGATCGTGCCAACCACCGGACGACGTTCGCCGGCGACGAGCACCTCGGTGCCGGTCATATCGCGCCGAAAGCCGTCCGCGTAGCCCACGGGCACGAGCCCGATCCAGGTCGGCTCGCTCGCGATGAAGCGGCGCCCGTAGCCGGTGCTCTCGCCCGGCTGAAGTAGCTTCACCTGGGTCAGACGGCTCTCCCAGCGCAGAACCGGCTCGAGCCCGTCGCCGGCAGGATCCTCGCCGAACGGAGAGAGACCGTAGATCGCGATACCACAGCGGACAGCGTCGAAGAACGCCTCGGGCAAGCGCAGGACGGCGGCGCTGGCGGCGATGTGGCGCGTCAGATCGGCATGCGGCGCGGTCAGCTCGCGGAAGCGCTCGACCTGCTTGCGGGCGAAGTCGAGATCGTCGGCGGTGGTGGCGAGGTGGCTCATCAACCCGACGACGTTTCGCGGCGGGGCGGACAGAAGCTCCGTCAGGCCGAAGCGCCCCATGCCGGTATCGAGCTTGATGTGCACGCGCACGCCTTCGGGAATGTCCGCATCCGCAACGGCGATCTCCAAACCCGCCTCGCGAGCGCGAGCGACCTCGCCGGGAATCAGTGGCCCCATCACGAGGATGCGCGCGGTCGGGTACTCGGCGCGCATCTCCAACCCTTCGGCGAGCGTGACTACGCAGAGCGCACGGGCGCCGGCTCCGAGCGCCGCGCCGGCTACGTCCACCGCCCCATGCCCGTAGCCGTCAGCCTTGACAACCGCCCACAGATCGGCCCCGTCGAGAACTCCGGTCAGACGCTTGACGTTGCGGCGAACGGCGCCGAGATCGATGGTCAACTCAGAGCGGTGCATCGCTCCATCGTAGAAGGACGAGCGCTTCTACGCTCGCTTCACTCTCATTGAGCGGAACGTTCCTCTCGCCTGAGCGAAAAAGAGACATGCCGCTTCCGTCCCGCGCTGGCAGACTCCACTAGATGAGCTCCTACGATCCATTCGCGCAGGACTACGACGCGCTGACTGCCGATATGACGGCCGACGTCGATTGGTACCTGGAGCTGGCCCGCGAGGCGGGCGAACCGATCGTGGAGCTCGCCGTCGGCACAGGCCGCGTGGCGGCAGCGATCGCATGCGAGACCGGAAAGCGCGTGATCGGGATCGACTCATCGCCGGCGATGCTCGCGGTCGCGCGCGAGCGTATGGCCGGCTTGCCGGTCGAGCTCCACGAAGGAGACATGCGCGACTTCACCGTTGAGGAGCCGGTCGATCTCGTCATCTCTCCGGCCAGCGCGCTTTTCTCCTTGCCGACATGGCACGATCGCCGGCTCCTCTTCGAGCGGGTCGCCGCGGCTCTTCGCCCGGGTGGCCGGTTCGCCTGGAACGCGTTCGTCTTCAGCGCGAAAGTCGCGGTTCAGTTCGACGGCAAGCGCATCGAGCGCGCGGGCGAGGTCTGGGAAGATACTCGCTACGTGCCGGCCGACAGCCGGATCGAGATAACACGCGGCCGCGGAGAAACCACGCTCGGCACGGTCCCTATCTGGTGGTTGACGAAGTCCGAGTGGGAAGGGCTGATAGACGTCGCCGGCCTCGAGGCCGAGGCTTTGTACGGCGGCTTTAATCGGGAGCCCTTCGACGACGATTCGCTCGAGTTCGTCTGGGTCGCGCGCAAGCCTTAGCGACGGTCTCAGCGATCCAGAGAGATCGCCCGCGGAAGCATCCGCACCACATCGCCGGCGACAACTCCGGCCTGCGGCTCGATCAGTTGCGCGGCTCGGCCGTGGGCGACGGCGGCCGCGGCGGCCGCCCGCTCGGACGCGAGACCCTTGGCCAGAAAGGCGGCGACGACACCGGTTAGAACGTCGCCCGAGCCGGCGGTCGCCAGAACCGGAGTTCCTTCCTCGCAGACGAGCGCCTCGCCCGCCGGCGAGACGACGATGGTGTCGGCGCCCTTGAGCAGAGTCACCGCCGAGAAGCGCTCGGCGCACTCACGGGCGGCGGCGAGACGATAAGCGTTCACCCAGTCCGAGTCTCGGTCGAGCAACCGCGCCAGCTCGCCCGCGTGCGGCGTCAGTACGACCGGCGAGCGCCACTGGCCGGGCTCGAGGCCGAAGAGGGCATCGGCGTCCACGACCGCCGGCAGCGTCGTTCGCTCGAGCAGCTTGCGTACAAACGCCCGCGTTCCATCCGAGCGCCCGATCCCCGGACCGAGCGCCAGCGCCTGGGCGCGCGGCTCTAACTCGGCGACGAGCTCCAGTGCCTCGACCGTCAGGCACCCGTTCTCATCCTCGGGAGCCGGGCGCTTCACGGCCTCGAGCAGGCACAGCTCGACCGGCGCGAGCACGGAGCAGGGGACCACTACGGTGACGTAGCCGGCATCGGCGCGGAAGGCCGCCTCGCCGGCCAGGCAGACGGCGCCGGAGAGACCCGGCGAGCCGCCGACGATCAGCACCGAGCCGGCGCTGAACTTAGTGTCCGAGTTCTTCCTGCGCGGAAGCTCCGACAGCAGCTCGAGCGTCGCCAGCTTGCATGCGGTCTCGCCACCCGAGAGACCGATGTCGGCGATCTCGAGCTCGCCCCGGTGGAATCGGCCTGGCGCCACGACGTGCCCGACCTTGCGGGCGTAGAAAGTGACGGTCAGAGCCGCCTCCACAGCCGGGCCCGCGATCTCGCCCGTCGCGGCGTCGACGCCGGAAGCGATGTCGACCGAGACGATCGGCACGCCGGTCGAGTTCATTCGCTCGATCAGCGCCGCGGCGCCGTCCCGTGGCTCGCCCGAGAAGCCGGTGCCGAAGAGCGCGTCGATGATCACGTCGGGGCTACCGAGGTTCGTCTCCCCTCCCTTCGTTTCAACGACCAGCACCTCGCGATCCCGGGCGCGCAGCGCATCGGCCGCGACCAGCCCGTCGCCGCCGTTCGAGCCGCCACCACAGACGACGGTGAACGAGTGCGCCTCAGGGAAGCGGCGCATTGCCGCCTCCGCCGCGGCCGTGCCGGCTCTGACCATCAGCTCACGCATCGAGTCGGGATAGCCCGGGTAGGCCTCCTCGACCGCCCGCATCTCGGCGGATGTGAAGAGGGGCTCGACGGCTGCCCTGTCGCTCACTCGGATTCCTCCACGCGTACGATCACAACCGCGGCGGCCATTCCCTTGGAGTGAGTCATGGAAACGTCGATCTCGCCGGTTTTCATCCGCTCTGCCCACGCTCGCGTCTTCCCCGAGAGCGAGACGGTCGGACGCGGGCGCCCGACGATTTCGATCTCCTTCCAGGTGAAGCGCACGCCGCAGCCGAGTGCCTTCCCGACAGCCTCCTTGCCCGCGAACCGAGCCGCGTAGCTCTCGGCGGAGTTGGCGCGCGAGTCGCAGTAGGAGCGCTCGGCCTCGGTGAAGCAGCGCTCGCGGAAACGAGGGCGCTCGAGCGCAGAGCGAATCCGCTCGATCTCGATCAGATCGAGGCCCAGCCTCAGCGCTGCGTCGCCAGCCATTCGGGGAGGTCCGCTATCGATGAGAGAAGCACGGTCGGGCGAACGCCGGAGCGATCGAACGTGTCGGGCCGGAACTTACCGGTGCGCAAGAGCACGGTGGGGATACCGTGCAGCTGGGCGCCGCGGATGTCCGACTCGATGTCGTCGCCGACCATCCAGGCCTGCCCGGGATCGGAGTCGAGCGCCTCGAGCGCGGCGGCGAAGAAGGCGGAGCTCGGCTTGCCGAGCGTGGTGGCGTGTGTCCCGGCGGCGTACTCGAGCCCGGCCACGAAAGCGCCCGCGTCGAGCAGCGGCCCGTGCTTGGTCTGCCACCAGCGGTTCTTGTGCAAGCAGTAAAGCTCGGCGCCGGCCTCGAGCTCGGCGAAGGCGCGAGCCAGGTTCATGTAGGAAAAGACCCTTCCGGTTTCCTCGGTCTCGTCGGCGCCGCCGAGGAGCACTGCGTCGGCGCCCTCTCCGACCAGCTCCATTCCCTCCAACTCTTCGACGATCGCCGACATGGTCAACGCCAGCACGCGCCGGCCGGCCAGCGCTCGTGCGGCCGCCCGTGGCGTCGTCTGTAGCTCTTCCTCACCGATATCGAAGCCGATCGCGCGCAGAGCCTCGGCCAGTCGAGCTCTCGGGCAGGTGGTGTTGTTGGTCAGGAAGCGGAGACGGTGACCGCTCTCGCGCAGGCGGCGGACGGCGCCGGTGGCTCCGGGAATCGGCTCGTTGGAGACGTGCAGTACGCCGTCGATATCGATCAGGATGGCGGCCACTGGAGCGAGTCTATTCGTCGGCGGGGTTCGTTGGGTAACACCCGTGGGCCTGAGTCCGTGTCTCGAAGTGTGTGAAGAGGCCGCTTGCTCTCGATGGTGTCTTCGCCGGATCGCGAAGTCGGCGCAACCACGAACACCGAGACTGACCACTAAACGATGTCTTCGAGAGGCACTTCCCCACCTCGGCACCCCGGGTGATACGCCGTACTCGAAGAACAGCGGCTTCTCCAACCCATAAGCCTTGGCAACAAGGCGAACACGGGAGTTCACGATCGAGTTCGAGCTGCGCGGCGGCTCGACGCGCTCGCTGCGCTCCGGTCTCGTTCTCCCCTCCTCACGCGAGTAGGACTGGGATCTCGCCTGCGCCGTAGGAGTGCTTGCAGGCGAGGTCGATGACTCAGCGCCCTCCACTTCTACCCTCGATACGAACAGGCGGGCTGCACGCTCATCTGCACCGGTAAACCCCGTTCTGATTTTCGCTTGCGCCCCGTCGAGCGTGACGCCATGCAGGCGCGCCGGCTCCTTAGCCGCCGCTCGGCCGCGCCGTCGCTGCACCCTTCTCGGTCTGGCCGAAGCGTTCGCCATCTTCGCGGACGAGGCCGGCTGCGATCATCTCGCGGAGCCCGCTGCGAACGAGATGGAGAGGCATTCCGATCTTCTTGGCCGCGTCCACCGCAGTCATTTCGGCCTGTACGGCCTCGAGCAGCGCCCGGCCCGAGCCACTTAGCGTTCCGTCCGGCCTAACGCATGGCATCTCCGCCTCCCTACAGCGACTTCTTGCAGAGGTACCAGTCGGTACATTCGTAACCCGCGTCGACTCGCTCTTCTGCCAGCTCGGTCGTGTTCGGCGCCGGCACGATCACCTTGTCGCCGGGTCGCCAGTTCGCGGGAGTGGCGACACTGTTCGCATCGGCGGTCTGGAGCGCGTCGACGAGGCGCAGGATCTCGTCCATGTTGCGCCCGGTGGTGAGGGGGTAGTAGATCATCGCCCGCAGAATCCCCTTGGGATCGATAAGAAAAACGCAGCGGCTGGTCTCGGTCTTGCTCTCGCCGGGCATGACCATGCCGTAGGCGGTCGCAACCTTGCGGTCGAGATCGGCGATCACCGGGAAGGGGATCTTCACTCCGGCCTTCTCCTCGATGTTTCGTACCCAGGCGATGTGCGAATAGACGCTGTCGATCGAGAGTCCGAGTAGCTCAGCGCCTCGCTTCTGCAACTCCGGGTAGATCTCGGCGAAGGCCATGAACTCGGTCGTGCATACGGGCGTGAAGTCGGCTGGATGAGAGAAGAGAATGAGCCAGCTGCCCTCGTAATCGGAGAGTTGAAGCGGACCGTGCGTCGTAACAGCCTCAAAGGCGGGCGCCGGCTCGTTCAGGCGCGGAAGCCCGGGCCGAGCCTCCACTTGCTCGATCACCGTCATGAGACTCCTCCTATGTCGTCGTTCACGGCCTCTCGAACCGCGCATGCGCGTCGCCGTATCGCCTGGACCGTTTCCGCTGCCTAGTCTGTCGAAACATCAGCGAATCTGAGCGGGAGCGACGCGGTTCCAGTATCTGCCTAGCAATGTCAAGACACCGGTCCAGCGCACCGCACACCCAACGCGTCGATGGCCTGAACCCGGTCAGAGCGGCCGGCGGAAATCAGCGTCTGAGCGCTTGCGACCGGCCCGTATCGCCTTCTGAGGGCGGCAACCAGGCAGGCGGCGTCAACTCGAGCGCGCGCGAGAGACCGGCCACCAGCGGCTCGTAACCGGCGCGGAGCTCGCTCAACCGACGCGCGACGAAGCGCCAGATCGTCCAGCCGGCGACAAGGATCAGGCGCGCGATGCGTGGTTCGTGCCTGACCCGGCGCGGAAGTATGAAGGCGACGAAGAATTCAGCCAGCGTGAGGACTATTACGGTCGCGCCTACCAGGGCGACGAGGACGTGCACGCGCTCAGACTCCCAGCGGCCAGAAGCAGCGGGTCGCCATCCCGAACCGGAGCTCCTACTCGACGGTGACGGTCTTGGCCAGGTTCCGCGGCTGATCGACGTTGAGGCCGCGAAGGCGGGCAATGCGATAGGCGAGCAACTGCAGCGGTAGCACCGCCAGCACCGCCTGCAAATACTCGTTCGTCTTGGGGACGTAGATGACGTCGTCGGCGTGGTGCTGAATGTCCTCGTTGCCGTCGGTCGCGATCGCGATCACCTGGGCGCCGCGGGCACGTGTCTCCTGGATGTTGGAGACGACCTTGTCATAGACGTGCGAGTCGGTAGCGACGCAGACGACGGGGGTCTCCGAGTCGAGCAGCGCGATTGGGCCGTGCTTCATCTCGCCGGCCGAGTAGGCCTCGGTCGGGATGTAGGAGATCTCCTTCAGCTTGAGCGCACCCTCGAGGCAGATGGGCAGGCCGATATTGCGCCCGAGATAGAGGAAGAAGGGCTTATCGAAGTGGCGCTCGGCGATGTCCTCGATCGGATGGACGCCGTCGTCGGCGTCTTGCAGGAACTGGGCGATCTTCTCGGGCAGCAGCTGCACTTCCGCGATCAGCGACTGGATCTCCTCCTCGGGCAACGTCTCGCGTACCTGCGCCAGCTTGAGCGCGATCAGGTAGAGCAGCGAGATCTGGGCGGTGAAAGTCTTGGAGGCGGCAACTCCCATCTCCAGGCCGGCGCGCGTGTAGAGGACGGAGTCGACCTCGCGCGTGATCTGAGCACCCATCATGTTCGTGATCGCCATCGTGCGCGCACCCTGCTGGTGCGCCAGCGCCATGGCCTCGATCGTGTCGCGCGTCTCGCCCGACTGCGAGATGCCGATCACGAGCGTGTTCTTGTCGAGCACGGGATTCCGGTAGCGCCACTCGCTGGCAATGTCGTGCTCGACCGGTACGCGCGCCCACTCCTCGATCACGTAGCGACCGGCGACGCCGGCGTGATACGCGGTTCCGCAAGCGAGAATGACGATCCGGCGCAGGTTGCGTAACTCGTCGTCGGAGAGTCCTAGCCCCTCGAGAGCGAGCTTGCCGTAGCGGATGCGCTCCGCGAGCGTCTCGCGCACCGCGGTCGCCTGCTCATAGATCTCCTTGAGCATGAAGGTCTCGTAGCCGCCCTTCTCGGCCTCTTCCTCGTCCCAGTCGATCACGATCGTGTCGTGCTCGACCGGGGGGTTCCCGTCGAGCGCGCTCAAGTAGGTGACGCCGCTCGGGGTGACAACAGCGATGTCGCCGTCGTCAGGGAACTGGACGTTGCGCGTTTCGGACAGGAAGGCGACCGTGTTCGAGGCGATGAAGCCCTCGTCCTCGCCGACGCCGATCACGAGCGGGCACTGGCGCCTGGTTCCGACGATCAGCTCGGGATTGTCACGGTGGATGACCACGAACGCAAAGTGACCCTCTAGCTGCCGGTAGGTGCGCCGCACAGCTTCGGCGAGATCGCCGTCGTAGTAGCTCTCGATCAGGTGCGCGACGGTCTCGGCGTCGGTCTCGGTCGTGAACCGGTGACCATCCTCGATCAGGGATGCGCGCAACTCGCGGTAGTTCTCGATGATGCCGTTGAGGACGACCGCTATCTCGCGCTCGTCGCAGCCGGTGAGCGGGTGAGCGTTCTCGACCACGACCTTGCCGTGCGTGGCCCAGCGGGTGTGCCCGAGCCCGTGCCTGGACTCGGAGTCATTGCCGTCGGCGGCCTCGATCAAGTGCTGGAGGTTTCCGACCGCCCGGATGTAGTTGAGCCCGTCCTCCTCGCGCAGCACGATCCCGGCCGAGTCGTAGCCGCGGTACTCGAGGCGCTGTAGTGCACGAAGGAGAAGCGGCTTGGAGGCTCTCTTACCGACGTATCCGATGATCCCGCACACCTGGAGCTCCTTCCCCGCTTATCGCGCTTCCTAAATCCCCAGAGTGAGTCTCGCGCATCTCGAACTACGGATCTTGCGGCCTGCACTTCAGAAAAGCACAGAGCCCGGCACTTTGGCCGTCCCGGTCAGGACGACTGGCCGAGCTCTAGTCGAACTAGCGCCTCGATCCTACCACAGAGATCCTCGGCCTCAACAGCCGTCTCGGCCTCCGCCAGCAGGCGAACGAGAGGCTCCGTGCCGGACGAGCGAACGAGCACGCGGGCGTGTCCGTCGAGCTCCGCGTTGAGTCGCTCGACCTCCGCGACGACGCTGCCTGGAAGCTGCTTGTCGATGGCGAGATTGCGCTTGACCTGGGCGTAGCGTGGCATCACGGCCGCCGCTTCGGCGAGCGTTCGGCCTTGGAGAGCCCCGCAGAGCAAGAGCCCGGCGGCCAGCCCGTCGCCGGTAACGTGATCCTTGAGATAGATGATGTGGCCCGACTGCTCGCCGCCCAAGAATCCCTGCTCGTGCCAGAGCGCCTCAAGCACGTAGCGGTCGCCGACATCGGTGGTGAGCACGCGAACGCCCTGCTCACGCATCAGGTTGTGGAAGCCGAGGTTGGTCATCTTCGTAACCGCCACCAACTCGACGCCGAGATGGGGGACGAGGATGGCGAGGATCTGGTCACCGTCGACCGGATCGCCAGCCGCGGTCACCGCTAGCATGCGATCGCCGTCGCCGTCGAAGGCGATGCCGAGATCGCAACCGTTCTCGACGACGGTGCGCGAGAGCAGAGAGAGATCGGTCGCTCCGCAGCCGTCGTTGATGTTGACACCGTCAGGATCATTGCCGATCGCCAGAACCTCGGCGCCCAGCCGGGAGAAGGCCGCGGGTGCGATGCTTGAGTAGGCGCCGTTGGCACAGTCGACCGCGATCTTGAGCCCGCTCAGGTCGGAGCCAAAGCGTTCGAGGATGTGCTCTAGGTAGCTGTCTGTCGCCACCTCGACATGGTCGATCACGCCGCCGCCCGAGGTCTTGGTATCTAGGAGCGCCTCGATCTCGAGCTCGGCCGCATCGGAAAGCTTGCGCCCGTGATGGTCGAAGATCTTGAACCCATTGTATTCGGGCGGATTGTGCGAGGCGGTGATGACGACGCCCAGGTCGAGCGCCAGCAGAGCCACCGCCGGGGTCGGCAGAACGCCGCCGAGCACGGCGACTCCGCCCGCCTCGACGACGCCGCGCGCAAACGCCTGCTCCAGCTCCACACCGGAAGCCCGCGTGTCACGACCGACGAAGACCCGGCCGCTGCCCGACCAGATAGTCGCAGCCGTGGCGAGCCTCTCGACCAGCTCGACGGTCAGATCTTCGCCGGTGATCCCGCGCACGCCGTCGGTGCCGAAGTAGCGCCGAACGACTGCTGTCTCGGTTAGCGGTTCACCTGCCATCGAAACCGGATCCTCCTTCTGCGTCCAGCCGCGAGAGTGCGGCTTCGAGCTAGCGACTCCCCGCAGGGCAGGCGCATCATTCTAGGAGCTTTTCGGCGCCGCTATCAGCGCTTCGAGAACTGCGGCGCCTTGCGTGCCTTGTGCAGGCCGGCCTTCTTGCGCTCGACGATGCGGGCATCGCGGGTGAGGAAGCCGGCGCGCTTGAGCGGAACTCGTAGCTCCGGATCGGCCTCGATCAACGCCCGCGAGATTCCGTGCCGTAGCGCTCCCGCCTGGCCACTCGAGCCGCCGCCGTGAACGCGCACACGCAGGTCGTAACGCCCCTCGACGCCCGCCAGTGCGAGCGGCGACAGGACCGTCTGACGATGGGTGGGACGGGGGAAGTAGTTCTCGATCGTGCGACCGTTGATCCAGGTCTTGCCGTCGCCGGGACGGAGGATCACGCGCGCCACCGAGGTCTTGCGCTTACCGGTACCACGGTATTGAAGCGGTTGCTCTGCCACGAGTTGGATCCTAGCCTCTGAGTTCGAGTTGTTTCGGCTTCTGCGCGCCGTGCGGATGCTCGGCGCCTGCATAGATCTTGAGCTTGCGTATCTGAGCCCTGCCCAAACGGTTGCGCGGGAGCATTCCCTTGACCGCCTTACGCAACACTTCGGTCGGCCGGCGATCCAGCTGCTCGCGCAGAGTGCGCCTGTACAGACCGCCCGGGTAGCCGGAATGCCGGTAGTAGAACTTGTCGTCGAGCTTCTTGCCGGTGACGGCTACCTTGCCCGCGTTGACCACGACGACGAAGTCGCCCGTGTCGACGTGCGGGGTAAATATCGGCTTGTTCTTGCCGCGTAGCGTGTCGGCTATGCGTACGGCGAGACGGCCGAGGGTCTGACCCTCGGCGTCGACGACATACCAGTCGCGCTCGATTTCGCTGGGCTTTGCGTTGAAAGTCTTCATCTCATGAAAAAGCGGCGGACCAGGCCGTCCGCCGGGCGCGGATTGTAGCAGTCTGGCGGAGAGTGGAACGGTCGTCTGGCTTTTAGAACCGGTCTCGGAACGAAGTGCTCCACCGTCTGGCCGCGCTCGGCGCGGTTCGATCGCTCGGGTGAGGCATCCCCAAATATGGCGATCGCGACAGGCGTGGCGTGGAGAGCGCTTGTTCGCTGCGAGTACGCCTAGAGAGCGCACCTGCTGGCTATTTGGTTGCCCTCCGACCGATTTTCATAGGGATGGTTGGAGCAACCCGCTCACTTGCCACGCTACTTGCGATCGCTTCGGTGACCGTTCTCGCGGCCGACGCACACGCCTCAACGTCGGCGCGGGCATTGACCGGCACTGCGCGCGTCCTCGTCGGTTTCGAGGCGCACACGACGGCTGCCGCCCAAAACGCAGTTTTGGCTCGTGCGGGCGGCTATCGCCTGTCGACCATCCCCCATCTCGGCATCGTTGTGGCGGCCGTTCCGGTGCGCTCTGAGAAAAAGGCCGTTCGCAGGCTCCAGGCATCGCCGCTTGCCACCTTCGCAGAGCTAGACGGTCTCGTTCACGGTGACGGAGTCAGCATCGACGATCCCCTTCTCAACTCGGGCTACTGGCAGCTTACGAACCCCGGCTTCCCCGACGCCTGGTCGCTCGACACAGGCAGCGCGAGCACGATCGTCGCCGTCCTCGACACAGGCGTCGATCGCAACCACGAGGATCTCGGTGCATTCGCTCCCGGCTACGACTTCGTCAACGGCGACGACCGTCCGGCGGACGACAACGGTCACGGCACCGCCGTCGCCGGCATCATCGCCGCGCAAGGCGGCAACGGCAAGGGCACGGCCGGCGTTTGCTGGAGGTGCACGATCATGCCGATCAAGGTGCTCGATGCAAGCGCCTCGGGCTCCTGGAGCGACGTCGCCGCCGGACTGATCTGGGCGACCAACCACGGCGCCAGGGTGATCAACATGTCTTTCGGCCTGCCTAGTGGCTCGCGTTCGGTCGCCGCCGCCGTGAGCTACGCCGAAAGTCACAGCGTGGTTGTCGTAGCCTCCGCCGGCAATGAGAACTCCTCGGCGCCCGACTACCCCGCCGCCTACCCGGGCGTTATCTCCGTTGGTGCGGTGGACGAGACGGGCACCCGCTATTCGACTTCGAACGGCAACCTGTACGCGGGCAAATGGGGCTCGAACTACGGCTCATGGGTCGGCGTCGATGCGCCCGGCTGCGTCAACACGACCTGGCCGTCGAGCTCGGCCCACCCGAACGGCTCCTACACCTATTTCTGCGGTACCTCGGCCGCCGCTCCCTTCGTCGCCGGTCTCGCCGGGCTGGCCCGCTCCTACGTTCCGACGGCCTCTGCCGACGAGGTCGTCAACGCGATCGAGTCTTCGGCTCACCAGACCATCGACCACAACTCCGCACACGGACTGATCGACGCCCCGGCGACGCTGACAGCGCTCGCCTCGCTACCGCCGGGGACGATCGTCTCCTTCGCGCCAAACGTGATCTCGGGCAAAGCACCGCTGGCGGTTCATTTCACGAACACGTCGACGAAAATCGGCTCGTACTCGTGGTCGTTCGGCGACGGCACAACCTCGACCGCAGTCTCTTCGGCACACCGCTACCGGAAGCCCGGTATATACACCGCGGTACTGACGGCCGCAGGCAGCAAGAAGAGCGCCTCGGTGCGGATCAGAGTGAATCCCTCGGGAACGCGCAGCGGAAGCAATTAACCCTTCGGGAACGCACGGCGGAAGCAGCTCGCGCGGGAAGATCTCCGTTCGCCTGACCGAGCAGAACTTCAACCTCTACCGGGCGGGACCAGTGAAGCTCGCCCAGCCCGCGTGGCGAGATAAAGCAATCGGTCAGAGCTGACCGCGCCAAGGCACGAGCAGACGGTCTACGAGCTTGATCATAGAGTCGAGAAAGAGCCCGCAGATCCCGATCACGATGATCCCGAGGATCACGACGTCGGTCTGATTGAAGCGCTCCGCAGTCCAGACCATGCCGCCGATTCCAGGCGTGCCATTGATCGTCTCGGCGGCGACCATGGTGGTAAACGCGAAGCCGACGGCGACGCGAATGCCGGTGATGACCTCGGGCAGAACCGACGGGAAGACGCCGTGGCGGATCACCTGCAGCGGCGAGGCGCCAAGCGTGAGGAGCGCGAGCAGGCGATCCTGCTGAACGTTGCGCACGGCGTCGGCGGTGGCGAGCACCACCGGCGGAAGCGCAGCCAGGAACAGAAGGATCACCTTCGGCCGTTCGTCGATACCGAACCAGATCACGACCAAAGTGAAGTAGGCAAGCGGAGGCAGGCTGCGAACGAAGGTTATTCCCGGCTCCAGGATTACTCGTACCCAGCGACTCGTACCGAGCATGAGCCCGAGCGGGACTCCGACCACGATCGCGATGCCCGAGCCGAGAAGGATTCGCCTCATGCTGGCCCAGACGTGCTGATAGAGGAAATAGCCGCTATAGCCGCGGACGCAGGTCCGTTTTCCTTTGAAGACGCTGCAATCGTGAACGGTCGATGTTTGGATGAACTTGTCCCAGACCGAGAGCGGCGTGGGCACGAAGATGCGAGGCCAGATCTCGAGCCGCGCGATCAGCCACCAAAGGCCGAATAGTCCGACCACCAGGCCGAAGCGCACGAACGCTACGCTCCAGCGTTGCCAAAAACCTCGCCGGCTCTGAGCTTCGTCGATCTCAGCGATTTGAAAGGATATGGCCGATGCCTGATCGATCGCCTCGTCTGCGCTCAGTCGATCGATCTTCGATGTCGAGCTCGTTCTCGCGTTACGAGCCACTTCACCCCTTTTCAGACAGCTCGAAGACGACGCCCACAGGGCGACGCCGCATCTTCGCATATTGCGGATGCGTCCATTATCTGTCAAGTATTCTTATGAACGTTATCGCTTTTCGTTATATAGTATTGGCCGAGCGAGAAGTCGATTGCCCCAATACACCTGAGAAGAAGGAGTCGCTTATGTCGGATAAATCCCCCACGCCCCGGCACCGCGGGCGCACGACGTTGGCCTTGTTGGCCGTCGCGCTCACCGCGACGCTCGTCGCGGCCACTCTCGCGGGGTGCGGATCGTCGAAGAAGTCGTCGAGTTCCGCCCCGTCGGAGCTGCGCATCGCCTACCAGCTGATCCCGAACGGCGATCTGATCGTCAAGGATCAAGGCTGGCTGGAGAAGGCGCTACCCAACACGAAGATCAAGTGGACGCAGTTCGCATCGGGCGGCGACGTCAACACCGCCGTCATCGCCGGTAGCGTCGATATCGGTCTCGCCGGCAGCAGTCCGGTCGCCAAGGGTATCTCCCTCGGCACCAAGTACCAAGTGCCGTGGATCTTCGACGTGATCGGAACCGCCGAGTCGCTGGTGGCGAAGAATTCGTCAGGAGTGAAGAGCATCAAGGACTTGGTCGGCAAGAAGGTCGCCACTCCGTTCGGCTCGACCTCGCACTACAGCCTCCTCGCAGCGCTTCAGGGGGCCGGGGTCGATCCGGCCAAGGTGAAGATCATCGATCTCGAGCCGCAGGACATCCTCGCCGCCTGGCAGCGCGGTGACATCGACGCCGCCTACGTCTGGAATCCGACGCTCGCCTCGATCGAAAAGAACGGCACCGTGCTGATCACGAGCGCCGACCTGGCCAAGCGAGGCAAGCTCACGGCCGACCTGGCGGTCGTCACCACAGCGTTCGCCACGAAGTACCCGGACGTCGTTCAAACCTGGGTCAAGCAGGAAAGCCGTGCTGTCCAGTTCTTCCGGGACAACCCGAGCGAGGCTTCGGCCGCGATCGGTCGTCAGCTCAACATCTCTCCTGCTGACGCGCTTAGCCAGGCGAAGCAGCTGATCTTCCTCAACGCGAGCGAGCAATCCGGCGCGAAGTACCTCGGGACGCCCAGCGCCCCGGGTGCCCTGGCCGGTAACCTCGAGAGCGCAGCCGAGTTCCTGAAGCAGCAGGGCCAGGTCGACACGGTACCTTCGCTGACGACCTTCCAGGCCGCTCTAGCCAACCAGTTCGTCGCCAAGGCTGCCGGTAAATAACTGCCTATGGGCGAGCGTCCGAAAAGCAAGCCACTACTCCGCCGGCGGGGCGAGGCCCCAGCGGCGGTGGCCGGCGGCTCTCGCCCGGAGCGAATCGAGGTGCACGGAGTCACGCACCGTTTCGGAACGAACAAGAGATCGGCGCCGGCACTGGTCGGCGTCGATCTCACCGTCGAGCCCGGCGAGTTCATCTGCCTCGTCGGGCCGTCCGGCTGCGGCAAGACGACGCTTCTGAAACTGATCGCCGGCTTTTTCGAGCCGACGCTCGGCGCGGTTCTCGTGAACGGAGAACCCGTGGTGAATCCCGGCGCCGATCGCGGCATGGTCTTCCAGCAGCCGACTCTGTTCCCTTGGCTGACGGTACGCGGAAACGTCGAGATCGGGCCGCGGATGAGCGGCACTCCGCACCAACAACTGCGAGCCCTGTCCAATCGCTATCTCGAGCTGGTCGGCCTGGCGGATGTGGCGGACCAGCGGCCACACGAGCTGTCCGGAGGTATGCAGCAGCGCTGCGCGATTGCACGAGCGCTGGCCAACGACCCGGCGATCGTGCTCATGGACGAACCGTTTGGAGCGCTCGACGCCCTCACCCGCGAACGCCTGCAACAGGAGCTGAAAGAGATCTGGCAAGCGACCGGCAAGTCAATCGTGTTCGTGACACACAGCGTCGAAGAGGCTGTCTATCTCGGCACGCGCGTCGTCGTACTCAGCCCGCGCCCGGGACGGATCGTCTACGACGAGCCGGTGCTTCTGCCCGGCCTGAACGGCAGCGGTGCGGACGCACGGCTGCTTCCGGAATTCACCGCACTCCGCGCCCGCATCGGCTCGATGATCGGCGCGACCTAAGAAATCGTTTTCTAGACACGGCGCCGCCGCAGGGCGGCGACACGACAAGGAGTTGATCGAGCGTGACATACATGACCACCAGCGAGGCGATGGTCGAGACCCTAAGGGCGGAGGGGATCACCGAGGTTTTCGGCATCGTCGGCTCCGCCTATATGGACGTACTGGATCTCTTCCCCGCGGCCGGGATTCGCTTCGTCGCGGTTCGGCACGAGCAGTCGGCGGCACACATGGCCGACGGCTATTCGCGGGTCACCGGCAAGCCCAGCCTCTGTATCGGCCAGAACGGGCCCGGGATCACCAACATGGTCACGAGCATCGCCGCGGCGTACCACGCTCACTCTCCGGTCGTGATCGTGACACCGTCCGCGATGAGCGCCGGTCGCGGCCTCGACGGCTTCCAGGAAGTCGATCAGCTGCCGATCTTCAGCACGATCACCAAGTTCCAGCTGCAGGTGAGCAGGCCCGAGCGGATCGCCGAGGCCTTCCGCACCGCCTTCCGCGTCGCGCTCGCTGAACGCGGCCCTGTGCAGATCGACATCCCCCGCGACTTCTTCTATGCGGAGGGTGACTTCACGATCCTCGAGCCAGAGCACTACCGCGTTTCCGAGCGCGGGCCAGGAGACGGCGCCGCGATCGATAAGGCTGCCGAGATACTCGCCGCCGCCAAGAGCCCGGCGATCATCGCCGGGCTGGGAGTAACCGAGACGGCCGGCGCCGACGAGGTTCGCCGGCTCGCTCGCCAGCTTGGAGCCCCGGTCGCAAGCTCGTATCAGCACACCGACGCCTACCCGCAGAACGACGAGCTCGCGGTCGGCCCGATCGGCTATCAGGGCTCGAAGGCGGCGATGGGGCTGCTCTCGAAGGCAGACGTGATTCTTGCGATCGGCACCAGGCTGAGCGGCTTCGGCACCCTGCCGCAGTACGGCTTCGATTACTTCCCGAAGGCGGCAAAGATCATTCAGATCGAGATCGATCCGAGGCAGATCGGTCGAGTGCGGCCGATCGACGTCGGCATCATCGGCGACGCCAAGGCAGCCGCGAAGGCGCTCGCCGACCGGCTCACGGCGATTCAGGGAGAGCGCAAGCCTGATCCCGCCCGGCTCGCGTCGATCCGGGAGGCGAAAGAGGCCTGGGCGAAGGAGCTGGAGTCGATCTCCGGCTCCGACGCAAGTCCGATCAGCCCGCGCCGGGCGCTCGCGGAGCTAGCTCGTGCGCTGCCGAAGGACGCGATCGTGACGAGCGACATCGGCAACATCTGCTCGGTCGCCAACGCCTATCTGAAGCCAACCAGACCGCGCTCGTTCCTACCGGCGCTCGGCTTCGGTAACTGCGGCTTTGCCTATCCGGCGGCGCTCGGCGCCAAGGTCGCGGCGCCGGACCGGCCAGTGCTCGCGATCATCGGCGACGGGGCCTGGGGCATGAGCCTGCACGAGGTGATGACCGCGGTCGAGGAGAAGCTGTCGGTGGTCGCCTGCGTCTTCAACAACCAAGAGTGGGGCGCGGAGAAGAAGAACCAGATCGACTTCTACGACGACCGCTACGTCGGCGTCGACATCGGCCACGGCGTCGGTGGCTTCAACTTCGCCGAGATCGCCCAGGCGATGGGCGCTATCGGCGTACGCGTATCCGATCCGGCGAACCTCCACGACACCTATGCCGACGCGCTCGCGGCCGGCGAGCCGGTCGTCGTCGAGATCATGGTCGATCCGAAGGAGCTGGCCGAGCCCTTCCGGCGCGACGCGCTGCAGTTCCCGAAGCGCCACCTGAAGCGCTATGCCCACCTCGACGAGAGCAAGTTCGACAAGGCGGCGAGCTGATGGCAACCGCGGCGGACAAGAGAGACGCCGCTGCTCGCGAGCAGGCGGCTCAATACCTCGGCATGCACTTCGCTTCGGCCTCGGCCTGGCGCGATCCCGAGCGGCCGGTGTTCGTGCGCGGCGAGGGCTGCTACCTCTGGGACGACAAGGGCGACCGCTACCTCGACGGACTGTCGGGGCTCTTCTGCGTCAACATCGGCCACGGTCGCGCCGACCTCGCGGCGGCCGCGTCGGCACAGGCCGAAAGGCTCGCCTTCGCCACCAACTGGTCGGCAGCCCACCCGCCTTCGAGCGAAGCGGCCGCTCTGATCGCAAGCCTGGCGCCGGGCGACCTCGACGTCGTCTTCTTCGTCAACTCCGGCTCGGAGGCGAACGAGTCGGCGATCAAGTTTGCCCGCCAGTACCACCAGAGCCAAGGGGAGCCGAAGCGCATCAAGGTCATCTCCCGTGAGATGGCCTATCACGGCACGACGCTCGGCGCGCTCTCGGCGACCGGGATCCCCAGGTTCCGCGAGCCCTTCCTTCCGCTTCTGCCCTGGTTCCGGCACGTGCCCAACACCTACGGCTGGGAGCAGGCGGGCGACGTATCGGCAGCCGAGCTGCCTTGCCTGCGCGCGATCGAAGAGGCGATCATCGAAGAGGGTCCCGAGACGGTCGCGCTTCTGATCGCCGAGCCGGTGCAGAACGTGGGCGGCGTGCTGGTGCCACCCGAGGACTACTGGCGCGAGCTCCGCCGCATCTGCGACCGCTACGGCGTACTGCTCGCAAGCGACGACATCATCTGCGGCTTCGGGCGCCTGGGCCACTGGTTCGGCTTCGAGCGCGTCGGCGCCGAGCCCGACATCGTCACCTTCGCCAAGGGCGTAACTTCGGCCTACGCGCCGCTGGGAGGCATGATCGTGCGCCGGCCGCTGGTCGACGGCCTGCTCGACTCGCCCGTCGCCACCTTCACGCACGGCGCCACCTTTGGCGGCCATCCCGTCTCCACGGCGGTAGCGGTCGCCAACATCACGGCGCTGCGCGAGGAGCGAATCCCCGAGCACGTGCTCGAGCTCGAGGCTTACTTCCGCGCCGGGCTGGACGAGCTGGCGCTCAGGCACCGATCCGTCAAGGAGGTGCGCGGCGCAGGCTTCCTCTACGGGCTCGAGCTGGCGCCCGATCGCGACACGGCGCGGGAGTTCACTCCCTCGGAGAAGGTCGAGGTGTGCGGACGAATACTCCTCGACGCCATGAGCCGTGCCGGCCTTTTCACTCGCGCCGACGACCGCGGCCCGGCCATGCTGATGCTCGCGCCGCCGCTCGTTGCCGATCGCACCGTGCTCGACGACCTCTTCACGATGGTCGACTCGGCGCTGGTCGAGCTGGACGGATGGGTGGCGAAGAGTCATGGGGTATGAAGTGGTAGACTTCTACCATGCTGACTACCATCGATAGAGCCGGGCGCGTGGTAATCCCGAAGGTCGTTAGAGAAGAGGCGGGCCTGGAAGCGGGCGCAACGGTCGAGGTCGAGTTCCGCGACGGCCGAATCGAGATCGAGCCGCAGACGGCGTCGATGCGCCTGGTCGAGCAAACAGACGGCGCCGCAATCGTGGCCGACTCCGATATGCCGAAGCTGACGACCGAGAACGTGCGCGACGTCCTCGAGCGCGTTCGCCGATGATCGCTGCCGACACGAGTGTTGTAGTTGCCGCGGCATTACCTTGGCACGAGGCTCACGCGGCGGCTCGCTCGGCATTGCCTCGCAGCGAAACTCGCCTCCTAGCGCAGGTCGCCGTCGAGACGTACTCGGTCCTGACGAGGCTTCCGCCGCCGCAGCGTGTCTCACCCTCGCTCGCTCTGGGCTTCCTCCAAGCAACGTTCGCTTTCCCGCCGGTTGCGCTCTCTCCCGACGGGTTCCAGCAACTACTCGATCTGGCCGCTACCCGCACCATCTCTGGGGGCGCCGTCTACGACGCGCTTATCGGCGCAACGGCGAAGCAGGAAAGCGCGACCTTGCTCACGCTCGATCAGCGAGCCGTGGCGACCTACCAACTGCTCGGGGTCGACTTCCGCTTCGTCGGCTGACGACGCTCACCAGAGCGTCACGGGCCGAGGCTGATGCTGCTCGTGGAGCCTTCGATCCTTCGTTATCAGTCGCCATCCGCGCTCGATCGCGGTCGCATAGATCAGGCGATCGGCCGGATCGCCCGGGAAAGTGGACGGCAAGGAGACGGCCGTGTCGGCGATCGCGGGAGTCACTCCGATCGTTCGAATCTCGGCCGAGAGCCGCTCGAGCCAGGATCGGACAGGAATCGTCACGGCGATCCTCTCGTGCCTGGCCAACCAGGCCAGCTCGAACCAGGAGATAGCCGCCACCGCCAGCTCGTTCGCCTCGCTCAGCGCCTTGGTCGCCGCCTCGCTGATCCGCTCCGGCTCGGCCGACCACCAGTGCACGACGTGCGTGTCCAGCAAGACCGTCGTCACGGAAGATTCCAGGCCTCGCCGGTCGAGTAGAGCTGCTCGTCCTCGGCGGCGCTCATCGCGACACCGGAAAGCTTCCCCCGCAACGAGTGCGGCCCGCCGGCCGGAACCAGCCGCGCCACGACTCGACCGTGCTTGCTGATCTCTACCTCGTCGCCGGCAGCGACTTCGTCGAGCAGCGCGAGAATCTTGGCCTTGGCTTCCGTGGCAGTCGCTTTTCTGGTCATGTGGTCATGATAAAGATCATGTCGGTTCGGCGCAACGAGAATCGCAGTACCAAGCCCATTCGCAAGAGAAGTCATCGTCTGACGCTACCTACGGAACCGTCACGTGTTTGTGACGAATTCGAGGCTGTGCCCTGCTAGACGGCGACAAAGGCGCGAGCGGCCTCGGCGAGCGGTAGTCCACGAACGCCGAGCACGACACGAGCATGGACCTCGCGTCCTCGAACTCGAACCACGCCAAGCCCGCCGCGCTGTTGGGATCACGCGAGGAACAAGCGCCGAAGGCGCGGTTCATCGCCTCTTTTCTCATCCGACGAACGTCGCGATGCCTCCGAAGGAGGCGGACTTTCGTCGGTTATTCCCACTCGATAGTTGCGGGCGGCTTCGAGCTCAAGTCGTA
>PMZQ01000016.1 GCA_003170155.1 Actinomycetota bacterium | reverse complement strand
TACGACATCTACCAGCACCTGATGGACTACTGGGCCGAGACGATGCAGGACGATTGCTACCTGATCGCCGCCGACGGCTGGAAAGCCGAGACCAGCCGCATCATCGAGATAACCAAGAAGGGCAAGGAGAAGGACAAGGGTTGGACCTGCGACCTGATTCCCAAGGCCCTCGTCGTCGCTCACTACTTCGCCGAGGAACAGGCCGCGATCGACCAGCTCGCCGCCGAGCTGGAGGACGTCAGCGCCCGCCTCGCCGAGCTGGAGGAAGAGCACGGCGGCGAGGACGGAGCGTACGCCGACTTCGAGAAGGTGAACAAGGCCGGCGTCGCAGCCCGGCTGAAGGAGATCAAAGGCGACGCGGACGCGAGGGACGAAGCCGCCGCGCTGAGCGACTGGCTGAAGCTCGACACCGAGAAGGCCGGCGCGAAGAAGCGCCTCAAGGACGCCGACGCCGCGCTCGACGCCAAGGCCTACGCCAAGTATTCGACGCCGCTCACCGAGGCCGAGGTCAATACGCTGGTGGTGGACGACAAGTGGCTCGCCGCGCTCGACGCCGCCATCCACGGCGAGATGGACAGCGTAAGCCAGCAGCTGACCCAGCGGGTTAAGGAACTGGCCGAGCGCTACGAAACTCCGCTACCGGAGATGGTCGGATGCGTGGCGGATCTAGAAGCCAAGGTGAGCCGCCACTTGGAGAAGATGGGCTTCATATGGAAGTGAAGCCCGGCTACGAGCAGACCGAGATCGGGGTGATCCCGGAGGATTGGAAGGTCATGCCTTTCATCCAGGCCGTGGGGTCGTACATCGATTACCGGGGACGGACACCTCGCAAGCTGGGCTTGTCGTGGGGTGGCGGCGACATTCTCGCGCTGTCCGCCAACAACGTTCAGATGGGGCGAATCGACCCTGACAAAGAAGCCTACTTTGGCAGTGAAGAGCTATACCGCAAGTGGATGATTCAGGGCGAATGCGAGGCCGGCGATGTTCTTCTCACTATGGAAGCCCCGCTTGGCAATGTGGCGCAGATCCCCGACTCGAAGCGTTACATCCTCAGCCAGCGAGTGCTGCTTATCAAGCCACGAAATTGGCTGCATCGCGATTTTCTTACCCACTACATGAAGGGTTTCGTATTTCAGAAGCAACTTTCTCTCAACTCCACCGGCTCTACCGCAAAAGGCATTCAGCGCAGAACGCTCGACAACATCTCTATCGGTCTCCCGCCCACCAAAGCCGAGCAAGAAACCATCGCCGAGGCGTTGGGTGATGCGGATGCCCTCATCGAATCCCTGGAGCGGCTCGTCGCCAAGAAGCGCCAGCTCAAACAAGGCGCCATGCAAGAATTGCTCACCGGCAGTAGACGCCTGCCGGGCTTCAGTGGAGAGTGGGAGGTAAAGCGCTGGGGCAACCTCATCCTCAGTTGCTCGAGTGGAGCCACCCCGTATCGCGGCAGACCGGATTTCTATAAAGGCGGAATCAAATGGATCACCAGCGGCGAGCTGAATTACAAAGTCATCGTAGATACGCTAGAACACATCTCGACGGAAGCGATGGCAAAGACGAATCTGCGGATTCATCCGACCGGAACATTCCTCATGGCGATAACTGGTTTGGAAGCGGAAGGAACAAGAGGAGCTTGCGGTTTCGTTGGTAGCCCTGCAACGACCAATCAGTCGTGCATGGCAATCTACCCATCGTCTGATCTTCTTCCCGAATACCTCTACCACTACTACGTCTATCGCGGCGACGCACTCGCATTGGAGTATTGCCAGGGTACGAAGCAGCAAAGCTATACGGCGCGGCTAATTCGAATTCTCCCGATCGACCTTCCGCCTACAGTCGCAGAGCAAGCTGCCATCGCCGGTGCTCTCTCGGACATGGATGCGGAGATTGATGAACTGAATACAAGGCTCGCCAAAGCCCGCCAGCTCAAGCAGGGCATGATGCAGGAACTCCTCACCGGCAAGATTCGGCTTGTATGAGCGATGTGGGCAAGCCCGAACGCGTGACGCAGAACCGCGTCATCTCGCTCTTCTGCGATGAGCTCGGCTATGACTACCTCGGCGATTGGAGCGACGGCGACTGCAACTCCAACATCGAAGAGGCGCAGCTTCGCAAGTACCTGACCGGGCGCGGCTACACCTCCGAGCAGATCAACGTCGCTCTCCACAAGCTGCGCAGCGAGGCGAACAACCACAGCCGGGGGTTGTACGAAAACAACAAAGCCGTCTACAGCCTGCTGCGCTACGGCGTGCCAGTGAAGATCGAGGCGGGCAAGGTCACCGAGACCGTCCACTTGATCGACTGGAACGATCCCGATCAAAACGACTTCGGCATTGCCGAGGAGGTCACCCTGCGCGGCGGATTCGAGCGGCGGCCTGACATCGTGCTCTATGTGAACGGCATCGCAGTCGGCGTGCTGGAGCTGAAGAACAGCCGCGTGACGATCGGCGACGGAATCCGCCAGAACCTGTCCAATCAGCTGCCGGAGTTCAACGAGTGGTTCTTCTCGACCGTGCAGCTCGTCTTCGCCGGCAACGACTCCGAGGGCCTGAAATACGGCGCCATCGGTACGCCGGAGAAGTACTTCCTGGAGTGGAAGGAAGACGAGCGCGATGACAGCCGCTTCAAGCTGGACAAGTACCTGGCGAAGATCTGCGCCAAGCCGCGGCTGATCGAGCTGATGCACGACTTCGTGCTCTTCGACGGCGGTGTCAAGAAGCTACCGCGGGCTCACCAGTATTTCGGCGTCAAGGCGGCTCAGGAGCACGTCCGCGAGCGCAAGGGC
>PMZQ01000043.1 GCA_003170155.1 Actinomycetota bacterium | reverse complement strand
GTGCGCATCTCGGCGCCGAGGCGCATGAGCCTGGACACCATCCGTGCCTTCGCCGTCTCGAAGCTCGATTGGATCAAGAAGCAACAAGCCAAGCTCCAAGAACAGGAGCGCGAGACGCGTCGAGAGTATCTAGATCGCGAGAGTCACTACGTCTGGGGTAGGCGCTATCTGCTCGAGGTCGTCGAGGCAGAGCGAGCGCCATCCGTTCATCTGGAGCACGGTCACGTGCTCCTGGCCGTTCGTCCAGGGGCGGATGAGGCGAGGCGGCGGGCGGTAGTAGAGGACTGGTATCGCAAAGAGCTGAAGAAAGCGATTCCGCCACTCCTCGCCAAGTGGGAGCCGCTGATCGGCGTCGAGGTGGAGCGCTTCTTCGCGCAGCGAATGAAAACCAAGTGGGGAAGCTGCAATCCTCTCGCTCGCAGCATTCGCCTCAACACCGATCTCGCGAAGAAACCGCGCGAATGTCTCGAGTACGTCGTCGTCCACGAGATGATTCACATCCTCGAGCCAACGCACAACGCCCGTTTCGTCGCGCTGATGGATCGAGCCATGCCGCAGTGGCGCGCATACAAGGAGCAACTCAGGCGGCTACCTATTAGTCACGGCGCGTGGGGTTACTAAGGATTAGCGATTTCTTGCCAGTGGTCGGCTCCTGATCTTGTAGTGGAGCATCGCAGGCACAACTTGCGCGAGATTAAGGGCTGGTGCCTTTCAATTGGCCGGTACCGAAACTAGTAAATGGCCGATGTAGTGAATTACGAACACCCGCCGCCGCGACCAACAAGCGCGGGCGCGGCCAACCGACACTCTCGGACGACCACTACTTCAACACTTCGCCCGCATAAGCAGCGAGGCGCCCGTACTCCACCCCTGCGCCTCTCAGGTTTCTGGCGGGTCGCTGGGTGTGCGGCGCCGGAGGGGACAGTGTTGAACACACGGCCCCGGAGAGCGACGTGCGGCCAGCGGCCCGAGGCGCGGCCTCTGAGCCTGACACTCAACTTCGTGCCATACCGCGCCGCCCAGAAGCCTGAGATGGCGAGGGCCGGAATCGAACCGGCGACACCACGGTTTTCAGCCGTGTGCTCTACCAACTGAGCTACCTCGCCAAGCAGCGCCAGATTCTACTCACTCCTAGCGCAGCAACGACCTTCAGCCACGTTCTTCGGCTGAAGNNTCCGATATTCGTCAGGCACACGCTTGTGCAGGTACAGGCGGCTGATCTTCGCCGGCGCTTCTTTTCCAACGAAGCCGATACGCCCAGGTGCGGCCTCGCGCCCTGGGAAGTTCGCTTCCGTCGCGTCCAGCCACTCATCCGCGGTGAACGCACCAACGATCAGACCCTGCCGTGTCGCAAGGACGACCTCAGCTTGCTCGGCCTTGGACTTGCTGATCTTCCACGCGTAGCGGGTGGCTTCGTACAGAGAGGTCTCCGTAGCGGACCTGTTGACGCTGATCAGGAGCGCCTTGTGCTGAAAAACAGCCGGCTCCGCGGAATAGCGACTGATGATCTCTTCCGCGTGCGCTGCTCCGAAATCGTTACTACCGGCTCCTCCGACGATGTTCGTGAGCCCCGGATACGCGTCGATGAGCGCTGCTTCGACCTCAAAGGCGGTCTTTTCGTCCATTCCGTGACGGTGAATGACATGAGCCACCTCGAAACCGGCAAGGCGTATTTCGCGGATCCGCTTCAACTTGTTGTTGGGATCATCGCCTTCGATCTGCTCTCGGACATGTGAGAAGACGCGATTGCCTTGACCCTTCCCGACGTAGAAGGTCTCGCCGTTCCGCGGGTCGATGAGCCTGTAGACATACGTCTTGAGCTTGCTCGCTACACCCGGCGGAAACGAGTCGTGCTCGTTCGAACTCATGCGGACCTCCTGTTTGAAGATGGAGCCGGTGTCATCCTCGCAGACTCCACTTTGACTTCCAACCGACCCTCGCCACGCCTCAACGTGCGCCGAATCTCAAACAACTCGCACCCAGCCCCTTCCCCTCGCGCCCCAACCCAGGCACAATGCAGATGTGCGTACAAAACGACGTACATTGTCAATCGAGTCGAGGAGCAAGAGCCATGCCGGTCGTCGGCATCCGCCAGCTAGCCCGTAACGCCAGCGCGATCATCCGCGACGTCAGCAAGACAGGAATGCCGACCGTCGTGACCGACCGGGGCAAGCCGGTCGGCGTCATCTACCCCTTCGACGAGGAAGACCTCGAGGACTACATCCTCGCCAACGCGCCCGAGTTCGTTGCGCGGCGCGCGCAAGCCGATCGCGACATCGCCGAAGGGAAGACGATCCCGCTTAAAGACCTGCTCGAGCGTTTCGGGGTCGAGAGCGCTAGCTCAGCCTCCTCGCGGCCCGATGAAGCTCGCTCCGCTTGACGACGGACTCGACGTAGTAGCCGCGCGTCTCCGTACGGCCGGGACGGCGGCGAAGTGCTTCCAGCTCACTACGAGAGAGAGGGCGGAAGACGATTCGCCAGTCTCCGACTCTCAGGCGAAGCCACGGTGGGGATCCCTTCAGCGCCTTAATGCCGAGATTCGGCGGTAGCGGCTCGAACGGAAGAATGTCGCGAAGCAACGCTAGTACCCGCTGCCGATCGCGAGCGGGGAGGCGTCTGAGGCCATCCTCGAAATGGGTGCTGGTTACGACGGGATTCACGGCGTTAGCTCAGGGTGAGCGGCTCGAAAAGGCCGGATCGCCATCGTCTAAACGGTCGTTTGCGACACTAGTCCCGAGTGCTCGCCGGCTCCGCTGTAGTCACATCTTTGGCTTCGTTTTGTGACAACTGCGCGATACTTCTAGGATGAACTCCACCAACTCACAGCCCGTCGTCGTGATCGGCGCGCCGCTCGACCTCGGTGCCGGCCGCCGCGGCGTCGACATGGGCCCCTCCGCGATCCGCTACGCGGGACTCGACAGGCGTCTGGCGAAGATGGGGCTCGAGGTCGACGACTGGGGCGACGTCTCGACCCCGGTCGTCGAGGCGACCAGTTTGGGTGACGAGCATGCGCGCTTTCTGCCCGAGGTGAAGGCGATCTGCGAGCAGGTCGCCCGGCTCGTGCACAAGGCGCTGGAGCAGGGCGCCTTCCCGCTCGTGCTCGGCGGCGACCACTCGATCGCGCTCGGCTCGCTGGGGGCGCTGGCCTCGGTGCACGGGCCGGGCGGCGTTCTCTACGTCGACGCCCACGGCGATCTCAATCGCCCCGAGACGAGCCCGAGCGGGAACGTGCACGGGATGGTGCTCGCCGCCGCACTGGGGCTGGCGGGCAGCGGTTTCGAGAGCCCGGAGTGGCCGCTGCCGATGGTTCAGGCGAGCCGTATCGTCATCGTCGGAGCCCGCTCGTTTGACGAGCCCGAGCGAGAGCTCGTCCGCGAGCTCGGGGTGAAGGTCTACACGATGAGCGACATCGATCGGCTCGGGCTCGAGCAGGTGATGGAGCGCGCGCTCGACGACGTCTCCGGAACCGGCTACGTGCACGTCTCGTTCGACATGGACTCGGTCGACCCCGACACCGCGCCCGGGGTCGGAACTCCCGTTCGGGGCGGGCTCTCCTACCGCGAGGCGCACCTGGCCCTCGAGCTGGTGTCAGAGTCGGGGCTGGCCGGCTCGCTCGACATAGTCGAGGTGAACCCGATCCTCGACCGCGAGAACGCGACCGCCAAGCTGGCTGTCGAGCTGGTTGCTAGCGCGCTTGGGGCTCGGATTCTCTAGCGCTCGGTTCGAGACGAAGCACTCCGCCGCTCGAACGCTCGGCGGGGCGATGCTGCCGCGCACCGCTAGTGAAGCTTTTTGAGAACCGTTGCGAAGGGCATGAAGACGATGTGCCCCTTACTCGCTCCCTTTGCCAGGTTGTAGACGTAGTAGAGCCCCGACGCCTCAATCTGAGCGTCCACGAACCCCTTGCCCGGCAGGGTTAGCTTGAACTGCTTTCCGTCGGAGAGGCGTAGGACGTGAATGCTGCGCCCGTTCAGGTAGACGGCAATCCCCTTCTCGAGATCGCGCAGCGCCGTCGCCTGGAGTGGAATCGTCTTCTCGAGGGCGCCGGAAGAGACGTCGTAGACCTTCAGGTTGCCGTCGAGTAGCGTGGCCAGCTGCGAGCCCTGGAGCACAGTCCCGGAGGAGGTGCCGTTCGGGATGGCGATCGTCTTCAGGACGGCGCCCTTCGCCGAGTAGATCGTTAGCGGCCCGCCCGAGCGCGGCTGGACGACGATGCGACCGGCATCGACCCATACGGCGGTGGGGATGGATTCCTGTGCCGAGATGGTCTTGATGTCAGAGGTCCAGTCACCCTCAGCGTCGGCGGCGCGAGCGATGGTGGTGCTCGTTTTTCCCACCACTTCGACCAACTTCTGATCGCCGTAGATCAGGATTTCCTTGGTACCCGGCGCTGGTTGATTACAGGTCGCCAGGTCATCCTCCGCGCCCTCTGGAACGGCCGAGCAGACGTTCCACTCGCTGAAGACGAGCGAGTTTCCCTTGCCGACCAGGTTGCCGATGTAGCCCCCGTCCGGGTATCCCTCGGCTCCGTTCGAGCTCTCAGCAAAACCGCTGACGCCAATGTTCTTCCTGGTGCCGAGATCGCGGACCGTCACGCCGAGATCGAGCCTGTTGCCCCCGACTCCGCCGAGCCAGGCAACCCGCTTGCCCGCGAGCGCCAGCCCGAGTATCTCGTTCACCGCCGACGAGTGCGGGCACACGCCGGAGCTGATCTTCGTCCACTTCCTCGTCGCAACGTTCCAGACTACGACTCGATAGCACCAGGTTCGGAGAGTCTTGTTAACCGGCTCACCGCTGACAACTGCGGCTCGCGACCCGTCGGCGGCCAGGAACGAGATCGCCTGCGTCTTGAACACCCCGATTTTCTTGACTGGAGAGGAGGAGATCGAGCGAGAGGCGGCAGCAGGAACTATCCCGACCACGAGCGCTGCCGCGACTGCAAGAAGCACCTTTTTCATCTCACGAGCCTTCCGCTTGATGCTGAGAAAAGTTCACGGGACGCCGACATCGCTCAGGGAGTGATCACGTTCACGGGGACGAGGCTGAAAAGGTTTTTGCCGTTGCCGAGCTGGTCGTAGAAATTGCCGCCCCAGCATTTGACGGTGCCGTCGGAGAGAACGGCGCAGCTCGAGTCGCTGCCGGCACTCGCGGCAACGGCGTTCGCGATTCCGATTACCGCTACCGGAGTCGTGCTGAACACAGTCCAGCTGGATAGACCGTTCCCGAGCCGGCCCCAGAGGCCGTATCCCCAGCACTTGACCTTGCCGTCGCTCAGAGCGGCACAGGTGTGGAAAGTACCGCTACTTACATTCACGGCATTCGCGATTCCGCTGACGGCGACAGGCGCCGCGCGGGCCGTCGTCGTGCCATCGCCCAGCTGGCCGTGGTAGTTACTGCCCCAGCACTCGATCGCGCCGCCGGAGAGCACCGCGCAGGTGTGGAGGGCGCCGCCACTGATCGAGACGGCATGCGCGATTCCCTCCACCGCGACCGGCGTCGAGCTGGCCGTATTCGTGCCGTTTCCGAGCTGACCGTAGTTGTTGTCGCCCCAGCACTTGACTGCGCCACCCGAAAGGAGGGCGCAGCTGTGATAGAGGCCGCTGCTGACGCTCACGGCAGTTGCGATTCCGCTGACCGCGACGGGGACGAGGCTGGTCGTCGTTGTGCCGTCGCCGAGCTCGCCCTGCTCGTTGTCGCCCCAACACTCAACCGCGCCGCCCAAGAGAACCGCGCACGTGTGACCGAGGTCGCCGCCGCCCGCGCTGACGGAAACGGCGCTCGGTAACCCTTCGACCGCTACCGGTACGGAGCTGTTCGTCAGCGTGCCGTCTCCGAGCTGACCCGAGCTGTTCTCGCCCCAGCACTCGACCGCGCCGCCGGTGAGCACCGCGCAGGTGTGGAAGCCGCCGGCGCTGACGGAGGCAACATCGCCAATGCCGCCGACTTGTACGGCAGGCGAACCGGGGTACGAAGACCCTCTGCTAGCTCCGGTCTGAACGGAGCGCGAATCGCCCCAGCAGCGAATCGTGCTGTCGGAAAGGATGGCGCAGGAGTGGTATAGGCCAGAGCTCACGCTGATCACGCTCGTGAGAGGCGCGGAGGCCGCCGCCGCGAGAGCGGAACGTGCCGAGACAGACGCACTTGCAGACGGCCGGCTCCCGGCTCGATCCGCGGCACCCGGGGAGATCCCGGCAAACAGCGCCACTACCGCCGCGACGCTTAGGGCCACGGCAACCGCACCGGCACGGAGGTTGGGGCGAAAACGCATCGCTGCGATCGTACGATCTTCTTGGGACTATTTCCACCTTTGCCATCCGCGAGACGATACGAAGCTGCCCGGATCGCTTCAGAGTGGCTCGACCGCGAGATCAATGCCACCGTCCTGAACGAGGTCGAGTGGTGAAATGATCACAACGGCTTCCTCGACACGATTCGCGAGCGACCGCTTCTCCGGTTGTCCAAGCTGTAGCCAGCCCCGCCCGGGTATCTGTCAGGCTCGCTGTTGAGCTGGTTGCGAGCGCGCTCGGGGTTCGGGTTTTCTGGCGCTCGTTCCAAGCGATACCGAATTGGCACGAAGTCGGCACAAACCGTGCAGTTTTCCTCGCTACCGTTTCACGACCTCGCGGGTGGGTGGTTAAGGGCGGGGGCTGCGAAACGTGGTGCCGCCACCCGCTTTCTTATTGGGAAAGCATGACGCTACAATTGTGCTACTTTGAGGGTGTGAGCGATAAAGTCGGCATTCGTGAACTCAGGCAGGATCTCAGTCGCTACATCCGTCGCGTCCGCGCCGGCGAGCGGCTGGTTGTGACCGAGCGGGGCCGATCGGTGGCCGTTCTCTCGCCCTGGGCCGAGGAGGGCGACATCGTTGACCGGCTCGTTGCCGAGGGACGCATGAGACGTGGCAGCGGCGGACTGCTCGCCGTGCGCGCGCTCGATCGTGTGATTTCCCGTGCCGGTAGCGAGGCGCTCGCGCAGGAGCGCGCGGAGCGGACGTGAGCTCGGCGCCGGCCGTCGCCTACATCGATTCGTCCGCGCTCGTCAAGCTCGCGATTCCAGAGCCGGAGAGCGATGCTCTTCGCGCCGAGCTTGCAAGGTGGGAGCGCCATGTTTCGAGTGCGCTCGCCCGGGTCGAGGTCGTGCGGGCGTGCGCTCGCGTCGACACGAAAGCGAGGCGGATTGCCGAGCAGATAGTGGGCGCGCTTGACCTGATCGCGGTCGATGATCGTGTGCTGGAGGAGGCCGCCCTTCTCGGCCCGGTCGATTTGCGCTCGCTCGATTCGATTCACCTCGCGTCCGCACTTCTGCTCGGAGACGCGCTGGGTGTGGCGATCGCCTACGACGATCGGCTGCTGGAAGCAATGAGGGTAGCCGGTATTCCGACGGCGACGCCCCGCTAACGACCCTACTTTTCCGCTTCGGGTTTAGGCTCCTCGCCCGCGCCCTTGGGCTGCCAGTACCGCTTCCCGCGCAGCTCTTCGGGCAGGTAGTCGAGCTCGAAGCCGCGTGGGTCGTCGTGTGGGTAGATGTAGCCCTCGCCGCTTCCTAGCGCCTTGGCGCCCTTGTAACCCGAGCCGCGCAGCATCTTGGGTGGGCGCACGTTGCCGTGCTCGCGTACGTCCTCGCGGGCGGCGAAGATCGCTGTCTTGACGGCGTTCGACTTGGGTGCGAGAGCGAGGTAGATCGCCGCCTCGGCCAGGTTGAGCTGCACCTCGGGCAGGCCCACGTACTCGACCGCATCCGCCGCCGCGACGGCGACTTGCAGCGCGCGCGGGTCGGCCAGACCGATGTCCTCGGAGGCGAAGATCACCATCCGCCGGGCGACGAAGCGGGCATCCTCACCAGCCTCGAGCATCGCCGCCAGGTAGTAGACGGCGGCGTCGGCATCGCTGCCGCGCATCGATTTGATCAAGGCCGAGGCGAAGTCGAAGTGGGCGTCACCGGCACGGTCGTAGACGAGCGGTCGCTTGCGAGCCGCGTCCTCGACATGTTTCGGACCGATCGAGGTGTCTTTCGCGCGGGCGGTCTGCCAGGCAAGCTCGAGGAT
>PMZQ01000001.1:288-4390 GCA_003170155.1 Actinomycetota bacterium | reverse complement strand
GCGGACTCGCTCGATGCGCTGCCCCCCTTTGCAGTCGGTCGTCCCGCCTGGGATAACTGGATGATCTACAGGGCTCGGCGCCAGCGAATCCCCGTCGTCGACGCCACGGCGACCACGCTCGTGATTCACCAGAACCATGGCTACGGTCACATCAAGAGTGGGACCGGGATCGCCTGGGAGGGCCTTGAAGCCGATCGAAACCGCGTTCTCCTCGGCGGCGACGAGTTCCTCTTCACGCTGCGCGACGTGACGCACCGGCTCACGCGTGACGGGCTTGTCGGAGCGTGGGGCGCAGCCGATCTGAAGCGCCGCGCGGAGGCCGCGATCATCCTCGCTCCACCGGCTGTCCTCCGCTGCATGCGCGCGGTGCGGTCGGGAGTAACACGCTTGGTCCGTAGCGGACGGTGACCCGACAGACAGGTGTCGATCAATCGCCCGCAGGATTTCAGACCGCGCGCCTGGACGGCCGCCTCGTTGGACGGCCCGACTATTGTTTACTCCCTAATGGACAGCGTTGTTTGGACACCAGCGAGCCTCGCGGATCTCCGCAGGGATTTCGGCGACACGTACACGGATCGGACGGTTCTCGTCACGGGCGCCGACGGATTCATGGGCTCGCACCTGACCGACGCACTCGTCGAGCTCGGCGCCGACGTCCACGCCTTCGTGCGCGCCACCTCGAGCGGCGCACTGAACAACATCGGGCACCTCCGAGGCCGGCTGAAGGTGCACTTCGCCGATCTCACCGACAAGACCTCGATTGACTACCTGGTGCGCGAGCTGAAGGGCGCGGCGGACAAGCCTTATGTCTTCCATCTGGGCGCGCAGGCGCATGTGGGCGAGTCGTGGCACCGGCCCTACGAGACGATCATGGCCAACACGGTCGGCACGCTCAACCTGCTGCAGTCGATCGTCGACCAGGAGCTCGAGCTGGAGAAGTTCGACACCGCCGGCACCTCGGAGGAGTACGGCAACGTGCGCGACGACGTCTCCCACCACCACGACTTCGACAACGCGGGCAGCCTGATCCTGCACGAGCGCTCGCCGATCAACCCGAAATCGATCTACGCCACGGCGAAGGTCGCGGCCGACTTCCTGACGATGAACTACCACGACGCATTTGGCGTGCCGGGCGTCGTGACGCGGATGTTCAACAACTACGGGCCGCGCCAGAACCCGCGCTACGTGACCGGGACGATCATTACGCAGGCGCTAACCCGCAAGACAATCGAGCTCGGCAACCTCGAACCCCTGCGCGACTTCTGCTTCTGCACCGACGGCGTGCGCGGCCACCTGACCGTCGCCGCGCACGGCAAGCCCGGGGACGTCTACGTCTACGGGCAGGGCGAGAACATCTCGATGGAGGGCTGGGCCGGGAAGATCCTCGAGATCGGGGAGCGCGAGGGCCACTGGCCCACCGGGCGCGAGCTGGTCTCGGTGAAGGATCGCTTCCGTCCCGGTGCGAGCGACGTGCTGGCGCTTCGGGTCGGCTACGAGAAGCTCAAGCGCGAGACCGGCTGGGAGCCGAAGGTGTCCTGGGAAGAGGGCATCTCGCGCACGATCGCCTGGTACGCGGCGAACCGTGAGCGCTGGAGCGGGCGCGTCGACTGGTCGGTTCAGTCGTAACCCAGGCCACGAGCCGGCCCAGTTATCCCGAAACTGCCGCAGCCGATATGCTCACGAGCCGTGAGGGCGGTTGTGACAGGAGGTGCTGGGTTTCTCGGCCGGTACGTCGTCGAGCGCCTGCGCGCGCAAGGGGTTGAGCCCTTCATCCCGCTGGTCGAGAACTGGGACCTCACCCAGGCCGGCGACGTCGATCGCCTCTTCGCCGAGCAGGAGCCCGAGCTCGTGATCCATCTTGCCGCCGAGGTTGGCGGCATCGGCGCCAACCGGGCCAACCCCGGTCGCTTCTGGTACTCGAATCTGGTCATGGGCGCCAACGTCCTCGAGCAGAGTCGCCTGCACGGCGTCGAGAAGCTGGTCGTGGTCGGCACCATCTGCGCCTACCCCAAGTTCACGCCGGTGCCGTTCAAGGAAGAGGAGCTCTGGAACGGCTATCCCGAGGAGACGAACGCACCCTACGGCATTGCCAAGAAGGCGCTTCTAGTCGGTGCCCAGGCCTACCGCGCTCAGTACGGCCTCGACGCGATCTACCTGCTGCCGGTCAATCTCTACGGCCCCGGCGACAACTTCGCCGTCGAGAGCTCGCACGTGATTCCGGCTCAGATCCGCAAGATGGTCGAGGCGAAAAAGCGCGGCGAGCGCGAGGTGGTGCTCTGGGGTGACGGCTCGCCGACGCGGGAGTTCCTCTACGTGGACGACTGCGCCGAGGCGATCACGCTCGCGGCCGAGCGCTACGACGGCCCCGATCCCGTCAACATCGGCACCGGCAGCGAGATCTCGATCCGCGAGCTGGCCGAGACGATTGCGGAGCTGACCGGCTACGAGGGTGAGCTCGTCTGGGACACCTCGAAGCCGAACGGCCAGCCGAGGAGGTGCCTGGACACCGAGCGCGCCGCGCGCCTGTTCGGCTTCCGCGCCTCGACGCCGTTTCGCGCGGGGCTCGAGCGTACGGTCGCTTGGTACGGGGAACGCGCGGCGCCTTGACGGGCAAAGCGCGCACAGCCGTCGCCGGCATACGCTCCGTCGGCGCGAAATCCCTTCTGCTGCTTGACCTCCTGGGCATCTAGCCGCGCACCTTCTTGCGCACGCTGGCAGGCCTTCCGAAGTACATCGGCGACGCTACCTCCTACGCTCGCCAATCCGTCGCCGGCGAGTCATTCCCGATCCGCAGACGGGACCTTTTCCTCGTGCTGGGAGAGCATCGCGCTGAAGCCGCTATGTTCGACGGGCACTACTTCCATCAGGATCTTTGGGCAGCGAGGAAGGTCCTCGAGCATGCTCCTGCGGAGCACTTTGACTTCGGGTCGCGAGTAGACGGCTTCGTCGCTCACCTCTTGACGTTCATGCCTGTCACGGTGATCGACGTAAGGCCGCTCGACGAGGATATCGAGGGGCTTCACTTCATCCAGGGCGACGCCACGCATCTCTTGGGCATCCCCGACGCGAGCCTCGCCTCGGTCTCGAGTCTCCACGCAGTCGAGCACTTCGGGCTCGGCCGCTACGGCGACCCCGTCGACCCGCGTGCGGCCGATAAAGTGATGGCGACACTCTCCAGGGTTTTAGCGCCGAAGGGGCGGCTTTACCTCTCCGTTCCCATCGGCCGAGAACGGCTGATGTTCAACGCTCACCGGATCTTCTCTCCGTCGACGGTGCTGAACGCTATGAGCGGGCTCGAGCTGATTTCTTTCGCGGCGGTCGACGATTCGGGCCGCTTCCACCCCGACGCCGAGCCCGGCGACTTCGATAATGCTGTGTATTAGGGCGGTTTCTTCGAATTCGGAAAGTCGTAGCGTGATTAGGCGGTTGCTCAACAACCCCCTTTCTCGGTGGCTCGCCAGGCGACTGTCGGCGAAAATGCGCTACCGAGGCCTCTTCGACGCTCTCTTTGATGTAGCGCTACGAGGTTTCGGGTACGGGACGGGAGCGAACCTGGAGACCGGCGGTGAGCGCCTGGTCATCGAGTATGTGAAGCGACAATCGAGCGCGAGCCCGGTCATTTTCGACGTTGGCGTGAACGTCGGGGCCTGGACGAGGATGGTCGTCATAGCGCGGGAAGGCGCGCCGCCGCCGACTATTCATGCTTTCGAGAACGATCAGCGGCGAGGCCTCGTGATGAGAAGGCAGGCAGACGAGGTCGGCTGCGGCGATCGCCGGGTACGGGTTTGCGCGGTAGCCACTGAAGGTGACGCTGTCCCTTAGTCCCAGCTCTGTCGTCAGCTACTCCAGCCGAGGCCGGTTGACGCCGTCGCCGATGATCAGCAGGTCGTGTGCGATCTCCTCTCGCGCCAGCGCATGCGCGCGCAGCAGATCGTCCAGGCCCTTCTCTGGCGAGAGGCGACCGACCGTGACGATCGTGGGCCGCTCGTACTCGATCTTCTCGACGCGGCCCAGCTCCTGCACTCGAGCGACCGGAATCCCGTTGGGGATCGCATAGGCCCGCTCTCGCCTGGCGCCGAGTCCGATGACATCCTCCCGCACC
>PMZQ01000001.1:0-261 GCA_003170155.1 Actinomycetota bacterium | reverse complement strand
GCGCGATCCGGGTGGCAAGCGACATCAGCCTGTGGCCGAGGCCCTGGTGGCTGCCGAGGTTCGCGCTCTGCGCGACCTGGGATATACCCACGGCCGGCTTCCCGGTCAAGCGTCCGACGACCAGGGTTGGAAGGTGGTCGCTCGCGTCGCCGCCGCCGACGAGGACGTCGTAGGCTCGAGCGCGCCGGAGAAGGCGAAGCAGAAGTACGGGGACGAGCAGGAGCGCGCGAACCGCGCCGGTGCCGTCGCCCCGGTGATACG
>PMZQ01000066.1:8527-17092 GCA_003170155.1 Actinomycetota bacterium | reverse complement strand
CTCGCAGCGCAGGTCGCGCAGCATCTCGCGCTGTTCCGGCAACTCGATCCCCTCGGCCAGCGCCCGCAGACCGAAGGTCTCGCCCAGGCGCACGATCGCGTCGGCGATCCGGTACTCGTCCGAGCCCCGCTCGACGACTCCGTCCACGAACGGCTTGGCGACCTTGATGATGTCGGCCGGGAACTGGCGCAGGTACTGGAGCGAGGAGTAGCCGGTACCGAAGTCGTCGATCGCCACCTGGATGCCCAGCGTCTTCAGCTCGTTCAGGCGCTCGATCGCCGCCTCGACGTCCTCCATCAGAGCCGTCTCGGTGATCTCGAGGATCACCGTCTGCGGATCGATACCTGCCCCCTCGATCGCTTGCCCGACGTCTTTCACGAGCGTGCCGTGATCGAGTTGGCGGCCGGAGAGGTTGATCGACATCACGAAATCGGGCTGGCCGATCAGCTTCTGCCACGCACATCCCTGGCGCAACGCCTCGTGCAGGACGAAGCGGCCCAGCGGGACGATCAGACCGGTCTCCTCGGCGAGTGGAATGAAGTGGAAGGGCGGGATCAGTCCGCGCTCGGGGTGGTTCCAGCGGACCAGCGCCTCGACGCCGCAAATGTCGCCACTTTCGAGCATCACGATCGGCTGGTAGTGGATCACGAACTCGCTTGCGACCACGGCCCGCTCGAGCTCGGCCTTGAGCGCCAGGCGCTCGGCGACTGCGGCTCGCATTGCCGGCTCGAAGACCTCGAAGCCCGTGCGACCGTGGCGCTTGGCATGGAACATCGCCACCTCGGCGTTGCGGAGCAATTCGGCCGCATCCTCGGCCTCGTCCTCGGTGGCGGGCGAGACCGTGGCGCTACCGATGCTGGCGTGCACGAACACCTCGTGCTGGCCGAGCAGGACGAACGGTCTCTCGAGCGAGCTCATGATCCGGTCGGCGACCACTGTGGGCGACTCGGGCGGGCTCTCCTCGATCAGCACCGCCCATTCGTCGCCACCAAGACGGGCACAGGTGTCGTCGGTGCGGACGCTGGTGATCAACCGGTCCGAGACGGCCCGCAGCAGCTCGTCGCCGGCGACGTGGCCGAGAGTGTCGTTGACGGTCTTGAAGTCGTCGAGATTGACGATCATCACCGAGACGGGCTCCCTGGTGCGCTGGATCTTCGTCAGCGCCGCGTCGGCGCGTTCGAGGAAGTGCGAACGGTTGGGGAGCGCGGTCAGCGTATCGAGGTGCGAACGGCGCAGAAGCTCGGATTCCAACTCCCGCCTCTCCTCTAGCAGGTCCTTCGTGCGTTGCAAGCTCTCGAGCGCGAGGACGGCCTGCGAGGCCAGGCTCTTGAGTGCCGAGACGACCTCGTCTACTAGCGGCCGCTCGCTCTCCAGAATCAGCTCGCCGATCCGGTCGTTCTGGAGCGTCAGCCTCACCGATGCCTCGTGCTTGCGCCCCACGATCGCCTCTCCGCTGGTGGCGAACTCGACCGCGCTTCGGCCGGAGCCGAGAATGAGACTGGCGCGCACTCGTCCTTGCTCGCCCGCCAGGGCGACGGCGGCCTCGACGGTCGCCTCGCAGACACGGTCGTGATCCTCGGCCGAGGCAAGACCGCGCATGGCGCGCCGCAGCACTAGCTCGCGGTTGGTTGCCCGTTGCTGGCGAAGAACGAGTCCGGCCAGACGGACGATCACCAGTCCCACGACGGTCGTCGAGCAGACGACGGTGGCAGCGATATCGAGCTGTTGTCCGCCGCGGGCAGCCTGAACCGATAGTAGCCAGGGAGCTGTCAGAGCGGCCGCGGCGAGCAGCACCAGGCGGCCCGGAGTCAGCTCGTGCCTGCGTTCCGAGGCGGCGCTGCCGAGCTTGTGCATGCTCGGATCGAGCGCGCAGGCCGCGAGCAGCGTAAAGGCCACGATCAGTGTCGATCGGGTCACCCAGGCGACGCCGGTCAGATCATGCAGGCGCACGACGGCGGAGGTGAGCGCAAACGCGATCAAGAACCCGACCGCGAGACAGAGCAGGGCCACTGCGTGACTCCAGATACGCAGCCCCAGCACGAGCCGCACCGAGAGTGCGAACAGCGCCAGCGTCGCCAGGCAGTAAAGGAGCGCGGCCAGCTTGACGCCGCCGGCAATCGAGGTGTTGCTCAGATCCGGAGCCAGCAGCGTCACCCAGACGACGAGGGCCGCGGCGATCGATACGGCTGCGGTGTCGATAACGCTTCCCCAATCGCGATCGCTAGACGCTGCCGCCACCATCAGTCCGAACCCCGCGGCGATCGTCAGAAGGCCGACCGCCAGGAAGGCGTCGCGGGCGCTGAACTTCTCGGGCCCGCCGCCGAGGACGGCGGTCAAGCCGAGAAGCGACGCTCCGGCGGCGAGCAGATACCAGGCCACCCCCGTTTTCGTGCGGTTGAGACGAGCCGAGAGAAGAATCGCGAGCGCGCAGCCCAAGCCGGCGATGGTTGCCGGCACTCCACCCAGCACGAGAAGTGCGAGCAGGGACGCAAAAGCGACGAGAGAGATGCCGCTGCGTAGGTACCACCGCCGGAAAAGAGCGGTCACGAAACCGATCATGTGTGGCTTCGGGGGACTGCGCATCCCCCGTTCCGGGGACAGTCGTCTCGCACCTCGGTCAGCGCGAAGACATGGGCCTATCCCACCAAGTCCACACGCTCGAAGCGGCCGCCCCGCGGTGCCAGTGCCCGCCCGGACCGTTCGCCGCATCGCCAGTGCGTCGGCCCGTCCGGCTCTTGGCATCCACGGTTCAACGCCTTCGGCCGCGCATCCCTGACGCGACAAGCCCTAGGCGACGCCCTGGGCGGCATCCATCTCGCGCAGGCGGCGGACGCGCTCAGCAATGGGCGGATGCGTCGAGAAGAGCGACGCCATCCCGCCGCCCTTGAGCGGATGGACGATGTAGAGCGAGGCAGTGGCCGGATTGACCTGCATCGGCACGGCCTTCGACGTCCGCTCCAGCGATTCGAGCGCGTCAGCCAGCGGTGCCGCACGGCCGAGCAGCTTTGCTCCGCTCGCATCGGCCAGATACTCGCGCTGGCGCGAGATGCCGAGCTGGATCAGTGTCGCGGCCAGCGGCCCGACAATCAGAGCGACGAGCCCACCGATGGGAGACTCGTTGTCGCTGCCCCCGAAGAAGAAGAACATGTAGCTGAGCCAGGTGATCACCGTGGCGATCATGGCCGCGATCGAAGAGACGAGGATGTCGTGGTTCTTCACGTGCGAGAGCTCGTGTGCCAGGACGCCTTTCACCTGCTCGCGTGGCATCAGCGTGAGCAGTCCGCGAGTGACCGCGACCGCGGAGTGCTTGGGATTGCGGCCGGTGGCGAACGCGTTCGGTTGCTCGGACGGGATCATGTAGATCCGCGGCATCGGTAATCCGGCACGCTGGGTCAACTCGCGGACGTCGGCGTAGAGATCGGGTGCCTGCGCCTCGGCGATCGGCCGAGCCCGGCTGGAAGCTAGTGCGATCTTGTCCGAGAAGAAGTAGCCGAACAGGTTCATGACCACGGCGATGCCGAGGAACAGGTAGACGAAGCTTCCGCCGAGCAAGAAGCCGATTGCGACCAGTAGTCCGGACAGCGCTGCGATCAGCAGCCAGGTTCTGAGGCGAGTCGTGAAGTCCGTCATGTTCGTCTTGACCTCCTGGTCTCTTTTCGTTTGTCGGAGGTCTCTCCCTCGCCCTTTCTGGGCCGGCTCCACCGAGCCTTGCGGCCGTCCTGACGACTGAGCCCGAATCGGGATACTCCCCTCCTGGGGACGCCCGGATTTTACCGAGGCGCCGTCGGTTGGTGATTCAGTGGGTGTTATCCGGTGCTCGTCCTCGATCTCGCAAACCGGAAGATGCCGACGGTGATCCCCTTCCGCGAGAGCTACGGCGGCGAGGATCCAGTCCGGGGTCCGTAGAGGCTGGTGTGGGCCCCGCGTCTCGGCGTCGGGAGCCCGGCTAGTGCCGGTAGTGGCGGCGGTGGGTGAAGACCATCGACGCCTCGGCTTCGCGCACGGTCTCGATCGCCTCTCGATCGCGCTTGGAGCCGCCGGGCTCGATGATGTTCTTGATGCCGGCCTCGAGTGCCAGCTTGGGGCCGTCGGGGAAGGGGAAGAAGCCGTCCGATGCAAGCGAGGCGCCGTTCAGATCGTGGCCGTGCTGGAGCGCTCTCTCGATTGCCACCTTGACCGCGTCCAGGCGGCTCGGCTGGCCCCCACAGACGCCGATCGTCTGTAACCCGCGGGCGATCACGATCCCGTTTGACATCACGTGTTTGACGACCTTCCAGGCGAAGAGCAGGTCGCCCCAGGCCTCTTCGCCGACCTCTCCGCAGACGACCTCCATGCCCGAGCGATCCTCGAGGCCCCAATCGCGGTCCTGTACCAGGATGCCGCCGAGCACGCGCTTGTAGTCCTTCTCGCCCGGGTCGCCGCGGCGGCGCTCATAGTGGGTCAGGACGCGGGTCTCCTGCTTGCGCAGGGCATCCACGGCCTTCTGTGCGTAGGCCGGCGCGAACAGGACGTCTATGAACTGCTCGGCGAGTAGGCTGCCCAGCTCAGCCGAGATCGGGCGGTTGAGGATGACGACGCTGCTGTAAGCCGAGGTCGGGTCGGCCGAAAGCGCTCTGATGAACGCCTCCTCGGGAGAGGCGCCGACAGCGACTCCACAGGGGTTGCCGTGATTGACGATCACGCAGGCCGGGAGAGTGAACTCGTCGATGATCAGACGCGCGGTCGAGAGGTCGTTCAGGTTGTTGAAGCTGAGCTCGCGCCCGTGCAGCTGCTCGACCCGGGAGAGCAGGTGGCGGCGGCTGTAGGCCTCGGCGTAGAGCGCACCGCGCTGGTGCGGGTTCTCGCCGTAGGGCAGATCCAACACCTTGACAAAGGTAGTGGTCATCGTCTCGGGGAAGGCCTCGCGATCGGAGAACCAGGCCGAGATGGCCGACTCGTAAGCGGCGGTGGCCGCGAAGGCCTCGGCTGCCAGCTGACGGCGTGTTTCCTGGGAGAGAGAACCGGTCTGGCGCAGCTCGTCGAGGATGACGCCGTACTGATCGGCGCGCGAGATCACGCCCACGTGAGCGAAGTTCTTGGCCGCTGCCCGGGCGATCGTCGGTCGGTCGATGTCGATCATCTCGACGGCGTCTTCCTCGCGCACGCCGTAGCGCGCCACGACTTTGGCGAAGGGACAGAAGTTGACGCAGACGAGATCGAAGGGCTCGATATCGTTCTCGCTCAACGCGGCGACGTCGTCCTCGCGATCGCGGCGGGCGAGGATGGCGGCGTGCACGCTCGGGTGCAAAGTTTTCACGCGACCGCCCAGCATCTCCGGAGACTTGGTCAGCTCCTCGACGCTCGTCACCTTGAGTCCGTGAGACTTGAGTGTCTCGGTCGTATCGCCACTGGCAACGAGCTCGCAGCCCAACTCGACGAGACTGCTGGCGAACTCCTCCAGCCCGGTCTTGTCGTAGACAGAGATCAGTGCTCGCTTGATCACGCGTTCATCACCCGGCGGGAACCCTCCTGTAACCGTACTCGACCGTCAAGACAGAGGCGAACGGCATCGGGCAGGAGGCGATGCTCGACAGCGTGGATCCGCGCCGCCAGCGTCTCGACCGTGTCGGAGTCTTTCACCTCGACGGGCTCCTGCAGGATGATCGGGCCGGTGTCGACGCCCTCGTCCACGAAGTGGACGGTGACGCCCGTCCAGCGCACGCCGTAGGCGATCGCGTCTTCGATCGCGTGCGCGCCGGCAAACGATGGGCAGAGTGCCGGGTGGAGGTTGATCACGCGCCTCGGGAAGCGCTCGAGGAAGGCCGGCGTGAGCACGTGCATGTAGCCGGCGAGAACGATCCATTCGACGTCCTTGTCGAGCAGCCAGTCGGCCATCGCCAGGTCGCGGGCGGGGCGATCGGGATAGTTGCCGAGCTCGAAGACGGCAGTCTCGATCCCGGCCTTCTCTGCCCGCTCGAGCCCCATCACCCCGGGCTTGTTCGAGCCGACGCAGACGACCGGCAGGCCGCTGTCGATCAGAGCCTGCAGATTGGTTCCCGATCCCGAGACGAGGACACCGATCAAGTGAACACAACTCCCTGGAGGTCGGACTCTAGTCGCCCGATCACGAGATCGTCCGCGCCCAGATCATTTTCACGAATGACGGCACAGTAGCCGATGCCGAGGTTGAAGACGCGCCGCTGCTCCTCTTCGCTGACGCCCTTCTCGGTGATCCAGTCGTAGACGGGGCCGCGCTCCCAGGAGCCGGTCTCGATCCGCGCTCCAACGCCGGGCGGGAGCACGCGGGCGAGGTTACCCGGAATGCCGCCGCCGGTGATGTGGGCGAGCGCGTGGATGTCGGCGCGGGCGCGCAGATCTCGTACATCGTCGAGATAGCAGAGAGTCGGCGGCAGAAGCAGGTCGGGGTCGAACTCCTCCGAGCCGATCAGCCGGCGCACGAGCGTGAAGCCGTTCGCGTGCAAACCGGCCGAGCGCAGACCGATAACGACGTCGCCGGGACGGCAGCTCGCGGGGCCGTCGATCAGGCGTTCGCGCTCGACCAGGCCAACGCAGGTGCCGGCGAAGTCGAGCTCGTTCTCGGCGTAGATGCCGGGCAGCTCGGCGGTCTCGCCGCCGAGTAGAACGCAGCCGCTCTGGCGGCAGATCTCCGCCACGCCCTCGACCAGCTCCGTCACCAGTTCGAGCTCGATCTTGTCGGCCGCNNNNGGCTGCACGCTGCAGGATCAACTTCGTGCCGACGCCGTCGGTCGAAGCGGCGAGCAGGCGCGTTTCGTCGAGCGCATGCAGGCCCGCGAAGGCTCCGAACACCCCCGCCGAAGCAGGCGTCTGGGTCGAAGCGACGGCACTGCGCAGACGCTCGACGATTTCCTCAGCCTTGGCGAGCGACACACCGGCAGCCTCGTAGCTCATGTCCGCCACGTTGCCAGTCTATTTACCACCGCCGCTGTATGTGCGGGCATTCGGGGGAGCTTCTTTGCTTTCACAGCCGGCTTGAAGCTGGTACAACCGCAGGCGATGCGGTTGCCCGACTCGATCGGAGTGCGTTGTCTCACCGGGCGTGAGCCCTTTCCGGGAGCCTGGCTCTCGCTCACGCTCGAAAGCATCGAGAACGACACCAGAACGGCACTCTCGTTTGCATTCGGGCCGACGCGAGAGGACGGGCGCCTGCTTCTGCACCGCAACGACGTGCTCGCTCAGGGCCTCTACTTCGAGGAGGTGGTTGGTCTCGATTATGGACGTCTGGAAGAGCGCTGGAGCGGCCGCGGTTGGCTGGCCGTTGCCGGAGCGGCCGAGTTGCGGCACCAGTTTCGGCTCACCTTCGGCAAGTCGCCGCTGAGGCGGGCGACGGCGAACCGGGTTGCGGCGGCGCGCGCTCTGCGGTTTTTGAGCGAGAACGAGGGCGAGCGCCTCTCGGTTGCCGTCGAGACCGAGCTGCCAGAGAAGGTCGCGCTCGATGTCACCTCAGCCCCCCGGGGCGACTGGCTTCCCGAGAATCTGCAGGCGCCCTTGCGCGAGCTCCTCGGCAAGCTCGCCCGGCGCGAGCTGCCGGAGCTGATCGAATCGGGGGCGCTCACCACCGAGACGGCGAAGCAGATCGAGCAGGAGGTAATCGACTACAGCGCAACGCCTGTGGTTCCTCCGGACATCGCGCTTCTTCTCGCCGGCGCCACCCCCGAAGGCGGGGGTGCCTGGACGATCGAGGTGCCGCTGTGGACGCTCGAGGAAGGACCGAGCGATCTGACCGTCCGGGTGCACGCGTGCGAACTCGAGACCGGACTCGAGCTCGAGCTCCGCGGCGTCGCTCTGTCCTAGGAGCCCTAAACCGGCGCCGGGGCGGTGCTGATTTCGACCACCGTCTCGATCGGGAGGTCGAGCGAGACGGCGACTAGGCAGCCCTCTTCCGCCTCGCGCGCGATCTCGCGCGCGAGCTCTTTCATGCCCTCGTCGGTGTCGATCTCGACCCGGAGCTTCATCCGCGAAAAGCCGAAGCGCCCGTCTTCTCGCGTGCCCACGGTGCCCTCTCCGCTCACGCTCAGCCGCCGCAGGGGTAAACCGCGGCGTTCGGCGATACCCGAGAGCGTGATCGCGATACACGATGCGGTCGCGGCCACGAGAAAGTCCTCCGGGCTCCAGACCGTCGGGTCGGTGCCGCGGAACTCGGGTGGAGACGAGGTCTCGATCTCCGGCTTGCCGCTGACTCGGGTGGCGACACGCGTGCCAGCGAGCCATTCGATCGTGACCGGGAAGTTGAACTCCTTGGCTCGCATCTCTGTGTAGCTCCCCTCTGGGTTCTCGATTGGGTCTCTACTCCGGTCTGGCTCTCAGTAAAGCGCACTCGACAACTGGCGGCGGTACCGGAGCGAGAGCGGGTGCTCGCTGCCCAGATCGCCGAAGAGCGCGATCATGTAACGGCCAAGGCGCTGTTTGTCGGCACCGTCGGCTCTTCCGACCTCCTCGAGTAGGAGCTCGAGCGCGCGCTCGTGGTCGCTCGTCTCGAGCGCTGCGGCCACTTCCGGCGCCTCGCCGGAGTCCTTCAGCTCCGCCAGCACCTGCTCGGTTGCCGAG
>PMZQ01000066.1:0-8515 GCA_003170155.1 Actinomycetota bacterium | reverse complement strand
ACGTCGATCTTCGCCAGCTCGACAACGCCGGTGCGCACCTCGATCTCCTTCTCGAGCACGGGCCCGAGCATTCGGCAGGGAGCGCACCAGGGCGCCCAGAAGTCGACCACCACGGGCAGCTCGCGCGAGCGCTCGATCACATCCCGTTCAAAGGTCTCGGCTGTCACATCCATCTCGGTCTCCTTGGTTTGCTCGGAGGTCGTCGCGGTTACAAGATACACAACTAAACAGTAGTACGGTATATTCCCAACATCGCCATGTCTCTACCCCATCCAATTCCCGAAGATCTGGCGGAAGTGATCGCGCATCGACTCCGCGCGATAGCCGAGCCGATGCGGATCAGGCTGCTGGACCGCCTGCGAGACGGAGATGCGTGCGTCGGCGAGCTGGTCGCCACCACGGGCGCCTCACAGCAGAACGTCTCCAAGCATCTACTGGTGCTGCTCGACGCCGGCATCGTCGGCAGGCGCAAGCACGGCAACCACGTCTACTACCGAGTCGTCGACGAGGGCGTGTTCGCGCTCTGCGAGCAGATCTGCGGGACGATCGAGCGCCAGCTCCTGGAGCTGAGCTCGCTACTAGAGCGGGATGGGTAAGAGCGAGGCAAAGGAGGATCTGAGATGAGCATCAACATGGGATCGATTGATCGGATGCTCCGAGCCATCGTCGTCGTGCCGGCCGCGATCGTGGTCGCCATCGTCGTCGGAGCCGGGAGCGTGGCCGGAATCGTCCTACTTGTGGTCGCCGCGATCATGCTGATGACCGCGGTCGTCGGTTTCTGCCCGCTCTACAAGCTGCTCAGGATCGACACGTGTTCGCCCCACAGGTCTACTCGCGTTCACTCTGTATAGCGTTGCCGCGAACTGCAACCTACACATCTAGATGCATGTAACATCTAGGTGTGTCCGCGGAACGCATGCAAATCGGAGTGAACGAAAGTAGACACGCCGGTTGGGGACACGGCGGCGGTTTGCTCGAGCCCGCTCTGCTCGCGGTGCTGGGGTCGCAGCCGAGTCACGGCTACGACCTGCGCCGGGCGGTCGAGGATCTGAGCGGCGGGCTCGTCTGCATGGATCCGGGAGGCATGTACCGGGTGTTGCGCCGGCTCGAAGAGGAGGGCTACGTGGCTTCGAGCTGGTCTACCGGGGAGCACGGGCCGCAGCGGCGCGAGTACGAGCTGACCGACGACGGCCGTTCGTTGTTGAGAGAGTGGGCCGAGCGTCTCCGGCAGCGGCAGCGCGTATTCCGGAGCGTGATCGAGCTTTTGGAGCGCTCGATTTCCTCGGGTGGCCAGGGCCCGGCCCGAGCGCGTCGAGGCAAAACGGAAAGCAAGGAGAGTTGAGATGGAGAGATCCGAGACACCGTTATCCACTGAAGAAGCTCGAGACGGGCGCCCGAGTGGGCAGAGCGGCGATCGAAACAACATCGTCGTGGCCGTGCCCTCGGTGAGCGGGGGCGGGCTGGAGGCCAGGCGATCTTCCCACTTCGGAAAGAGTCCCTGCTTCACGCTGGTCGCGCTGTCCGGTGGCGAGATCGGAGACGTTCGAGTTGTTGCGAACGAGGCTCACAGCGAAGGCGGCTGCCGCGGTGCGGCGCAGCTGCTCGTCTCGAGCGGCGTCAACGCACTGGTCGCCGGTGGAATAGGCGCTCGCCCGCTGTCGATCCTCAACGAATCCGGCATCGACGTGTACTTCGAGCGCCAACTCAAAACCGTGAGCGAAGCGGTCGACGCATTCGCAGCGGGTTCGCTGCAACCGATCGGGCTCGACCAGACCTGTTCGCATCACCAGGGCTATCAGCACGAGCACTCCTGCTAGCGAAGCGCCCGCCATTCGGGTGAGCGCACTTGTTTTGCGTCCTCGAACTCGAGAGCATGCGCGCTCCGAACATGGAGTTCGTGGTCTACATCGTTGCGCTCGTGGTCGCAGCCTCCGACGCGCTGACGATCGCGTCTTGGCTCCAGTTCTACCTGATCACGACCTCGATCTACACAGCCGCGATATCGCCAAGGCGCACAACGTCAAGGAGTAACGCCGTTCGTGCGCTCGCGTAGCGTCGGGCCTGGCGTCCGGCGCTACGCCTTAGCGCGCGCCTTTTCGAGGCGGAGCTTGATCAGCTTGCCGCCCTCCGGAATCGGAGTCGGGTAACTGCCGTTGAGGCAGGCGCGGCAGAAGCTCGTCTCGGGACGCTCTGTGGCGGCCTGCAGCCCCTCGAGCGAGAGGTGGGCGAGCGAGGTNNTGCACCTCGGTCGCACCGGCCTCGAAGAGCATGGTCACGATCTGGCGTGTCGTCGAGCCGCGTACGATCGAGTCGTCGACGATCACCACGCGCTTGCCGGCCACCTCGTCGAGTGGGTTGAACTTCAGCCTCACTCCCTGATCGCGGAGCCGCTGCTCGGGCTCGATGAAGGTGCGGCCGACGTAGCGGTTCTTGATCAGGCCCTCGCTGAAGGGAATACCACTGGCGCGCGAGAAGCCGATCGCCGCGGGTGTGCCCGAGTCGGGGATCGGCATCACGAGATCGGCGTCGGCCGGTGCCTCGGCGGCCAGGATCTCACCCATCCGCACTCTTGCTCCGTGTACCTCGACGCCGAGCAGGCGGCTGTCGGGTCGGGCCAGGTAGAAGAGCTCGAAGATGCAGAGGGCGGTGTGTTCCGCCGGCTCGACGGCCTGAACGGAGTGGCACCCTTCCTCGTCGATGATCACCAGCTCGCCGGCTCCGATCTCCCGCTCGAGCTTGGCGCCAACGAGATCGAGCGCGCAGCTCTCGGAGGCGACGACCCAGTCGTCGTCGAGCCGGCCCAGGCAGAGCGGGCGGATGCCGTGCGGGTCGCGGAAGCCGGCCAGTTTGCCGTCGGCAAGCACCACGATCGAGTAGGCGCCGACCAGCCGGGCCATCGTCGCTGCGACAGCCTCCTCGAGCGGACGCTCGTCGTTGGCGATTAGTGCGGCCACGATCTCGCTGTCGGAGCTCGTGCTCAGACGGACGCGCTGTCGGGCGAGCTCCGCGCGCAGCTCCTCGACGTTGGTGAGGTTGCCGTTGTGGGCGAGCGCGACGGTGCGGGCGCGCCCGCGCAGGACGAGCGGTTGCGAGTTCTCCCAGTGGCTGCCACCGGTGGTCGAGTAGCGGCAATGCCCGATCGCCAGTTGCCCATGCAGGCCGCGCAGGTTCTGCTCGCTGAAGACCTGCGTCACCAGCCCCATGTCTCTGAGCCCGTAGATGCGGCCCTCGTCGCAGACGGCGATACCCGCCGACTCCTGTCCGCGGTGCTGGAGCGCGTGCAGCCCGAAATAGGTCACGCGTGCGTTATCGCGCTCGGGCGCCCTGATGCCAAAGATGCCGCACATCTACGTTCCTCGAACGGCGCTCTCGGGGGTTACGCCCTCAGCTCGCCAGGCGCGGGTGAGCTCGCCGAGCGGAAGGCCGTTCAGGGAGTCGCCGCCGGCAGTGCCGATCTCGCGCAGAGGCACGCCGCCCGCTTCGAGCTGGCTCACGTGCTCGCGCGCGCAGGCGATGACGGCCAGGCCGCCGCACTCGCCGAACAGCTGCACCGGATCGGCGGGAAGGTCGACGCGGGCGCCGATACCGCTGGCGATCGCGCACTCGGCCAGGCAGACCGCGAGCCCACCCTCAGCGACGTCGTGGGCGACGGAGAAGAAGCGGTTGTTCTTCCAGAGGAAGCGAACAAGCGCCGCCTCGGCCTCGAGATCGAACTCGGCCGGCGCTCCGTAGACCTTGTCGTAGAGAGCCTGGTACTCCGAGCCGGCGATCGAGAGCTGCGGCTCACCGGCAAGGAGGACGACGTCGTCCTCGCGCCAGGCATCGGTGACGTAGCGTACGTCCGGGACGAGGCCGACGCAGCCGACAACCGGGGTGGGGTAGATGGGCTGCCCGTCGGTCTCGTTGTAGAGCGAGACGTTGCCCGAGACGACCGGGATGCCGAGCGCTACGCAGGTCTCGGCCATGCCCTCGATCGCCTCGTTGAGCTCCCACGCCATTTCGGGCTTCTCGGGGTTGCCGAAATTAAGGCAATTGGTGATCGCGAGTGGCTCACCGCCGGCGCAGGCGACGTTGCGAGCCGACTCGAGCACGGCGTGAGCGCCGCCGGTGCGCGGGTCGAGCCAGGCGATGCGGCCGTTACCGTCGAGCGAAAGCGCCAGCCCGCGCAGAGAGGGGCGCAGCCGGATCACGCCGGCATCGAGGCCGGGGCGGCGCACTGTGCGCGAGCCGACGATGTAGTCGTAGCGCTCGTAGACCCAGGCGCGGTCGCGGATGTTGTCGGAGCCGAGCAGCTCGAGCAGCGCCTGACGGAAGGGAGGAGCGATCGGCGTGAGAGGCGGATCCTGCTTGGGCCGCGGTGCGAACTCGAGCTGGTAGCGAGGAGCGTCCTCGGTCAGGAAGCGGGCCTGGATATCGCCCACAACCTCACCCTTCCAGAAGCAGCGCAGCACTCCGGTGTCGGTGATCTTCCCGATCTCGGTGCAGGGCAGCTCCCAGCGCTCGCAGACCGCCTTCACGGCCGGGACGAGCGAGGGCGTGACGGCAGCCACCATCCGCTCCTGACTCTCGGAGACCATGATCTCCCAGGGCTCGAGATCGGCCTCGCGCAGGGGCACGCGATCGAGGTGGATGTCCAGCCCAAAGGAGGCCGCCATCTCCGACAGCGCCGAGGCCAGCCCGGCCGCGCCGCAGTCCTGCAGGCTCTCGACCAGGTTCTTCTCGATCAGCTCGATCGAGACCTCGATCAGCTTCTTACCGGTGAAGGGGTCGCCGACCTGGACGCTCGGGCGCTTGTCGGCGTCGTCCTCGCCCAGCTCCTGGCTGGCCAGAACGCTCGCGCCGCCGATACCGTCGCGTCCCGTTGTGGCGCCGAACATGACCACGCTGCCGATACCGCTCGCCCGCGCGCTTGTCAGCTGCTCGCGCGGAAGGAGACCGACGCACATGGCGTTGACGAGGCAGTTGCCGGCGTAGTGGGAGTCGAAGAAGGTGGCGCCGCCGACGTTGGGAACGCCGACGCAATTCCCGTAGGTGCCGATGCCGGCGACCGCGTTCTCGAATTGGATGTCGTCCTGCCCGAAGTAGAGGCCGTCGAGCAGCGCGACCGGCCGCGCGCCCATCGCATAGATGTCGCGCAGGATGCCACCCACTCCGGTAGCGGCGCCCTGGAAAGGCTCGACCGCCGAGGGGTGGTTGTGGCTCTCGACCTTGAAAGCCACCGCTTCGTCGCCGCCGAGGTCGACCACGCCGGCGTTCTCGCCCGGGCCCTGAAGTACCCGCTCGCCTGTGCTGGGCAGCTTCTTGAGCAGCAGCGCCGAGTGCTTGTAGCCGCAGTGCTCCGACCACAGCAGCGAGAAGACGGCTAGCTCGAAGTGATTGGGCTCACGCCCAAGCAGCTCGCAAATTCGCTGGAGCTCCCAGTCGGTGAGCCCGAGCGCGCGATGGATCGGCTGTTCTTCGATCTGAGCCAGAGAGCCTTCAGTGTATCGGCGCGGGTTGACGTGACCGAGTGCAACCGGTGGCCTCGTGCTTCGTTCTGGCGCTCGGGGTTGAAGACGCCACGCCGAATCGGAATCGACTGGATGCGCCAACGGCACTTCTCTATTCGCCCGCCACCGATCCACCCGCCCGCGGGGTGATTCAAAACTACCGACTCGTCAAGCGAAAAAGCGCACCAAGAAGTGACAAATCTGTGCCGAAGTGGCAGAGAGCCGTCGGGCAATCCGTTTCGTACCGGCGTTCTGACAGGAATGGCATTCAAGTGCCCGCTCTCTCCAATGAATCCCGCGATCTCGTTAGGCTCTAGAGCGAGATGAGCGAAAGCGAGCTCCGACTCCGCCGCGCCACCGTCTACGACATCGACTACCTGCTCGCCTTGCAGGCCGGTCCGGAGGTTTCGCCCTTCCTGGCCGTAGGCCGCCCGAGCACGCACGAGGAGCTGCTCCCCGAGATCGAGCGTTCGCTGGTCGAACCCGAGGCGTTCGGGCGGCTCCTGATCGAGATTCCGATCGAGCGCGAGTGGCGCCTGGCGGGAGCGATCGGCTTCGAGCGCACGAACCGGCGCAGTCGTATCGCCCGGCTCGGGCCGCTGGCCGTCCATCCTGATTTCCGGGGAAGTGGTCTAGGGGCGGCGGCGATCCACGAGCTGGCGCGCATTCTTTTCGCGGAGTTTGGCTACCACCGGCTCGAGGCCACGGTCTACGGCTTCAACGAGCGCGGGATGGTCGTCGTCGAAAGCGCCGGCTTCGTGCGCGAGGGAGTCAGGCGCCGCGCCTACTGGGTCGAGCCCGACTGGGTGGACGGGGTCGAGTTCGCGCTTCTCGCCGACGAGCTCGAAGCGGAAGCGTAGGATCCCGGCGTGGAGCTGATTCACACCTGCTACCGCATCGGCGAACCCGCCAGGTCGATCGCCTTCTACGAGGCGCTTGGCTTCGAGAAACTCCGCGAGCTGCCGATCCGAGACGAGGCCGTCAACTACTTCCTTCGCGTTCCCGGCACGGACGGCCCCGAGCTGGAGCTGACCTTCAACTTCGGCGTCTCGAGCTACGAGCTCGGCAGCGGCTACGGCCACATCGCGCTCGAGGTCGACGACCTCGAGGTGACACTGGCGAAGCTTCGAGGCGAGCACGGCATCGAGCCCGAGCGCCCGCCCTACCGCGTCCGCGAGAGCGGGGCGCTGATCTGCTTCGTCCGCGATCCCGACGGCTACCGGATCGAGCTGATCGACGCCTCCGGCCGCTGAGCGCTGTCGCGGTCGGGACCGGAGCTCTTAAACCAGCGCGGTTCGCCGCTCGCGCGCGGCATCCACGAGCGAAGCCAGGATCAGTGCGCCGTCGGGCGACCCGAGCAGTGGGTCGATTGCGTGCTCGGGGTGAGGCATCAGTCCCATCACGTTGCCGGCTTCGTTGACGACGCCGGCGATCGCGGAGGCCGAGCCGTTCGGGTTGTCGCCGTGGTAGCGCAGCACGACCTGTCTCTTTCGCTCCAGCTCGGTCAGCAGCTCGTCGTCGCCGGTGAAGTTGCCGTAGCCGTGCTTGATCGGGATGCGCAGCTCCTGCCCCTGTTGGCAGCGCGAGGTGAAGGGAGTGTCGGTACGCTCGACGCTGAGGACGACGTCACGGCAGATGAAAGAGAGAGAGGCGTTGCGAATCAGGACGCCTGGGAGCAGCCCCGCCTCGCAGAGAATCTGGAAGCCGTTGCAGATGCCGAGTACGAGCCCGCCGGCCGCGGCGAACTCGGTGACCGCGTCCATGATCGGAGCGAAACGGGCGATCGCGCCGCCGCGCAGGTAGTCGCCGTAGGAGAAACCGCCGGGCAGGACGACGGCCGATGTCCCCTGCGGGAGCTCGGTCTCGGCGTGCCAGACGAGCAGTGCCTCGGCGTCCAGCGCCGCCAGCGCCCAGGTGGCGTCGTGGTCGTCTAGTGAGCCGAGGAAGGTGACGACGGCGATCTTGGGGCGCTCGGGTGTCATGCCTCCTCCAGCAGCTCGATCTCGTAGCTTTCGATCAGCGGGTTGGCGAGCAGGTCGTGCGACATCTGCTCGAGCTCGGTAAGTGCCTTCTCGCGGTCGGAGGTCTCCAGCTCGACCTCGACCACACGTCCGATGCGGACGCTGACGATGTCGAAGCCCGACTTGGCGAGCGAGCCCCTGACGGCCTCGCCCTGCGGATCCTTGATTCCCGTCTTGGGTCGCACCAGCACCGTCGCTTTCACCTGAGCACCACCTCCGGGTTCGCCAGATAATCGTTGAATGAGATCTCGGTCAGTCGCTCGAAGGCCTCGACGTAGCGCGCCCTNNGTCGAGTTGACGACCTCTTCGGGCAGCTTCGGGCCGGGGTATGCCTTGTCCCAGCCCGTGGCCTCGGTCCAGTCTCTGACCGGCTGCTTGTCGAAGGAGGGCTGCGGGCCGCCGGGGTGGTAGGCGTCCGCCGGCCAGAAGCGCGAAGAGTCGGGCGTGAAGAGCTCGTCGGCGAGCACGAGGGCGCCGTCCGGATCGAGCCCGAACTCGAACTTGGTGTCGGCGAGCAGGATTCCCCGCTCGGCTGCGTGGGCCGCGGCGAAGCGGTAGAGATCGAGTGAGACTGCCTCGAGCTGGTCGTAGCGCTCTTCGCCCGCCAGCTCGACGCCCCGGGCGCGATCGACCGTCTCGTCGTGACCGACCAGTGCCTTGGTCGAAGGTGTGAAGATCGGCTCCGGCAGGCGCTCGGACTCGGCCAGGCCGGGCGGTAGCGTGTGCCCGGCGATCTTGCCGGAGCGCTGGTAGTCCTTCCAGCCCGAGCCGGCCAGATAGCCGCGTACCACGCACTCGAGCGGCAGCATCTCGAGGCGCCGGCACTCGCTCGAGCGCCCGTCCGCTCTCAGTCCGAGCAGATGGTTCGGGACGATCTCGCGCGTGCGCCCGAACCAGAAGCCCGAGATGCCGGTGAGCACGCGGCCCTTGTCGGGGATCTCGGTCGGCAGCACGACGTCGAAGACCGAGATGCGATCGGAGACAACCAGGAGAACGCGGCTCTTG
>PMZQ01000032.1 GCA_003170155.1 Actinomycetota bacterium | reverse complement strand
CGGGAGCCGATTCCGCCAGGCTCACACGACCAATGCGGCCGATCCACGGCGCCAGTGACCACCCGGTCCGCTTCCCGCACCACCGGTGCGCCTTCACGAACCGTGCGGCCCCCGGCATCCGCGCCTCGACCGCCTCGGCCGCACGTTCCTAACGAAATCGGCTCCTGGTGCGATCGGTGAGTGCGAGGCTAGGACGCAGCGCCACGTTCGTAGCCGGCGGCTACGGGCGCGACCGAGGACAACGAATCGTGCTTGCCGAGCGCGGCCAGGCGGCGGAGTGCTTCGTTTTGAGGCGAGTTCGATGAGGCTGCACGCGATCGTCGAGGAGATCGAGACCGCCCGTGTTGCCGTCGAGGCTGGAGCCACCGTCGTGCAGCTGCGCCTGAAGGGCTTGCCGACGGATGAGCTGATCGAGCGAGGCCGGCCCTTCCGCGAGCTTCCGGCGACCTTTATCGTCAACGACGACGTGCGGGCGGCGATCGCGCTTGCGGCCGACGGCGTTCATCTCGGACGTAGCGACGAGGGCATCGAGCTGGCGCTGGCGGCGGGGCTCGTGCTCGGGCTTTCGGCCTCGAGCGTCGAGGAGGCCGTCGAGGCCCAGCAACGCGGTGCGGCCTACATCGGCGCCGGGCCGGTCTGGACGACGCCGTCGAAGACCGACGCCGCTCCCGCGATCGGGCTGGACGGCCTGGCTGCGATCTGCAAGGCGGTGTCGATTCCAGTGGTGGCGATCGGCAGTGTCGATGCTTCCAACGCCTTCGACTGCATCCGTGCGGGTGCCTCGGGCGTGGCCGTGATCCGCGCCGCACGCGACTCGCGCGCAATCATCGAGGCGATCGATGCGGCTCTCTGAGCTGGGAGAGTTCGGCCTGCTCGGCGAGCTCGCGCGCCGCGGCCTGGTGCAGCGGATCGAGAACGACGCCGCCCGCTTTGCGCCCGATTTCGTCGTCACGCAGGATGCACTCGTCGAGGGCGTTCACTTCCGCCTCGACTGGGCGAGCTGGCGCGATCTCGGCTACAAGGCGGCGGCCGTCAATATCTCCGATCTGGCCGCCTCGGGCGCCGAGCCGGAGGCCCTGATCGTCTCGCTCGGGCTGCCCGGCGAGACCGAGGCAGACGACGTGATCGAGCTCTACGAGGGGATTGCCGAGGCCGGGGTGCCGGTGCTCGGCGGCGACACGACCTCGGCCGATCGCCTCTACCTGAGTGTGACCGCGCTCGGCCGGGCCGCGCGGGTACCCGGCCGAGAAGGAGCCCGTCCCGGCGATCTGCTCGTCGTCACCGGCCCGCTCGGAGCCTCCGCCGCGGGCTTCCACTGCCTGAAAGAAGGGATCGAGAGCCCGCTCGTTCGCTCGCATTTGCGCCCGCCCCTGCGCGTCGCCGAAGGAAAGGAGCTGGCCCGCACCGCTCACGCCATGCTCGACATCTCGGACGGGCTCGCCTCCGACGCCCAGCGCATCGCCGAGCGCTCGGGCTGCCGCCTGGTGATCGAGCTCGAGCGGGTGCCCGTCGCCGCGGGCGTGGCCGAGATCGCCGCGCACGTCAAACGGGATGTGTACGAGCTCGCCTGCGCCTTCGGCGAGGACTACGAGCTACTGACCGCCGTCCCTGAGCCCGGCCGCTTCGCGGTTATCGGCCGCTGCGAGGAGGGCGAGGGCGTGGTCTTCCTTCAGGACGGCGAGCCGGTGGAGCTCTCCGGTTGGGATCACTTCCAAACGAATCGATAGCGGTCTTCTTGTCGCGTTCAATCTATCTTGATGAACGTGCAAAGCGCCGGCTATACAATCCTTCGTCCGAATACATAAATCTCCGTATACCCAGAAAATACGCCGACATCAGCGAACTTCATAATCGTCAAATGACGGCGTATTTTCTCCGCGACTGCGAATGGCCTGTCTCGATCTACGGTAGTCGTATGAGGGATAACAAGTCCCGAAACAATCGCACCGTCTTCGACTACGAAAGCGTTGGCGACGGAAGCAACGAACAGGCCACCCGCGCGAAGAACACGGTGTGCTTCTCTGACGCTTGCTATCACATCCAAGTAAGAAGACTGGTACGTCCTCAAGGAGACATACACGTCTTGAGATGAGTCATGTATGGGCTCGAGTCTCTCTGCACTTGCAGTGAACGCAGTAGCGTTGGGTAGAAGTTTCTTTGCTGCATCAAGAGAAAGTCGGCCGATATCGATAAGTGTCAGATCGCTTGCTTTATCGAAAAGACCTAACCCTTCTAAGCCATTGCCGATTCCAACGTTGATAATGTGGCGATCGTCGAAATCATCGAGCTCGAGACGGCTCAGAACCGATCGGAAATCGTCCTTCCACTCGGGCCTGCAGCCTCTGGCGTCATTAGAATAATCATAAGTCGCGTACTTTTTATCGTAAGCTCGTCCTCGAACCATATAGAGCGTTTCAGTGAGCTCCGCTGGCTTCAAACTAGAATAAGAGCGGCAGAATTGAATGAGGTCCGTGATCGAAACGTCCCATTCGTACGGGAGCTCGTGTATTCCGACTCCTTCCCGCTGGAGTTCCTGCAGAACGATGTCACAGATCTGAGTGCTTACGTAAAGAGAAGTTGCCGGAAGGTGTGCTTTTTCATGAAGCGCGATGAACTCGGCGTTTAGTTCACGAAGTTCATGAACGAGTTCACTCGGAAAGTGCTCTACTTTGATCCTTTCCCAGTTCAGAGCGCTGTCCCCGTGTCCTAAGATATATGGATTCGGATCAAGCATTCCAATGTGCACTCGTCGGATACCGCTCTCGATAATCCGCTGCGCGCACGGTGTTTTACCGGGGCCTCTTGCCGTACACGGCTCGAGTGTTACGAACAATTCGGCGTTTGTAAGGTCGATCGACTCTTCTGTCGCTTTGGAGAGCGCGATGAATTCCGCATGCCGCCCGGTTCCGTCTTCACCTCTATGAGCGGTGGTAAGAACCTCGCCGTCACCACTCGCAATTATCGCTCCGACGAGAGGGTGTACTCCCTCATCTTCATTGACGGATCTCTGTGCTTCCTCGATAGCTAACGCCATGAGTTTCTTTGCGTTTTCTGCCGAGATCAAGGCGCGCGCTCCTGAGGAATTGGTAGAGAAGTGTTCAGAATGCTCAGCAACAGCAGAGTAGCAAGGCATTCTCAGGAGTCGTAAGAACGAGAAAGCCATCATAAAGCGCTTTTGTTGCCGCCTTAAGTGAAGGCGTGAAGTAGTGGAAGCAAGCAGGTATCTTGTCGTGACGCTACGGTCGCCAGCGGCCCAGCTTCAGCGCCGGCACCTTCCAGAACGCCTCGAGCACGATTCGTTTGCCCATCTTCGAGCCGCCGGCGACGCGATCGGAGAAGACGATCGGAAGCTCCTCCACGCGGAAACCGGCGCGCAGGGCTCGGTAGGTCGTCTCGATCTGGAAGGCGTAGCCGCGCGCCGAGATCGTGCCGGGCTCGATCGCCTCGATCACCTCGCAGCGGTAGCACTTGAAGCCGCCGGTCAGGTCGCGGATCGGGACGTGCAGGAGCGTTCGCGCGTAGAAGGAGCCGCCGATCGAGATGGCGCGCCTGACCGGGCTCCAGTTCCGGGTGCCGCCGCCGGCAACGTAGCGCGAGCCGAGCACGAGGTCGGCGTCGTACGCGGCCTCGATCAGGCGCGGCACGTCGGCCGGGTTGTGCGAGAAGTCGCAGTCCATCTCCAGCACCAGCTCGGCGCCGTGCTCGAGCGCCCAGGCGAAGCCGGCGATATAAGCGCGCCCGAGGCCTTCCTTCTGCTCGCGGTGAAGGACGTCGACGAAGTCGAGCTCCGTCTTCAGGCTCTCGGCGATCTCGCCGCTGCCGTCCGGCGAGCCGTCGTCGATTA
>PMZQ01000117.1 GCA_003170155.1 Actinomycetota bacterium | reverse complement strand
GTCCGGCGAGCCGTCGTCGATTACGAGCACGCGGTCGGTCGGGCCGAGGACGCCGCCAAGGGCGCGAAGCATCGGCTCGAGGTTCTCGCGCTCGTTGTAGGTGGGGAGGCAGACGCAGGCACGCACGCCTGAATCATTCCTCATCCGCTGGCTCGCTGCCCTCGTCTCCCTCGTCCTCGTGCAACGGAATGCGCGCCATGAGATGCTCGTAGCTCAAGCCCGGCCGAAACTACCCAGGCGAGGTAGGGCATAACATCGGTCCCATGCCCGCCCGTATGCCGTCGAATGTCGAGGTTGCCGCCCAGTTCGAGCTGCTCGCCGATCTGATCGAGCTGGAGGGAGGCGACAGCTTTCGCATCAACGCCTACCGCCGCGCCGCAAAGCAGATTCTCGCCAGCTCGCGCTCGGTCGCCGAGCTGGCCCGGACCTGGCGGGCCACCGATCTCCCCGGGATCGGCAAGACGATCGAGGGCAAGATCCGCGAGATCGACCGGGACGGAAAGATCCACGCTCTGGCCGAGCTTGAGCAGCGCGTCCCGGCCGGGGTCGTCTCGTTCCTGCGCCTGCCCGGGATCGGCCCCAGGACCGCCGCGCGTTTCTGGATCGAGCTGGGCCTGACGACGCCCGAAGAGCTTCGGCGCGCGGCCGAGCAGGAGCGCCTGCGGACGCTGCCCGGCCTGGGATCGTCGATCGAGGCGAAGGTGCTGCGGGCGCTCGAGCGTGCCGCCGATCCGGGCGAGCGGCGCGTGCTGCTCGGGCAGGCACTGCCGGCGGCGCTGGAGGTCTGCGACCAGATCGCCGGGCTGGCCGAGACGGTCGAAGTCTCCGAGGCCGGCAGCGTCAGGCGCCGCCGCGAGACGGTGCACGACGTCGACCTGATCGCCACCTCGGCCGAGCCGGCGGCCTTGATCGAGAAGTTCACGGCCTTGGGCTGGGTGGCCGAGGTTGCCGGGGCCGGGGAGACCAAGGCTGAGGTCGTCGGCCAGAACGGCCTCCACTTCGATCTGCGCGTCGTCACGCCGGAGGCGTACGGCAACGTGCTCCAGCATTTCACCGGCTCCAAGCAGCACAACATCGAGCTGCGCGAGGACGCGGTCAGGCGTGGATTGTCGGTCTCGGAGTACGGCGTGACCAGCGTCGAGACAGGCGAGATCGTGACCGCTCGCAGCGAGGAGGAGCTGTACGAGCTGCTCGGCTACGCCTACATCCCGCCCGAGTTGAGGGAGGGCTCGGGTGAGCTCGAGGCGGCTCGCTCGGGCTCGCTACCGCGCCTGATCGAGCTTGGCGATCTGCGCGGCGACCTGCACGTTCACTCCAACTGGTCGGACGGGCGCGCCTCGATCGAGGAGATGGCGCTGGCCGCGATCGAGCGCGGCTACGAGTACATGGCCCTTACCGATCACGGCGATCGCCTGCGCGACGGGAGGCTGGAGGCGCAACTCGAAGAGGTAGCGGCGCTGAACGCGAGGCTCGCGCCCTTCCACATCCTCGCCGGGGTCGAGTCGGCGATCAGGGCCGACGGATCGATGGATCTTCCCGACGAGGAGCTGGCGCGGCTCGACTGGGTGTTCGGGGCGCTGCACACCTCCTTTGAGCGCAGCCCGACCGAGCGCATCCTCGGCGCGATGGAGAACCCGCACGTCGACTGCATCGCCCATCCGACCGCGCGCAGGATCGGCCGGCGTGAACCAGAGGTGGCGATCGAGCGCCTGGTCGCCAAGGCGGTCGAGACCGGAACGGCGCTGGAGATGAACGGTCAGCCCGATCGGCTCGATCTCCGCGACGTTCATGCGCGCCTTGCAGGCGAGGCAGGGGCTAAGATCGTGATCTCAAGCGACGGGCACCGGACGGTGACTCTGATGAGCATCGAGTTGGGCCTGGCACAAGCGAGGAGAGCATGGCTGACGAGCGAGCAGGTACTGAACACCCGTCCCTGGGGACAGATCCTGCGCGCCAAGAAGAAATCCTGAGCTTTCGCCGGAGCGCCGAGGCCGCGAGCGAATGGGTGGCAGGCTTTCTCGAGCGCCTGCCGGAGCTGCCGGTGCTGGCACAGGTCGAGCCGGGCGAGGTGCTGGCGCAGCTTCCCTCCGAGCCGCCCGAGCAAGGTGAGCCCTTCTCCGCCGTGCTCGAAGACCTCGAGCGGATCATTCTGCCGGGCCTGACGCACTGGAACCATCCCCGCTTCTTCGCCTACTTCCCGACCACCGCCTCGGAGCCAGGGATCCTGGCCGAGATGCTGATCGCGGCCCTGAACGTGAACGCCATGCTCTGGCGCAGCTCGCCGGCGGGTACCGAGCTGGAGGAGTTGGCGCTGGGCTGGATCCGGCAGTTGCTCGGCCTGCCGCAGGACTGGTTCGGGCACATCGAGGACACCGCCTCGACCTCGACGCTGTCGGCGCTTGCCGCGGCGCGCGAGGCCGGTGCCGGTCGCCGCGCGGTGCTCTGCTCGGAGGAGGCGCACTCTTCCGTCGCCAAGGCCTGCCGCCTGCTCGAGCTCGAGCTGCGCACGATCCCGGTAGACGACGACTTCCGTATGCGCGTCGACAGGCTGGCCGAGGAGCTGACCCGCGGCGACGTCTGCGCGGTCGTCGCCACTCTGGGCACGACCTCGACCACCTCGGTCGACCCGCTGCCCGAGATCGGGCCGCTCTGCAAGGAGCACGGCGCCTGGCTGCACGTGGACGCCGCCTATGCCGGCTCGGCCGCGGTCTGCCCGGAGTTTCGCTGGGCGCTCGCGGGCGTCGAGCTGGCCGACTCCTTCATCGTCAACGCGCACAAGTGGCTGTTCACGCCGATGGACTGCTCCTGCCTGTTCACCGCCCGCCCCGACGACCTGCGTGCCGCCTTCAGCCTCGTCCCTGAGTACCTGCGCACGCCGGAGGACGCGCTCAACCTGATGGAGTACGGTCCGGCACTGGGCCGGCGCATGCGGGCGCTCAAGCTCTGGGCGGTGCTGCGCTGGTACGGGCGCGAGGGTTTGCAGAACAACATCCGGACCTCGGTGCGCCTGGCCGGCCTGGTCGAGGAGCTCGTCCGAGCCGACGACCGCTTCGAGCTCTGCGCGCCGCGTCCCTTCTCCACCATCTGCTTCCGCCTGCTCGGTACCGACGAGGCGAACGAGGCGCTGCTCGAGCGAATCAACTCGAGCGGTACCGCTTTCCTCTCGCACACGCGCCTGAAGGATCGCTACGTGATCCGCTGGGCGATCGCCAACGCGCGCACGACCGACGAGGACATTCGCCTCACCTGGCAGGCGATCGAGCAAGCGATTGCGGAGCTCGCTGTCGGTGACCAGTCGGGATGACCTCTCTGTCTTATCGTTGTTCTGGACAGCGGTTTTGACCTTGTGGTATTAGTCATCGGAAGACTGGTCAGATATTTTGACCAGATCACGGCGCGTGGTTATAATGAGGTCAAATGCCTCGTCCGAGTCGTCAGGCGATATACGAGCGGTTAGACCGCGCGGTCGTCGATCTCGAGGCCATGGGTGGGCTGCCGAGCCTCGACGAGATGAAGGGGATCTGGGAGGACATCTGGCAGGAAGAAGCCCACCACTCGACAGCGATGGAAGGAAACACGCTCGTCGCGCGAGAGGTTCAATTGCTCCTGTTCGAAGGACGGGCAACCGGGAGTAAGGAGCTCGCTTCCTATCTGGAGGTCAAAGGCTACGCCGATGCGGCGCTGTGGGTTTACGGTCAGGCTGTAAAAGGGCCCTCAACGGCCGGGGTGTCCATTACGGAGCTGCGTGAGATCCACAAGCGAGTGGTCGAGTCCGCTTGGAGGTTTTTCCCTCCGGCCCATTTGGACTCGAAGGACGCGCCGGGAGAGTTTCGGCATACGAATATCGAGCCATTGCGACCCGGGCTTACACCGCCGCCTTGGACAGGTATCCGGCCCTTACTCGATGACTGGCTGACGAAAGCGAACGAGACCGGCTCGACCGTTTGGCTCGCCGGTTATCAGCACGTGATCGAGGAGTTTGCCGAGGTTCACGCCGCTTTCGAGCGTATCCACCCGTTCAACGATGGCAACGGTCGTGTAGGTCGGCTCGTGCTCAACCTGCTGTTGGTTCGATCCGGCTATCCACCGGCGGTTATTCACAAGAAAACGCGAGACAGCTACCTGGATGGCCTTCGCCGCGCCGATGAGGGCGACCCGGGTCTCCTCGGCGAGGTTCTGGCGAGATCCGTGAAGCACGGAATCGACCGGTTCCTGATCCCGGGCCTCGCGGGAGACCACCGGTATGTCCCGTTTTCTGCTCTAACCGACATGGGGTTCACACACAACGCACTGGTACTGGCGGCGAAGCGCGGGCGCCTTCAGGCGACGCAGGCAAACGGGCAGTGGTATTCCAGTCGTAAGTGTGTCGAGGACTATCGTCAGTCGCGATACTCGCGGGACTAGCT
>PMZQ01000100.1:39497-48006 GCA_003170155.1 Actinomycetota bacterium | reverse complement strand
GCGAGCAACCTCTCTTCGTAGCGCGCCTTGACCAGGAGGAAGGGGACGAGCGCCAGCGCCGGCGCGAGTGCGAGCGGGCTGGAGGCGAGCGCGATGCCCGTCGCCACGAGGATGCCGCCGCCGTAGATCGGGTGGCGGACGAAGCGGTAGGGCCCGCGCTCGAGGTGGGTTCCGCGTGGGCTCGGGAAGGGAGTGAGCGAACGGCCGAGAGTGCTCCCACCCCAGAGCATCGCCAGCCCACCCAGGGCGGCGACTGCGACTCCGACGATTGCCAGGACGAGCGCAGCGGGCCAGTGTCGCCCGAGCGCCGCCGCGACGACGACCAGAGCGATGAGTAGGAGCTGGCCTGAGACCCAGGCGCGGTCGGCATTTGCCTGCGAGAGCATCAGCGCTCGGTCAGAGCGAGGATGCGTGCGGCCAGGATCGCGGCGTTGCGGCCACCGTCGATCGAGACCGTGGCGACCGGGACGCCTGGCGGCATCTGAGCGATCGCGAGTAGTGCGTCCATCCCGTCCATCGCGCTCTTCTCGGAGCGGAGCGGCACGCCGATCACCGGCAGCTCGGTGTAGGCGGCAGCCATCCCGGGCAGCGCCGCGGCCATGCCGGCGCCGCAGATGAGCACCTTCAGTCCGCGTCCGGCGGCACCGCGGCAGTACTCGGCGACGGCATCGGGCGAACGATGCGCCGAGCGCACTTCGAGCTCGAACGGGATGTCTCGGCTCTCGAGCTCGTCCAGGCACGATTGCATGCGCTCGCGATCCGACTCGGAGCCGATCAGGACGCCCACCAGCAACCGCTCAGGCACTCGCGCTCGCCTCCCGTTCGGCCGCCGCGAGGGCGATGTCGGTGCGGTAGCGCATTCCTTCCCAGCTGATCTTCTCGCAGGCGACGTAGGCTCGCTCGCGCGCCGCGGCGATGGTCGGACCGAGCGCGCTCACGTTCAGGATCCGTCCGCCGCTCGTCACCAGAGCTCCGTCCCACACCGCGGTACCGGCATGGAAGACGACCGCTCCGGTTGCCTCGGCATCGGCGATGCCCTCGATCGGGGAACCCTTGTCGGAGCCGGCCGGATAGTTACCGGCGGCGAGCACGACCGTCACCGCCGCTTCCTCCGAGACGCCTAGCTTGGCGTCCGCGAGTGAGCCATTTGCGGCCTCGGCGAGCGCCTCGAGCAGATCGCCCTCGATCCGCGGCAGAATCGCCTGTGTCTCGGGATCGCCGAAGCGGACGTTGAACTCGAGCACCTTGATGCCTTCATCGGTGCGCATCAGCCCGGCATAGAGGACGCCGATGAAGGGATGCCCGCGCTCGGCCAGCTCGGCCAGAACGGGGCGGTGCACCTGGTCGAGAATCGCGTCCACCTCGCTTGAGCCGACGCCCGGAACCGGGGAGTAGGAGCCCATGCCACCGGTGTTCGGGCCCCGATCGCCGTCGTAGGCGCGCTTGAAATCCTGGGCCGGCGCCAGCGCGAGTGTCTCCTCACCGGCGGCGAGCACCAGCATCGACAGCTCCTCTCCAACCAGCAGCTCCTCGAAGATTGGCTTACCGGGGAAGGCTTCGACCGCCTTCAGCGCCTTTGCCAGCGACTCGGCGTCGGGACAGACGAAGACGCCCTTCCCGGCCGCCAGGCCGTCGGCCTTGACCACGCAGGGCGCCACCGGCTCGGCGAACTCCTTCGCCGTAGGCACTCCGGCGGCGAGCATGAGCTCTTTGGCGAACGACTTCGAGCCCTCGAGCATGGCCGTCTCGCGCCCCGGCCCGAAGACGGCGATACCTCCGTGCCTGAGCTGGTCGGCGACCCCGGCCACGAGCGGCACCTCCGGCCCGACCACGACCAGATCGATCGCGAGCTGGCGGGCGAGCGCGAGCAAGCTCTCGCCGTCGTCGGCGCGCACGGGGTGGCAGCTACCGAGTGAGGCGATGCCCGGGTTCCCGGACGCCGCGTGCAGCTCGGTCAGCTTCGGGCTCTGCGCCAGCTTCCAAGCCAGCGCGTGCTCGCGACCACCCGATCCGACGATCAAGACCTTCATCAGTGCCCCTTCAAGTAATGCTTCCGAGTTTCTGGGTCGCTAGCACCAAGCGATGCTAGGACGCAGGGAGCTTTCGTACTGGTTAGTACGGGCGCGACTGAGGACGCAGCAGCGCGCCGCGTGATAGCGGGCCAGGGGCCGGAGGGTGGTATTGCTTGATGGGGCACCTAGGGAAATCTAAGCGTTCCAGCGGCGGGCGTGGTCGATAGCCTGGATGCGTGGTCAAGCTCGCCTTCCTTCTGGTCGCCCTCGTGATTGGACTTTTCCTGCAGCGGTTGCGCTCGCAGGAGCGCGTTCGCGACTGGATCTGGAACATCAGCTTCTGGCTCGTGATCCCGGTTCTCGTCTTCGCGACCTTCCTCAACGTCTCGCTCACGAGCAGGCTCGGAATGGCGGTCGCAGCCGTGATCGCGAGCACCTGGCTGCTCGTCGGATTGAGTTACCTGTACGCGCGCCTCGTCACGAAGGAGCGCGATGAGCAGGGCGCGCTGACCATCACCGGCGCGATCGGAAACACGGGCTTCATCGGCTATCCGCTCGCCCAGCTGGTCTTCGGCCACACCGGTCTGACCCAGGCCGTTATCTACGACCAGCTCTCGTTCGGGGTGCCGATGTCGTCGGTCTCGGTAGCGGTGGGGCGCCTTTTCGGAAAGCGCGCGACCGCCACGGGCGGACGCTCGCGCCTGGCCGCCGTGCTGCTGAATCCGCCGCTCTGGACGCTGATCGCCGCGCTCTCGCTGCGGGCTGCCGGCGTTCACATTCCCCACATCGGCAAGGTCGAGGACGTCGCCGCGGCAGTGATCGGCCCATACGGCTTTCTCGTGCTCGGTGTCTCGCTACCGCTCGAGCGGGTCGAGCACGATCTGACCGAGGTCGCCCGCGCGACCGGCGCGATGACGCTCAAGATCGGTGTCGGCCCGCTCATTCTGCTCGCGATTGGTGCAGCCTTCGGTGCCCACATCCCCTCCACCTTCTATCTGCTCGCGGCGATGCCGCCGGCCTTCCACCTGCTCACGATCGCACGCGTCTACGACATGCGTCCGGCACTGGTGCGGCTGATGGTGGTGGCAGCGACGATCCCGGTCGTCATCGGCGTCGTGATCGGGTCTCTCATCTTCTGACGCCGGTCGGTTAGAGGAGCGCGGAGGAAGCTTCGCCGTAGAGCACGCGATCGCGTTCCTGCCCGATGCCGATCAAGGCGACCGGGATGCCGAGCTCCTGCTCGACAAAGCCGACGTAGCGGCGCGCCGCCTCGGGTAGGTCAGCGATCGACTCTGTCCCGTCGAGCGGCTCGGCCCAGCCGGGCAGCGTCTCGAAGACCGGCTCGGCGTGATGGAAGTCGCTCTGGTGAGCGGGGAAGTTCCCGCTGCTCTCACCGCTCGGGAGCCGGTAGGCGACGCAGACGGGGATCTCGTCGAAGATCGAGAGTACGTCGAGCTTCGTCAGCGCCAGTGCGGTGAAGCCGTTCAGGCGGGCGGCGTAGCGGAGCGCGACCAGGTCGAGCCAGCCACAGCGGCGCTCGCGCCCGGTGACGGTGCCGTACTCGCCGCCGGTCACGCGCACCCGCTGCTGGTCGGGGCCCTCGATCTCGCTCGGGAACGGGCCCTCGCCGACGCGGGTGACATAGGCCTTGGCGACCCCGAGCACCTGGTCGATGCGGTTGGGCCCGACGCCGACGCCGGTGGCTGCTCCCGAGGCGACGGGGTTCGAGGAGGTGACGAAGGGATAGGTGCCGTGGTCGAGGTCGAGCAGCGTCCCTTGTGCGCCCTCGAAGAGCACGCGCTTACCATCCCTGAGAGCCTGGTCGACGATCAGCGAGGTGTCCTTGATGAAGGGGCGCAGGCGCTTCGCGTACTCCTCGTAGCGCTCGGCTACGTCCTCCAGATCGAAGGGCGGGGCGTCGTAGACGCGCTCCAGCCAGTGGTTCTTCTCGGCCAGCGCGACCTCGATCTTTTGGCGCAGGATCTTGGCGTCGAGCACGTCCTGAACGCGGATGCCGATCCGCAGCGCCTTGTCGGCATAGGCGGGCCCGATGCCGCGCTTGGTCGTGCCGATCTGGAGCTTGCCCAGCCGCCGCTCCGAGGCCTGGTCGATCGCCACGTGCCAGGGCATGATCAGGTGCGCGCTGCCCGACAGGCAGAGTGGCTCGGTCGAGTAGCCCCGGTTCTCGATCTCGTCGATCTCCCCGATCAGGACTTCGGGATCGACGACGCAGCCGTTCCCGATCACGGAGACCTTCCCGGAGATGATTCCGGTCGGTATCTGGCGGATCTTGAAGGTCTCTTCGCCGATCTTTATCGTATGACCCGCGTTCGGGCCACCCTGATAGCGACAGACCAGATCTGAGCTTTGCGCCAGCAGGTCGACGATCTTGCCCTTACCCTCGTCTCCCCACTGAGCGCCTACGACGACGGTTGCAGGCACGGGCGAGAGTGTAGCCGGTGGGAAATCTTTCGATTTCCCACCGTGGACTACCTCAGCGCTCGAGCGAACCCGCCGGAGAAAGTCGCCAGACTTTCTCCGGATTCTTACGCGGCTCTGCGTGTAGCGCTCACGCGCACGATCTCGAGGGTGTGCCCGTGCGGGCAGGTCGCCGCCTCGCGCGATCGCGCGAGCGGAAGCTCCCCCTCGAGCACGGTTGCGTAGCGGCCTTCCTTGGGCGCGCACTCGGCCAGGCAAGCCTCACAGAGGACAGCGAAGCGCACAACGTCGGGACCAAGCCAAACCGTCTGTGTTCCGTCCTTTGTCATCTCCTCCTCCCGCCCCGAGCCTTGGAGTAATTCATTGTCCTTTCGGCGCCGGACGTCCCGCGCCTTCTCGGTGCGATTCCTGATCGGGCTACGAACGTGATTGCCTGCCCGCGCGGCGACAGAACGATCTCTGCCGGTGCGCCGTTCATGCCAGCAGACTGTCGAACTTGGCGAAACGGCGCAGGAACGAGAGCCTGACCGTGTCGGTCGGGCCGTTTCGGTGCTTGGCCACGATCAGCTCGGCCACACCCTTATGCTCAGACTCCTCTTTGGTGTAGTACTCGTCGCGGAAGATGAAGGCGACGATGTCAGCGTCCTGCTCGATCGCTCCCGACTCGCGCAGATCGGAGAGGATCGGGCGCTTGTCTTGGCGTTGCTCGACCGCTCGCGAGAGCTGCGAGAGGGCCAGGATCGGCACCTCCAGGTCGCGGGCCAGTACCTTGAGCTGGCGCGAGATCTGGGAGACCTCCTGGACGCGATTCTCGATCGAGGCGCCGGAGGTCATCAGCTGCAGGTAATCGACGATGATCAACCCGAGCTTGGGCTCGCGCATCTTCAGGCGCCGGGCCTTGGAGCGGATCTCCATCATCGTGATCGAGCCGGTGTCGTCGACATAGATCGGTGCTTTCTCGAGGTGGGAGCAGGCGCCGGTCAGCCTGGGCCAGTCCTCGGGCTGGAGCTTGCCCGAGCGTAGTTTCTGAGACTCGACCTTTCCCTCGCTGCACATCAGGCGCTGCGTCACCTCGGCCTTTGACATCTCGAGCGTGAACAGGGCGACCGGAATCTCGGCGCGTACGCCCAGGTTGGCGGCTATGTTGAGCGCCAGCGCCGACTTGCCCATGCTAGGCCGGGCCGCCACTACGATCAGGTTGCCGGGCTGGAAGCCGGAGGTGATCCGGTCGAGATCGCGGAAACCCGAGGGAATGCCGGTGATCTCGGCGCCGGCCTCATGAAGCACGGCGATGTGCTCGAAGCTCTCCTTGAGCAGCTGCTTAATGTGGCTGAACTCGCTCGTGAGCCGGCTCTGCGAGATCGCGAACACGATCCGCTCGGCGCGATCGACGAGCTCGACCGTCTCGCCCGGGCGGTCGTAGCCGAGCCCGGCGATCTCCTGGCCGGCGACGATCAGGCCGCGCAGGATCGCCATCTCGTGGACGATGCGTGCGTAGTGGCCGGCGTTGGCGCTCGCGGGCACGAGCGCTGCAAGCTCGTGAATCCGCGAGCGCCCGCCTACGCCCTCGAGCTCACTGCGCTTGTCAAGCTCGTCGACGAGGGTGATCGCATCCACCGGCTCGCCTCGTCCATCCAGCGCGAGTGCCGCCCGATAGATGTTGCCGTGGCTTTGCCGGTAGAAATCCTCCGCCCTGCAGATCTCCGAGACCGTGCCGATTGCGCCGGGAGCAAGCAGCATCGCACCGAGGACGTACTCCTCGGCCTCGGCGTTCTGCGGCGGCACGCGCGCGGGCTCGATAAAACTGACGGTGGCAGACGTCATGACCTCATCCTGGTCTCGAGTGGGTCGAGGCACAAATGGGCTTTCCAAGCCGTTCCCCAGGTCCGGTTTCCCACCGCCTGTTGAAAAAGGACCTGTCCCGAAAAGCAGTCGTTTGTCGGGACTCTAGAACGCACGTTCTCCAATTCTGAAGGTAGTCCCGGTCGTCTTGTCCCCAGGCGTTCCACACGGAGACATGGGTTATCCCGAGATCTCCTCCGGAGCTGGGGAAAAGTTTCGTCCGCACTTTGCGGGAAGTTTGTAAGCGAGCCGGGGTCGCCGGCAAGGCGGGCACGGACAACCAGCGCGAGAGCGTCGAGAGCCGGTGGTCGGCGAGCGGCCGGGCGCCGGTCTGACAGTCCGGGTAGCGGTAGACCTCGTGCTTCTTGTAAGCGACGAGCGCGATCGGGTCGCGCATACATGCCAAGGGAGGTCAGGCTTGCCGTGCGCCCGGTGGGCGTATTCGTCGCCGAGCCCTTGTTCGCGTAAGGCAAGGCTGCACTCAAGACGAGCGAGCGACTCCTCGGCCGCCTCTGGTGCAAGCAACCAGACGCCCGCGTGCTTGCGCATGCCGGGCTCGGTAAGTACGAGCTTGATGCCATCCTCGAAGCCGAGCCTGAAGGCCGGCCTGCTCGATCGGGGCAGCCGAAAGGGATCCGTCGAGCGAGCGGCAAGGAGCTTCGACCTCCGAGAGCTCGGGCACTTATCCGTCCGCGAGCGTAGTGACTGACGGGCGCAGGGGAAATTGCCAAATGATCGCATTGACAAAACCTCGGCGATCGGTTTTTGTGTGCGACGAGTCCGGAAAGCGTCGGGCCGTCGCGAAAGACGCGAGCGGCCAAGAAGCCGGCTCTTTTCCATATCTACGGCGCATCAACAGTCTCCAGCGAACAGAAAAGCGAGGCCAATGCTCACCGTCGAGATCGTTCTCCCGGAGGTTGAAGAGCTCCAGCGGCTGGTTAACGAGGGCGTGGACAAGGGAGTCCTCAACTACGACGAGATCGTCGCGGCGCTCGAAGACGTTGAGCTGACGAAGGAACAGGCCGAGGATTTCTACACCTGCCTGATCGACCACGGCATCGACCTGGTCGAGGGCGAGACGCACAAACACCTCCCTCACGAGCAGCCGCTCGCTCCCGAAGAAGAGGCGAAGACGCCCAAGCTCGATCTCTCGGTTGAGCCTTCGCTCGACTCGCTGCGTCTGTACCTGCGCGAGATCGGGCGCGTGTCGCTTCTGAGCGTCGATCAGGAGGTCGCCCTGGCCAAGCGGATCGAGCGCGGCGACATGAACGCCAAAATGCAGATGATCGAAGCCAACCTGCGCCTCGTCGTCTCGATCGCCAAGGGGTATCTCGGCCGCGGGCTCTCCTTCCTCGACCTGATCCAGGAAGGCTCGCTCGGACTGATTCGCGCCGTCGAGAAGTTCGACCACCGCAGGGGCTACAAGTTCTCGACCTACGCCACTTGGTGGATCCGCCAGGCGGTGACCCGCGCGATCGCCGACAAGGCGCGCACGATCCGGATTCCGGTGCACATGGTCGAGAAGCTGAGCAAGGTCGTGCACGTCGAGCGCCAACTGGTGCAACGGTTCGGCCGCGACCCGCGCCCCGAGGAGATCGCCGCGGAGCTCGATCTCGAGCCCGAAGAGGTGCGCGAGATCATGCGCATGGCTCAGACGCCGATCTCGCTCGAAAAGCCGATCGGCGAGGAGGAGGACTCCTCGCTCGGTGACCTCGTCGAGGACGAGCAGGCCGAGTCGCCCTACGACAACGCCACGCTCTCGCTCCGGCGTGAAGACATCACCCTGGTGCTCGACGCCCTGCCCGAGCGCGAGCGCCACGTGATCGAGCTTCGCTACGGGCTCAACGACCAGCGCCCACGCACCCTCGAAGAGGTCGGCCGCGCCTTCGGCGTCACCCGCGAGCGAGTCCGCCAGATCGAGAACCTGACGTTGAAGCGGCTGGAGAACCTGCCCGAAGCGCAGGCGCTTCGCAACTGCACCTGAATCCGCCGAAAGTCCGCCACCCTTCAGTGGCTGACACTTTCGGCGGAGCAAGAACTCGAGCCGAGCCGCATCCGCCGCGTCGATCGCGGCCTCGTAGCGACTAGAACGGAAACGGCTTACGAGCAAGAGCGCACAGCACCTGCGCCGTCACCCAGGCCGGAGTCGTGACGTAGCGGGTGCTGTAGCGGAAGCTGCCGTCCGGGCGTTGCAGCTTTTCGAGATAGCGGAAGGC
>PMZQ01000100.1:0-39480 GCA_003170155.1 Actinomycetota bacterium | reverse complement strand
TCTCGGTTCTGGCAGCGGCGGAGGAAGCGGACGGCTCGCTTGATCGGAGCCGAGCGGGCGCTGGCGCCGGCTGTGCGCAGGGCCTGGATCGCCGCGGCTGTGTCGCCGGCGTCGGGGGCTGCGTTCGGGCTCCAGGACCAGCCGCCGTTCCCTCGCTGGGCGCGCAGGAGGTAGCGAACCGTCGCGATGCCGGGGTTGCGGCCGGCCGCCTCGAGCGCGATCGCGCCCCAGTAGGTCGAGTTGAGCGCCGGGCCGATGCGGCCGCTTGCGTGCTTCAGTTGCTCGATCGCATCGGCGAGTTTGGACGTGTCCTGTCCGAGCGCCCTCTGTGCGAGCAGGCGTAACTCGAGGTCGGTCGCCTGGGGTGCCGGGGCCTGAGCCATGTAGTCGGCGGCCGCCTGCGCTCGAGCGGGAGCCCGGCCGCTCGCCGCGAGCCCGAGCACGGCCCAGGCTGTCAGCCCGGCGCTCGAGGAGGCACCAGACTCGGCGAAGCCTCCGTCGGATTGCTGACGAGCGAGCAGATAGGAGGCGCCGCGCCCGAGCGAGGTCGCGGCCGGGCAGGTCGCAACGAGCACCAGTGCGCCTACCAGAGCGAGGAGGAAGGAGATCCGAGACCGTGCCATGAGGCGGCGAGCCTAGCAACCGAGACAGCCGCTTTGGTACCGGCGCGACCCGAGGCGCGAATCGCTAGTTTTTGCGAACGACTCGCAATTACGTCGCTATCTCGAGAGGAGGCGGAGTTGACCACAACCCACCGTAGTCCGGCGCTCGTCGCCGACAGCGTCGAGGCGGCCGTCGAAGCTCTGCGCGAGCGCGGTCTCCGCGCCTCCGCCGCCCGGCGGCTCGTGCTCGAGGCGCTCTTCGGCGCCGAGGGTCCGCTTTCGGCCGAGCGCCTAGCGGAGGGACTGGAAGGCCGGCTGCCGCGTTCCGACCTCGCCTCGGTCTACCGCAACCTGGAGACGCTGGAGGAAGTCGGGCTCGTCCGTCACGTCCATCTCGGCCACGGGCCGGGGCTGTATGCGCTGGCTGCGCCCGAGCACGAGTACCTCGTCTGCGAGTCTTGCCACGCCGTTCGCTCGGTTGCGAAGGAGGAGCTGGACGAGATCCGCGGGCAGGTGCTCGAGCGCTTCGGCTTCGAGGCTCGCTTCACCCATTTCCCACTCGTCGGGCTCTGTCCCGACTGTATCGAGGAGAGTCGCGATCACGAGGGCGGCCCAAATGCACATCCCTGACGGCTACCTGAGCCCGGCCACCTGCGCGGTTGCCGGCGCCGCGATGGTGCCCGTGATCGGAATCGCCTGCAGCCGGGCGAAAAAGGTCGTCAAGGATCGTCACGCGCCGCTACTGGCGCTCGGTGCCGCCTACAGCTTCCTGGTGATGATGTTCAACGTGCCGATTCCGGGCGGCACGACGGCGCACGCGGTCGGGGCGGTGCTGATAGCCGTCTTACTCGGGCCCTGGGCGGCCGTGGTTTGCGTCAGCGTCGCGCTCGTGATCCAGGCTCTCTTCTTCGGCGACGGCGGCGTGCTCGCGCTTGGTGCCAACACCTTCAACATGGCCTTCGTGATGCCGTTCGCCGGCTACGGCGTCTACCGACTATTGACCCGGAACACATCGCTGGCATCTAGGCGGCGGGCGCTCGCGGCGGGCATCGGTGGCTACGTCGGGTTGAACGTGGCAGCTTTCTGCGCCGCGACCGAGCTTGGACTGCAGCCGGTTCTCTTCCACACGGCGAACGGGACACCGCTCTATGCGCCCTTCCACCTTGCGCAGACGATTCCCGCGATGGCGCTCGCGCACCTCACCGCCGCCGGTGCCGCCGAGTTCATTCTGACCGTCGGCATCGTCGCCTATCTGCAACGGGCGAATCTGCCGCTGCTTCGGATCAACCACGCAGGCATCGTCGACACGGATGCGGAGCTGGCTCCGCAAAGCGGGCGGCCGGCGCTGCGCTGGGCTCTGATCGGGATCGCGACCATGATCGTTCTCTCGCCGCTTGGGCTGCTCGCGCCCGGTGGCGCCTACGGCGAGGATGCGCCGGGCGGCCTCGACCTGCACACGTACGGTCTGAGTGCGATTCCCAGCGGGCTCCAGCACTACAACGGCTTCTGGAAGCACAAGCTGCTCGGCGATTACGGCTTCTCGTCTGGCAGGCACGCGAATCTCGGTTACGTCGTCTCGGCGATCGCCGGTGCGATGGCGGTCGGAGCTGTGATCTTTCTCTTCATCGCCGGCGTCCGGCTGATTGCGCGGCGGCGTCCGAACGTGCAGACGGGCTCGGTGTGATTCGAAACGCGTCCACGCCTTCCTGGCTACTCGAAAGCGAGACCGGCGCCTTCCCGATCGGCTGCAGCGGCCGGCGCCGCCGGGGCAGCGCGATCGAGAAGACGATCGACGGTTTCGCGGGGGTGGCCAGGCAGGCTCTGCTGAGCGAGGAGATCGCCGCGCGGAGAGGTCTACTGCAGCGCCTCGACGCGAGGGCCAAGCTGCTCGGGGTTCTCGCTCTTCTGCTCGCGGCCGGGTTGGTGCGGGACATCCCGGTGCTGCTCGGGCTCTACGGGCTCACTCTCGTTCTGGCCGCCGCGTCGCGGATCGGGCTTCGCTGGTTCGTCAAGCGGGTCTGGCTCTTCATCCCACTTTTCACCGGCGTGATCGTGGCGCCGGCGATGTTCAGCTTCGTCACACCGGGCGAGGTGGTGCTGCCGCTTGGGCACTGGTTCGGGCACGAGGTCGGGCTGACCCGTCAGGGCTTGACCTCGATGGGACTGATCGTCAGCCGGGTGGCGACGTCGATCTCGCTGGTGGTGCTCTTGACGCTGACGACCTCCTGGCCGCGGCTGCTCTCGGCGCTACGTGCGCTGCTGGCGCCGCGGCTGATCGTGCTGGTGCTCGGAATGGCCTATCGCTACCTGTTCGTGTTGCTCGACGCCGTCTCCGAGATGATCACGGCGCGCAGAGCGCGGACCGTCTCGAGCAGGAAGGACGGGCGCGGGGCGCGGGTGGTCGCCGGCTTTTCGGGCGGTGCGCTCTTCGGCAAGGCGCACGCACTCAGCGAGGAGATTCATCAGGCGATGCTGGCGCGGGGCTATCGCGGCGAGGCGCGATTGCTCGAACGTTCTTCCCTGTGCATCGCGGACGGCGTCTGGCTCGCAGCATGCCTGTCTCTGGCACTGCTCACGATCGGAGGGGATCGTGCGCTCGGACTTTGAGAGCTCGCGCCGGGATGAAGCGCAACGCCGCTTGGCCGAGCTCGATGGCGTGCTGCTAGCTCGGCACAGAAACGGCACATTCGCCGGGCAGTTTCTCGGTACCGTTTCACGACCCCGCGGGTGGGTTGTTGGAGCGCCAAACGAAACGAAGCACTCCATCGCCTGGCCGCGCTCGGCGGCGCGATACTGCGTCCTCGGTCGCGCCCGTAGCTTCCGGCTACGAACGCGACACTGCGTCCTTGCCTCGCACTCACCGATCGCACCCAGTCGACGGGTCTTCATTCCGCTTGACGCTCTTCGGTGGCGGGCGGCGGAAAGAAGTGCCCTCGCGCGAACGCGTCAATTGAACGGGCAGGGGAATGTCGTTCCGAGATGAGCTCTGAGCCTCTACTAGTCGCGAACGGCCTGTCCTACTCCTACCTCGAGCGCTTTCCCGCGCTGGAGGAAGTCTCACTCGAGGTCGCCCGCGGCCAGCGGCTGGCGCTTCTGGGCGCGAACGGCTGTGGCAAATCGACGCTGCTCAAGATCCTGGCTGGGTTGCTCTTCGCCGACCGGGGTAGCTACCTGGCTTTCGGCGAGGAGGTGAACGCGGAGAAACTCGAGGACGAGCAGTTCTCGGCCGCCTTTCGCTCGCGGGTGGGCTTCGTTTTCCAGAACACCGATGCGCAGGTCTTCTCGCCGACGGTGCGCGAAGAGATCGCGTTCGGGCCACTACAACTCGGCCTCGAGCCGGATGAGATCGAAACCCGGATCAGCGATGTGACGGCGATGCTCGAGATCGGGGATCTGATCGAACGGGCGCCCTACCAGCTCTCCGCGGGACAGAAGAAGCGGGTCGCGATCGCCTCGGTGCTGGCGATGAACCCAGAACTCTTGCTCTTCGACGAGCCCACTGCCGGCCTCGATCCACGCAGCCGTCACTGGTTGCTCGAGCTGATGATCGAACTCGGAGAGGCAGGCAAGACGATCGTATTCGCCACCCACGAGCTCGATCAGCTGGAATCGATCGCCGACCGTTGCCTCGTCCTCTCCGAGCAGCACCGCAGCCTTGGCGCAGGCGTGCCCGCCGAGATCCTCGCCGACTATGAGCTGCTCCTTTCCGCCAACCTGGTCCATGAGCACACGCATCGTCACGGCAAGCTCCTACACAGCCACGCGCACAAGCGTGGCCACCACCACCGAGACTCGGGTGAGCATGGATTCCCGTCGGGCGTGTAGGAGATCTACGTTGCCGCCAATCAACCGAACGAGTAGGTTTTTCTCGTGATCCGCGCCCTGGTCAGCAGCTGCGTGAGACAGGGCAGGGTTGCGCGCCGTCTGCGCGCAGCGTTGGCCGACGCTCTCTTCCGAGAAGCGATCATCGCCGCATCTCTGGCGGGCACTCTGGCCGCACTCTTCGCCTGGCTCGGCCCGCCCGGGAACGACCTCGCCGCCCACGTTTACCTGCGCTGGGAGTTTCTCCAGCACGGCCTCGCCCTCTGGAGCAACCTCTGGTATTCGGGACGCTACAGCTACATCACCTACAGCCCGCTCTACTACCCCTTGGCGGGACTGATCGGGATCCGTCTGCTGGCCACACTCTCGATCGCCGCGGCCGCCTTCGCCTTCGCGGTCGTGATCGGAAGGCAATGGGGCTCGACAGCGCGCTGGTCGAGTCGAAGCTTCGCGGTGCTCTGGGCGGGGATCATCTTCTCGGCCGCGTTCCCCTTCGTGCTCGGGGCGATGATCGCGCTGTATGCGATCTGGGCGTTGCAGTCGCACGCTCGCTGGCGTTTCGCGGTGCTCTCCGCCCTGGCGATGATCGCAAGTCCACTCGCCTTCGTCTTTCTGGCCGTGGTCACCGCTGGGCTCGGGTTGGGCCGGGTAAAAGAACTGGCGCACCGGCGCGATCTTTCGCGACTGCGCTCACCGGCTCTGGCTCTGATCGTTTGCGTCTTCATCGGATTGCTCACGTGGCGCATGTTCCCGAGTCAGGGTCGCTATCCGTTCGGTATCAGGGCGCTGCTCGAGATCGTCACATTCTGCGCATTCGGCGCCGCACTGACCTGGCGTGTGGAGCGCGCGCGGCTGCTTCGTTGGATCTTTCCCGTCTACCTGGCCGCGAGCCTGATCGTGTTCGCGGTGCCGTCGCAGGTCGGCGCCAACGTCGGGCGCTTGCGCCTGGTGGCATTACCGGTCGTTCTACTCGCCTTCTCGCTCCGGGGCTACCGTCCGCGTCTCTTCGTCGCGCCGGTGCTGGCACTGGCCTTGTTCTGGAACCTCGGGCCGATCGCCGAGGGGTTCAACCACGGGCGCAGCGATCCCGGTTCCAACCCGGACTACTGGAGCCCGGCGATCGTCTTTCTGCATGAGAACCTGACACCGTCTTACCGGGTCGAGGTTGTCGATACTTCCGATCACTGGGCGGCGGCCTACCTGCCACAAGCCGGCATTCCGATCACGCGCGGCTGGTTTCGGCAGGACGATTATCCGCAGAACGAGATTCTCTACAGGGATCCGACCAGGCGTGCCTATCTGAGCTGGCTGCGCAGTCAGGGAGTGCGTTACGTGATCCTGACCCAGGCTCCGACCGATTACAGCTCGCGCGACGAGGCGGCGCTGATAAGAAGTGGGCTCTCGGGACTGCTGCCCGTCTTCCGCGCACCCAACCTGACTGTCTACGAAGTTCCCGGAGCACGGTCGATCATCACCGGTCCGGGCCGGCCGCGAGTTCTGTCGCTCAGCGAGACGCAGATCCAGCTATGGCTCTCCAGGCCCGGCCGCTACCGGCTGGCCGTTCATTTCTCCCCCTATTCGAACGCGCTGGGCGCCTGCCTCGAGGAGACTGGCGACAATATGACGGAGCTCGTCTCACCCCGCGCCGGGGCGATCAGACTCGACTTCAACGTCGGCGCAGGTCAGGCCCTCGCCGTGCTCGCCGGCGAAAAGGCGCGCAGCTGCTGAAGCGATCAGAGCGGCAATACCCACCTCTCCACTCCCATCCACGAGCGTGACACGGTATCGAGGGAAAACGCCGGGGAATACGTCGATTTCCCCCGAGGCGCCGGTCGGCGGCGCTGCTCACGGCCCGACGAGGCGCGCGGCGCAGTACGCTACGGCCGATTCGAAGGAGGAAGACCAGTGACAGGCACACCTAGCCTACGCCCGCTCGAGCTGAAGGACATGGAGCAGGTGGCTGCGATCTACGCTCACTACGTAGCGAATGGCAGCGCCACCTTCGACGAGGTTGCTCCGGATGTCGATGCCTGGTCGGCCAAAGCCGTAAGCATCGTCGCCCGCGGCCTGCCCTTCCTGGTCGCCGAGGTCGGCGGCGAGATTGCCGGCTTCGCCTACGCGAATCCCTGGCGGCCGCGTCCGGCCTACCGTCACACGGTCGAGGACACCGTCTACGTCGCTCCGTCGAACCTGCGCCTAGGTATCGGCCGGTTGCTCCTCGACGCCCTGATCGAGAACTGCCGGAAGACGGGGATAGAGCAGCTGATTGCTGTCATCGCCGACACCGGCGACCCGGCCTCGCAGGCGCTGCATCGGAGTGCCGGCTTCGTAGAGGCGGGACGGCTTGTCAGGGTCGGCTTCAAGCACGGACAGTGGATCGACACCGTGCTGATGCAGATTAGCCTGGAGCCCGTCGCGAGCTAGCGCCCAGACGACGGGTCTTTTAGTCCGCTAGGGGCTCTCTAGCTTTGTGCGCGTCTCCGCCATCGAACTCTGCACGAGGGAGGTCGAAGAGGCCGTCGCCGCAGGCCCGGCTGTCCCCCGCTTGGCGCTAAGACGCGTGGCCTGATCGGGCGGCTGGTGCGCGAGAACCCGAGGTGGGTCTACATGCGCATCCAAGGCGAGCTGCTCGAGCTCGGGCCTGGGGTCGGCACTGTGGCACCTCGGCGTCTTCTCCTTCAGCTGCTTATCTCGCGCCTGAGGAGCGTGAAAGACGCCGCTCGACGCTAGGACGTCCTCGAACGCATCGACATTGCGGCGTGCAATCAGGTCGTCGGTCGCAGAACCTGCACGCGCTAGCGCGGAGCCGCCGCCGTCGAGTGGCGGACGATGAGCCGCGTTCCGAGCTCGACGTGGAGCGTCTCGAATCGTTGGCGTTCGAGCAGACGGACCAGCATGCTCACGGCTGTTCGCCCCATCTCCGCGAGTGGCTGGCGGATGGTCGTCAGCTGTGGCGTGACGATCGTGGCGTGCTCGAGGTCGTCGAAGCCCATGACTGAGACGTCTTCCGGAACGCGCAGGCCGCATGCGCGCGCGGCCTGGATCACGCCGATCGCGAGATAGTCGTTGAAGGCGAAGACGGCCGTCGGTGGGTCGCTCAGCTCAAACAGGTAGTCGCCGGCTTTGCGTCCTCCAGCGACCTCGAAGTCTCCCTCTACCTCGAGGGCTGGGTCGAGCATGATCCCTGCGCCGGCGAGCGCCGCGCGGTAGCCGCGGCGGCGGTCCTCGGTCGCGGGCCAGCCGGCCGGGCCTGTGACCACTGCGATCCGACGGTGACCGAGTCCGAGTAGGTGCTGCATCGCTTGAGTGGTGCCCGACGTGTGTGCGGCAGACACCGACGGGATCCGCTCGGCCAGCGGTTTCCGCGGGTCTATGACGACGTACCGGTATCCCTGGTCGAGGAGGCGCTCGAGTTCCTCGCTCGATTCGTCCGGCAGGATCAGCAGGGCGCCGTCGCTCTTCCCGTGCATCAGCCTCTCGAGCACCGAGATCTCGCGCTGGTGCTCGTGCAGGGTCGGCGAGAGTACGAGCCGCATGTTCCGCTCCCAGAGCGCCTCGGCTGCGCCGGCAAGGATGGTCGAGAAGTAGACGCGATGCACGAGTGGCACCAGTACTCCGACGACGAGGAGCTCGGAACCTGTGGAGACGCCTCGTGTGTTCCGGTTGGCAACGTAGCCGTGCTCGCGGATGATGCGGCGGACGAGCAGACGAGTGTCGTTGGCGACATCGCCGCGGCCGTTGGCGACGCGCGAGACGGTCGCGACCGAGACGCCGGCAAGCTCGGCGATCTCGCGAATCGTTACCCGATGAGGGCGATGACGGCCTGTGTTTACAACCTGTCTCACACATGCATTGAAGCATGTTCCGGGAAAGTCCGTAACCGGGGAAGCAGGCGATTCCGGGGAACCACCGATGTCTTTCTTATGTCTTTCTTAGATCTTTTTGTGTTCTTGGCGGTTGGATGTGAGATAGTGTTTCCGGAACATTCCGGTTGTCTCTCTTCCGGTTGTCTCTCGATCTTGTGCGAAGGGCAACGGAAGGAATGCAATAGCGCAATGGAAGGAGTGGCATTGTGAAACGCCGTATTGAACAGGGCGCCAAGTCGATCAAGCCGAGGAGGGCGCTTGCGACACTCGTCGGCGTCGTCGGGGTGGCTGTGGTTCTGAGCCTGGCCCTCGGGGTGACGACATCCGCGCGCGCCGCATCGGCGGCGAGCGGCGGGACGCTGAACATCGAGATGCCGTGGGGGACGATCGCGGACAACTTCAACCCCATGGTTCCCAATGGCACCAACGCCGGCGGAACTCTGAGTTGCCTTTACGAGCAGCTCTTCTTCCTGAACACGGTGACGAGCCAGATAGTGCCGGTCCTCGGCACGAAATCTGCGTGGTCAAAGGATGGCCTGAAGCTCACGATCACCACACGTTCGGGTGTCACGTGGAGCGACGGCAAGCCGTTCTCGGCTGCCGACGTGGCTTTCACGTTCAACTACATAAAGCAATACCCGGCGATCGACCTGAACAGCATCTGGAAGGGCAGCGGCCTGACCTCGGTGGCGGCGACGGGGGCGAACACGGTCGTGTTCACCTTCTCCAAGCCGAACACTCCGATGTTCGTGTTCATCGCGGGCGTGTACATCATTCCCGAGCACATCTGGTCCAGCAACACCTCGCCTAACACCGATACGAATACCAAGCCAGTGGGGACGGGGCCGTTCGTGCTGAAGTCGTTCTCGCCGACTGCTGTCATCTACGACAAGAACCCCAACTACTGGATGGCAGGCAAGCCCTCCATCAACACGGTGGTTTTGGCGGCCGTCAAGTCGAATGACACCGCTTTGCTCGATCTGCTCGCGGGCAACATCGATTACACCTACGACGCGATTACCAACCCCGCCAAGACTTATGTCGCCAAGAATCCTGCGACGAACAAGTACTGGTGGCCGGACACCAACATCAACTTCCTGTACTTCAACACCACAAAGGCTCCCTTCAACGACCCGAAACTCCGCAGGGCAATCGCTTTCGGGATGAACACGAAGCTCATCGCCCAGCGCGCGTACTACGGAGGGGTCGACGCATCCAACGGCGGACAGGACGCCGCGGTCACCGGGGGTCAGCTGAAGGCCTGGTATCCGAGCTCGCTCAAGAAGCTGGAGTGGAGCTACAACGTGAAGACGGCGAAGGCACTCCTCAAGAAGGCCGGCTACAAGTTGAAGGGCGGCAAGCTTCTAACGCCGAAGGGTAAGGCCATTCCGAAGCAGCAAATCCTGATCGGGGGTCCCGGCTGGACTGACTACATCGTCATAGCCACGATGGTCTCCCAAGAGCTGAAGGCGCTTGGCATTAGCTCTTCGGTCGTGCAGCAGCCCTGGGGGAGCTACAGCACCAACCTCCCGAAGGGCAACTACCAACTGGCCATCTCGTGGGGCAACGGGCCCGGCCCGACGCCCTACTTCATGGACTACAACGACTTCTCGAAGTCGAAAATCGGAGCAACTGGCACCAACTGGTCTCGCTTCTGGAACCCGACGATCAATAAAGCGCTGGTCACCTACCGGGGAAGCAGCGACCTGAAGGTGCAGAAGACGGCCATGGCCACGATCATGCAGCAGGTGATGACGAACGCGCCCATGGTGGCCCTCACGGGTCGGCCGAACTGGTTTGACTACCAGACCAAGTCGTTCACCGGCTTCCCGGACGCGACGAATCCCTACAACGATGCGGGCGCACCTGACTCGCCGGGTGCCAGGTTGCTCTACCTCAACGTGCACCTGTCATAGCACTTGGTTCTGAAGGGCTGTAACTAGCAAGCTGTGCAGGGAGCGACTCACCGGATGGTGAGTCGCTCCCTGCGAAAACTGGCCAAACAATGCAGCGAACGACGCGCGAAATGGTGAGTCGCTCCCTGTGGAAACTGGTTAAGCTATGCGGCGAACGACGCGGGAAATGGTGAGTCGCTCGCTCCGGAAACCGGCTGTGAAACGATGGTGAGTCACTCCATGAGGAAACCGGCTGTGAGAGGAGGCTTGTGCGATACCTGCTGAGACGTGTCGCGGTTTTGCTCCTGACCGCGTGGGTCGCCGTGACGGTCAACTTCGCCTTGCCGCGACTGATGCCGGGTGATCCCGCGTCGAACATGATCGCCCGCTATGGGGGCCAGATGAGCCCTAGAGCGCGGGAAGCCATAATGATCGACTTCGGGCTGAACACCCACCAGAGCTTGCTCGGTCAGTACTTCAGCTACCTGGGGCAAATCCTCACCGGCAACCTCGGCACGTCCTATACCTTTTTCCCGGCGAGCGTCACCTCTATGATCCGACAGGCCCTCCCCTGGACGCTCGGAATGGTCGGGTTTGCGACGATTCTCGCCTTCCTCTTCGGGATCGGGCTTGGAATGGTGGCGGCCTGGCGCCGCGGCTCGGCAAGTTGGCACAGGGAATCGCGCCTCGACACCGCCTTGGTGCCCACCGGCGTGATGCTGAGCGCGATGCCGCCGTTCTGGCTCGCGATGATGCTCGTGTACTTCGTCAGCTACAAGCTCGGCTGGTTCCCGATCGGCGGCGGCATCAAGCCGGGACTGGCGAAGAGCAGCAGCGCCGGCTTGATCGACATCGCCCGGCACGCAGTGCTTCCTGCGTTCACCCTCACGCTTATCGCGATGGGTGGCTGGATCCTGCTCATGCGCAACAGCATGCTCACCGTCCTGAACGATGACTTCGTGAAGTTCGCCCGCGCCAAGGGCCTCCCGAATCGATCGATCGCCTATCGCTATGCAGCTCGCAATGCGATCCTGCCTATCTTCACGCAGTTCGCGATGGCTCTGGGCGTCGTCGTCGGCGGCCAGGTCTTCATCGAGATCGTGTACTCATACCCGGGGATCGGCTACCTGCTCCTGACGGCGGTCTATAACCAGGACTACCCGCTCATGCAGGGGATCTTCCTCATCTTCACCCTCACCCTCCTTTTGGCCAACTTCCTGGTCGAGATGCTGTATGTATTTATCGACCCGCGCATTAGGGTGGAGGCGGGCAAGTGAGCCCGCGGGCGCTACTCCACAACCGGCGCGCCGCCGTGGGTGCGTCGATCCTGGTCTTCTTCGCCCTGGTCGCCCTGCTGGCACCGCTCATCGCGCCCTACTCGCCCTCGAATATGAACTACACCCCGGGGCTCGCGATGAGCGCGAAGCATCTACTCGGCACCAACTCGAACGGCCAGGACATCTTCTCCCAGCTGATCTGGGGCGCGCGAACAAGCCTGTCCGTCGGGCTCCTGACGGGCACGTTGATCTGCCTGGTGCAGCTCGTGATGGGCGTGTTCTCCGGCTACGTGGGCGGCAAGGCCGACACCGCGCTCTCATCGGTCACCAACGTCTTCCTCGTTCTTCCCACGCTTCCGCTGCTGATCGTCCTCTCTGCTTACTTGCGGGGCGGGAGCGTGTTCGTGCTCGTCGGTGTGATCGCCATCACCGGCTGGGCCTGGGGCGCTAGGGTGCTGCGAGCGCAGGCGATCGCCCTGAGGAACCGCCCCTTCGTGGAGGCCGCCCGAATCTCGGGTGAAAGCCGCTGGCACATCGTCCTCGCGCACATCGTGCCGAACATGCTCGGGATTATGGTGGCGAATTTCTTCGGCGCTGCGCTGTTTGCCGTGCTCGCCGAAGCGGGCCTGGAGTTCATCGGGCTCGGCAATCCCAGCACCGTCACCTGGGGGACGATGCTCTACTGGGCCCAGAACAGCGAGGCCATGCTGCAGGGGATGTGGGTTTGGATCCTGGCGCCCGGCCTCTGCATCCTGCTGCTCGGCACCTCGCTGGGGCTGCTCAACTTCGCCGTCGACGAGATCGCCAACCCCAACCTGAGGAGGGACTGAGATTACCGCTGTACTGGAAATCGACGAGCTCACTGTCGGGTACGGTTGGCCTGGGCGACCGATGGTCACCATTGTCCGCGACGTGAACCTGACGGTCGACACCGGCGAGGTGGTGGGGATCGCCGGCGAGTCCGGCTGTGGCAAGACCACGCTGGCGCTCGCCGCGACCGGGCTGCTCGAACCGCCGGGTCGGGTACTGTCGGGCTCGGTGCGCTACCAGGGAACCGACCTGGTTTCCCTCTCGCCGCAGGAGCTTCGGAGCCTTCGCCTGAGCGAGATCTCCATGGTCTTTCAGGCGTCGATGAACGTGCTCAACCCGGTGATGCGCATCCGCGACCAGTTCCTGGACGGGATGGCGGCGCACGGCGTTCGCTCCTCGGAGGAGGCTCGGGCGCGCGCCGAGGAAACGTTTGATCTCGTGAAGATCCCCCGGCGGTACTTCGACGCCTACCCGCACCAACTCAGCGGCGGCATGCGCCAGCGAGCCGTGATCGCCCTCGCGCTCGTCCTGCGCCCGAAGCTGCTCTTCCTGGACGAGCCGACCACCGCCCTCGACGTCGTGGTGCAGCGCTCCATCCTGCAGTCGCTCAACGACCTCCGCCGCGAGCTCGGCTTCGGCGTCGTGTTCATCACTCACGACCTCTCCCTGCTCGTCGAGATCGCAGACCGGATCGCGATCATGTATGCCGGCGCCGTTGTCGAGGAGGCAGCGGCGCGGGATCTCTACAAAAATCCCTGCCACCCCTACACCCGCGCGCTGATGAGCTCCTTTCCGCCGCTCGGCGGCTCCCGCCAGCGGCTGGAGGGTATTACCGGCGTGCCACCGGACATGCGGCGCCTGCCTGGCGGTTGCTCCTTCGCCCCTCGCTGCCCCGAGGTCATCGCAGGCACCTGCGAGAGAATCGATCCTCCCTCGATCCGGGTAGATGGCGAGCGCGTAGTCGTGTGCCACCTGTACAGCGAGAAAGAGGCCCACGTTGGCTAGCGCGCTGGAGCCGGTGGTCGGCACGGAGGAGACCAAGGAGGCACCTGTCCTCGAGGTGCGCGGGCTCACCAAGCACTACTCGGTCGGCCGGCTGGGGCGACAGAAGACCGTGCACGCGCTGAGCGATATAGACCTCTCCGTGGAGAAGGGTGAGGTCCTGGGGCTGGTGGGAGAATCCGGTTCGGGCAAGACAACCTTCATCCGTACGGTTCTCCAGCTCGACCGACCGACGGCCGGCGAGATCCGAGTGCAAGGGGGGGAGGCGCTGCCCAAGCGGCCCAGTCAGCGCAGGTTGCGCGAGCACCGCCGCCATGTGCAGATGATCTTCCAGGACCCCTACTCGTCGCTCGACTCGCTGCACACGGTTCGCTATAGCGTCACCCGCCCTCTCCGCGCGTTCGGGATCGTGCCCCGGAGTGCTGAGCGTAAAGCCGTCGAGGATCTCTTCACCCAGGTGGGTCTGGTGCCTGCCGGCGACTTTCTCGACCGTCACCCGTACCAGCTCTCAGGTGGGCAGCGCCAGCGGGTCGGGGTTGCCCGGGCGCTGGCGGCGCGCCCGGCTTTGCTCCTGGCGGACGAGCCGACGTCCATGCTGGACGTCTCCATCCGGCTCAGCATCATGAACCTGCTGCTCGACCTGCGGAGCAGCCAGTCGCTCTCGCTCGTTTTCGTCACTCATGACCTTGCTGGCGCCTACTACATGAGCGACCGGATTGCCATCATGTACGCGGGTCACCTACTGGAGATCGGGCCCTCATCAGAGGTGATGGGCGAGCCGCGCCACCCGTACACTCAGCTGCTCCGCCGGGCCGCGCCTGACCCCGAGGGTGACTTCGGCCGAGACTCGCAATTTGAGGCGCAGGGCGACCCACCCGACCTCACCTCCCTGCCCCCGGGCTGTCCTTTCGTCCCTCGCTGCCCGTTCGTACGCGACGAGTGCCAGACGGCGTTGCCGGAATGGCGTGACGTCGGAGAGCGCCATCGCGTTCGCTGCGTTCTGTACGGCCTGGCGGACGACGGGCATCCCGGCGTCGCCCTCGCACAGAAACCAGTTTGACCGAAAGGACGACCACGACCACCGAGACGACTATCGGCTTTCCTGCCGACTTCGTCTGGGGCGCTGCGACGGCGGCCTACCAGATCGAGGGTGCCGTCCGCGAAGACGGGCGAGGCGAGAGCGTCTGGGACCGCTTCGCGGCGACACCCGGCAAGGTACGCAACGGCGACACCGGTGAGATCGCGTGCGACTTCTACCATCGCTACCGCGAGGACATCGGGTTGATGCGCGAGTTGGGGCTCGATGCGTTCCGCTTCTCGATCGCGTGGCCGCGCGTGCTCCCGGAGGGACGGGGCTCCGTCAACCAGGCCGGCCTCGACTTCTATGACCGGCTGGTCGACGAGTTGCTCGCCAATGGCATCGAGCCGTTCCCGACGCTCTTCCACTGGGACACGCCTCAGGCGCTCGAAGACGCCGGCGGCTGGACGGTGCGCGCGACGGCGGAGGCCTTCGTTGAGTACGCCGAGGTGGTGGCGGAACGGCTTGGTGATCGCGTCGGGCACTGGATCACGCACAACGAGCCGTGGGTCGTTTCCTGGATCGGGCACGCTGAGGGCAGGCATGCCCCCGGTCGGGCGAGCGAGGCCGACGCGGTTGCGGCTGCGCATCACTTGCTGCTTTCACACGGCTGGGCAGTCGACGCGATTCGGCGCGCCGCGCCGGCGGCGAAGGTCGGGATCACACTTGACCTCTTGCACATGTACCCCGCGAGCCACTCGCCCGAGGACGAGGCGGCGGCGCGGCAGATGGACGGCGAGCACAACCGCTGGTTCCTCGACCCGGTCTTCCGCGGCTCGTACCCGGCCGACCTGGTCGAGCGGAACGAGCTCGTCGCGCCGCATTTGCGCGACGGCGATCTCGAGACGATCGCCGCGCCAATCGACTTCCTCGGCGTCAACAACTACTTCCGCCAAGTCGTGGCCGCCGGGGGCGAGCGCCCGCGGCAGCTGCGCCCGGAAGGGCAGTACACCGACATGGACTGGGAGGTGTACCCCGAGGGCCTGTACCGGCTGCTCGTCCGCGTCGCCGAGGACTACTCGCCGCCGGCGCTGTATGTGACCGAGAACGGCGCCGCCTTCGGCGACATTCGCGGCCATGACGGGAAGGTGCACGACCCCGAGCGGACAGCGTATGTCGAGGAGTACCTCGGTGCAGTAGCCCGGGCTGCCGCCGAAGGCGCTCCGGTCAAGGGCTACTTCGTCTGGAGCCTGCTCGACAACTTCGAGTGGGATAGCGGCTACTCGAAGCGCTTCGGGATCGTGTACATCGACTATCCGACGCTCGAGCGCGTGCCGAAGGACAGCTTCTACTGGTACCGCGACTTTATCGCGAGCCACCGTTCGGTTTCGCGACCCTCGCCGTCCGCCCGGACGGCGAGCGAATGAGAAGCAAACAGCCTAACCGTCAAGGGGTGCCCCAATGAATAACGTCACCAACCTGATCTACCGAGAGCCGTCGGCACCCGTCGCGGACCGCGTGGCCGATCTTCTCGAGCGGATGACGATCGAGGAGAAGCTCGGGCAGATGATGCAGATCGACCGTCGCTACCTACACGACGAGGCACACCTTGCGACGTTTCACCTCGGCTCGCTCTTGAGCGGCGGCGGCTCGGCGCCTGAGCCAAACGATGCGAAGACGTGGGCGGACATGGTCGATCGCTTCCAGCGCGTTGCGCTCTCGACCCGGCTCGGCATTCCTCTCCTGTACGGAACCGACGCCGTCCACGGACACAACAACCTCTACGGCGCCACGATCTTCCCCCATAACATCGGTCTTGGCGCGGCCAACGACCCTGAGCTTATGCGGCAGATCGGAGAAGCGACTGCCGTTGAGATTCGCGCGACAGGGCCACGCTGGACATTCGCCCCCTGCCTCGCGGTTGCGCGCAACGAGCGCTGGGGACGAACGTACGAAAGTGCTGGAGAGCACCCGGCGCTCGCCCTGACGGTCGCGAAGCTCGTGACGGCGCTCCAGGGAGAGACGATCACGCCGGCGTCGATGCTGGCGACGGCAAAGCACTATGTCGGCGACGGCGGTACGACAGGCGGCGTTGACCAAGGAGACACCGAGCTTCCGGAGGAGGAGCTGCGCGCGATCCACCTCCCGCCCTTCGTTGACGCGATTGCCGCCGGCGTCGGCTCGATCATGGTGAGCTACTCGAGCTGGAACGGGGCCCTCTTGCACGGGAACGCATACCTCCTCAACGATCTACTCAAGGGCGAGCTCGGCTTCGACGGTTTCGTCGTCAGCGACTGGGCTGGAATCAACGCTCTCGACGGCGATCCCGGCTTTTCCGCGTCCGACGTCGCAACCGCCGTCGAGGCCGGCATCGACATGATCATGGTGCCGGAGCTCTACGAGGAGATGTTCGCATTGCTCATGCAGGTCGTCGCATCCGGCGCGATCTCCCAAGAGCGCATCGACGACGCGGTCGTTCGCATTCTGCGCAAGAAGTTCGAGCTCGGCCTGTTCGAGAACCCGTTTGCCGATCGGGCGCTCGCACCCGAGATCAACAGCGCTGCTCACCGGGCGCTCGCGCGTCGCGCCGTCCGGTCATCGCTCGTGCTGCTGAAGAACGAGCAGAGCCTGCTCCCGCTCGCGAAGGATGGACTGAAGATCTTCGTTGCCGGCGAGAACGCCGATAGCCTCGGCCACCAGTGTGGCGGCTGGACGCTCACCTGGCAGGGAGGGAGCGGGCCGACCGTTCCCGGAACCTCGATCCTCGACGGGATTCGCGAGGTCGCCGGATCGGCCAACACCGTCGATTTCGCGGCCGATGGCGTCGGCGCAGACGGGCACGATGTCGCCATCGTCGTCGTCGGCGAGGAGCCGTATGCGGAGTTCAGCGGCGACCGACGGGCGCCGGACACTCTCGGTCTCGGTGACGACGATCTACGTGTCGCAGAGCGAGTCGCTGCAAGCGGCGTTCCAACCGTGGCGGTGCTCGTCTCCGGAAGGCCGCTCGTGATCACCGAGCAGCTAGCTCATTGGGACGCGCTGGTCATCGCCTGGCTTCCAGGCGCAGAGGGCGGAGGCGTCGCCGACGTTCTCTTCGAGGAGGCAACACCGACGGGCAAGCTCCCTCATTCCTGGCCGCGCACCGCTGAGCAGGTTCCGATCAACGTCGGGGATGCCGACTACGACCCGCTGTTCGCATTCGGCTTCGGACTCGCGTACGAGTAACAGTAGGACTGCGTTACTCGCGGAGTGCCATTACCCGGGTCACGGGCGTCTTGGTGCTGGCCCGGACGTTAAGGATGTCGAGTGCTTGCGCTCCGCAATGAGCTCGGGGCTCTGCATCGTCAGGTTGGGCGCTTGAAGCTACAGCGCAACGATCGCGCCCTGCTTGCCGTCGCCGCGACCGGCTCGGCAACCTCCTCCACGAGTACCACCGAACTGCCGCATGAAACGCGCCACGAGTAGCGGCACTCTTCACGCCTGGAATCGTGGCCTGTCCGGAGCCGATTCCGGGACTATCCCCAGCTCAGCAGCGAGAGTGATGAACATCGCGTGCGACCAGAGTAGGGGGCTCGCCACCGGGCCCGAGGATGCGATCCATTCGGCTTCCCGATCAGCGGCAAGGAGGTGACCGGCGACCTGCTCTGGCAGGTAACCGTTCGGCTCCGCTTGGGCTGCAATCCAGGACAGCTGCGTAGCGGCGTCTTTGGCGCGTCCGAAAGAGAGCTGCTGCCAGCCGAGGAATGCCGAGAGCAGTAGCCATTCTCCTCCGCCGTAGTAGGTATCGGCCAGATATCGGTGAACGCCCACCGACACCAAGTCGGTTTCGACGGCCGCCAGTGTCGCTTGAGCGATCGGTTCTTCGGGCTCGACGAGCCTGAAGGGGATGATGCAGCTGAGCAGGCTCGCGTCGACGGCGTTCGTTCCGTACCACTTGCAGAGATGTCCGTCTTGCACGCCGAGACGCAGAACCTCGTCGCGAGCCGCAGCGGCGGCGGTCTGCGCTACGCGCCGGTGCTCGTCGTCGACAAAGTCCTCTCGGGCAATCGCCTCGAGTCCGCCCACGATCGCACCGAGCGTGCCGACGTGGCGCTTGTCGCCATGCTCCTCCCACCAGTCGTAGCAGGGACGGGACCAGAACGCGGATAGGTAGTCGACCGTCAGGCCTGCCGCACTGCGCCAGAGACTGGATGTAGAACGACCCGAGCGGCGGAGATGCTCGCTGAGTGCCCACAACCACGTTCCATAGCCATCGAGCTGGAAGTTGGTCCACGGCTCGTCGTCATCGTCCCCGTCCAGTCGGTAGCGACACGGGAGCAGTTCGGTGTCCGCGACCTCCTCGCCCTCCCGCGCGCGCGCGATCACGCTGCCGATGACGCTCGATCGGCTGACGAGAACGCGCGAGCACCAGTCGAAGAAGGCCTCCGCGCTTTCGTACTCGCCGATCCTGCTCATCGCGTCGGCAATGAACGCGCCGTCGCGAAACCAGCAGTACCGGTAGACCGGGAAGCTCGGGCAGGCTACGTAGGCGCCAGAATCGTGTTGGTTAGCTCGGATGATCTCGACGCTGCGATCGCAGAGGTCGCGCAGATGCCGGAGATTATCCGCGCTCAAGCTGGTTTCTCTGCGCTGTTGACTGGTACATCGCCTCGGTCTTCCACCATTTCTCGCTCGAGTCTCGATAACCGCGGCAAACCCGTTGGTGAGGGGAATTCAGTCCAGGAACCAACACCCAACCCCTTTCGAAATGACTACTTCGAAACCTGCTCCATACCCACCGCGGCATGGAGATCCTGCAGGTGGCTCCGAGAGAGAACACTGCGACTACCAGGGAGTTTGCGAAGCCCGTGGCGTGCGGAAACTCGTCTGTCGCCAGAATTAACCTATTTTGCAGGCAGTTCGAATAAACGTACGCTACGGGGACATCTAGGCGAGGCGGACATCGAGCGTGCGGATCGCCGCAGACCCGGACGAAACGGCCACGCGCAACTCGTGTCTCCCCGCGGGAAGCTCCGCTGAACGCGCGGAGAAAAGCGATTCCCCGGCCTCCACCGGCTCTGCCACCGCTCCGCCGATGCTCAGCTCGACGACACCGTCTACGCCCGCCACTCCCTCCACGGCGACGGCGATCCGCCCAGGCGCGGCGAGCTCCACCTCGTAGGCGGCCCACTCGCCCGCGACGAGTCGTACCTCCAGCTTCTCCGTCTCGCGGTCCGCCTGGCGCAGGTCGCGGAAGTCGATCTCCCCCGTGCGCGCGGGATCGACGAAGCCGATCGTGATGCCGTCGTCCTCGCGGAAGCCGACGAGTCCCGTGTCGCGCTTCGCGCCGTGCCACGAGACACCCTCGCCGCGGTGGCCGAAGTGCTCCGCGTGCAGCAGCACCGGCACGCGCCGCAGCATCGCATTCGCGACGCGGGTCAGCCGCTCGCACGCGGCCAGCGGGATGCTCGCTAGGTATTCCTCGAAGATCCGCGTCGCGTCCTCGCGGGGCACGTCCTCCTCGCCCCGCGCAGCCGCGCGGATGCGCTCCCAGTCGCGGGGAACGCGGATGGAGACCGGCGAGATCTCGGTGCCGAGCTTCTTCCACTGCCAGAAGTTCCAACCGATGCCGAGCTCGTCGCACATGCCGAAGGTCGCCTCGAACCAGCCAAGACCGTTCTCGCCGCTCTCGCCGAGCCAGATCGGCACGTCGAGGCGCTCCCGCTCGTCCAGGTAGTGCTGGATGCTCGCCACGTCGGGTGGGTTCCAGTACTTGTGGAACTGAAGGACGAGCTGGTCATCCCAGAGCCCGTCGAACATGCTCCAGTCGTTCGACCAATTCGTGCCCTCGAGCGTGATCAGGTGGCGGGTGTCGACCTCGCGGATCGCGGCGATCAGTTCCTTGTAGAGGCGCACGAGCGGCTCGGTGTACTGCGCGCGGTGATCGCCGGGAACGGGCTCGTTGAGGAGGTCGTACAGCGCGATCGTCGGATCGTCGCGGTAGCGGCGCGCCAGCTCGACCCAGAGGGCGATCGTCAGCTCCTCGTTGCGCCGGTCGGTGAAGAGGTCGGGCCAGCCCAGGGAGTCGTCGATGTTCGCGCCCGTCTGCCCGCCCGGCGCGCCATGCAGGTCGAGGATGACGTAGAGCTCGTGCTCGCGGCACCACTGGACGCAGCGCTCGATCAGCACGAAGCCGTCCTCGCGGAAGCCGCCATCCTCGTCGAGGACGACCCGCGAGTTGATCGGGATGCGCACCGAGTTGTAGCCGCACGCGGCGATCGCGGCGATGTCCTCCTCGGTCACATAGGTGTCGCGGAAGCGCCGCCAGAAAGCAGCAGCGTCCTCGTCGCCGATCAGCCGCGCGACCAGGCCCTCGATCTGGCGCGGGCTCGCGCACTCGTCGCCGAACAGCCACATGTAGCCCTCCGGGAGCAGCCAGTTCCCCAGGCCGACGCCGCGCAGGAAGAACGGTGCGCCGCGCTCGTCCACGACGTGTCGGCCGCTGCGTGCGAGCCAGGCGAGCGAGGGCGTGGACATAGCTGTTGATACTACGGGACTGGCCAGCATGAATGCACGTTCGGACTACTCGAAGAGGCGCTGCGGCTGCTGCGACGACGCCCCTCCGACGTCGTCTACCACAGGCTGAAGGCGGCCGGCTTACAAAGCTGGGCCACTTTCGCCAGTCGTGCGGGATAGCCGAGCCGCGGGCCAGACGTGGGCAGCCTGATCGCCCGGGCGTCCACACGAGGCGACTAATTCCGTGTGCTCAAACGTCACGCGCCTCGAAGCGGCAGTGCGATCTTAGCAAGCTCATCGACAATCGATGATGTGATGTCGACGTCGAATACCTCCTCGATGACAGACGTCCACCCGTGCACGAAGTAGCGCCAGCCATCCTCGACCGTTAGGAAGCGAACCCGCTGTTGTCGCTCCGCGAGGTGAAGGAAATCGAGCTCACCGCGGTAGTTGAGTTCCCAGACAAGGCCTCGCTCGGGGAAAACAGCCTCCTTGGTGATTGGACTTCCGGGTATGTCCTTGCCCATGCCGGTGCCGTTGACTACCAGCGATCCGGCCGGAAGCGCCGTCACCAGCCGGTCGTTTTCGCTCGCGTCAGCGTTCTCGATGTATTCGATTCGAACGCCGCTATTCAGCTTCTCGTGAAGGGCGCGCATCGACGCGAGCCTGGCAGGACTGCGGTTGACGACCACGATCCGGCGCGGCCGATCGTGATCCTCTCGCGCCGTCATCAGATGGAGCGTGATCGCGAGATTGGAGCCGCCGGCTCCAAACAGAAGCACTTCGCTGTCCGTCTCGTTCCAGTAGTTCTGCGGGATGAACTCGTCGATTGAGCGACCCGAGGAGATCGGATCCTTGGCGTGGGCTCGAAACTTCCCATCGAGCTTCGAGAGACACGAGACCTCACCGCAGAGCTCGGCGTAAGGATCGACGTAGTCGAACAAGTCGCGGCAGGCGGTGAAGAGGTCGATCTTGTGCGTCGTAACCAGACCGCCCAAGTCGAGTGGATCAGCCTTGATTGCGCTCACGACCTGTCGGTAGCAGGTGGGCTCGGCGTGAATCGGCAGATCGCAGCCAGCCATGATGACGCCGCCAAGCCCGAGGTGCTCGGCCCATTTCGGGAAAACGCGCATAATCGCCGACTTACCGGTCGTGACACCTATGAACGAGAAACGACTCGGCGCCGTCGCAGAACGCTCCGGGAGCTCGATTTGAGTGTCCGTATTACTCGTAGAGAACTCCTTCTCGTTCATCGATGCTCCTTGGCTCGAAGATCACTTAGGAAGATCACTCAGAAGTCTCGTGGCGTTGGCACTGATCTCGTCCCATGCGCCGGCGTCTCGCAGGGCCTTCGGAAGGAGCTCGCCGCCAAGACCGACAGCGACCGCTCCCGCGTTCAGCCACGCTCCGGCCGAGGCGATGGTGATTCCGCCAGTGGGCACGACTCGTAGCCCCGGGAACGGGCCGAACAAGGCCTTCATGTGCTCCGGTCCGACGGTCGAGGCCGGGAACAACTTGACCACGACTGCGCCGAGACCGAGTGCGGACGCGATCTCCGACGGCGTGAGGACACCCGGGATCGCCAACCGATCGGTGTCGAGCATCGCCTTCAGTAGAACCGGGTTCAGGTGCGGCGAAACCAGAAAGTCCGCTCCGGCATCGACCGCGGCTTGCAGTTGCTCGAGGGTCGTAATCGTCCCTGCGCCGAGTAGAAGCCGCGAGCCGAGGCGCCGGCGCACCTCCGGGAACGCCCGCTCGATCTCCGGGGTCGTGAACGTCAGCTCGATTGCCTTGAGGCCGGCGGAGAAGAGAGCGTCCGCGATCGCGACTGCCTCCTCCGGATCACGGGCACGGACGACCGCGATTGCTCGTAGCGCCTTCAGGCGATCGAGTGTCTCGAGCGCGCGTGAATTGGAGCCTGCTGAAGCGTTCATGCTGGGTACCTCGGAGGTTGGCCGGAGAGAACGGCAAGCAGCTCGTCGAGCGCGATCCGCCCCATTGCCGTGGTTGCTTCGGCGGTGTGTGGACCTACATGCGGTGTGATCAAGACATCGTCTCTGGGGAGCAGTTGACTGTCCGCGGGCGGAGGCTCTTCGGAGAGCACGTCGAGAGCCGCCGCGCGCAGCGGCCCGTGGTCGAGCGCCCAGACGAGCGCGTACTCGTCGACGAGATCGCCGCGTGCGGTGTTTATCAATACGGAGCCGGGCTTCATCCGCTCGAGAAGCGTCCGGCCGACAACTCCCCGAGTCTCCGCCGTAAGCGGAGCATGCACCGACAAGAAGTCAGACTCGGAGGCGAGCGCATCGAGATCCACGAGCGCATCGACCTCACCGGCGGAGACATACGGGTCGTAGGCGATCGTCCGCAACCCGAGCCCTGCCGCTTTCTTGGCGACCAGCCCGCCGATGCGACCGAGCCCCAACAGCCCGATCGTCCGTCCGGCGATCTCGATCCCCTGTAGCGCAGGCCATTCCCCGGCGCGCACCCGATCACGGCCGGTCACGATCGGCCGCGCGAGTGTGAGCATCAGGGCAATGGTCAGCTCCGCAACGGCATTTGCGTTAGCGCCAGGCGTCGTGGTGACGGTAACACCGTGCTGCGCGGCCGCCTTCAGGTCGACGCGGTCGACCCCGGTGCCATAGCGCGCGACGATGCGAAGCTGCGGCGCACGTTCAAACACGCTCGCGTCGATCTCGTCAACGCCCGCCAGGAGACCGTCGGCGCCGGCGATAGCGGCCGCGAGATCATCGGCGCTGAGCGGTCCGGGCTGATACCGCACCTCGCCGACTTTGCGCTCGAGCTCGGCGCGAAGGCTCGCGTCGTGCATCCCGAACGAGCGCGGCGTCACGACGACGACGCAGTCGCTCAGATGCCGCAGCGGAATCTGGTCGCGAACGGAAGGTGTCACTTCGAACTCTCCTCGGGTAGTGGGACGCTGGCGAAACTCCCGACGGCGGCGGTTGGCCCGGGCAAGACCACTTCGAAGGCGTTCAGATCGCCACGATGGTGCGCGATGAAGTAGTCGAAAGGACGACGCTCGGTCGTGTAGCCGACCGAGCGCAAGACGAGCAGGGGATCGCCCGTGCTCACCTGCAAGAGACGAGCCTCGCGAGAGTCGGCCACGATTGCCTCCACACGCCGCACGCTGGAAAGGATCCTGAGCCCGTACTCCTCTCGCAGAACGCGGTAGAGAGACTCTTGACCGCCGAGCTCGTGGTCGACGAGACCAGGCACCATCGCGGCCGGAAGATAGGTGAGCGCCAGCACCTGCGGGACTCCGTCGAGAGCGCGCAGGCGCTCGATCTCGACCACCGGATCTCCCGGGGCCAGCTCCAGTACGCTGGCGACCGCCGCGCTCGCGGGGCCTTCCCGACACAACAAGACCTTGCTTTCGATCCGCCTTCCGCGGAGAGCTGCGTCATCGGCGAGACCCCAGAGCCCCTCGATCAAACCTTCCGTCGCCTTGGGCTCGGAGACGAAGGTTCCTTTCCCTCGCGCGCGGTGAATGAGCCCCTCGTAGCGAAGCTCGCTGAGCGCTTGTCGCACCACGCCGCGGCTGATGCCGAGCTTCTCGCACAGCTCGTACTCACCCGGCAGTCGCGTCCCGGGAGCAAGTTCTCCCGAGAGAATTCTGCTGGAAATCCACTCTTTGAGCTGGTGGTAGAGCGGGACAGGGGCCGAGCGCTCGAAGATCTTGTCGGACATAGGTGGGAAATGTACAGACATCTATACAAGGCACGTTAGCACGGCTATTGTGCGCGAGCAAACCTCTCCCCGAACAGACCTCATGTCCCTCGCTGGGTCAAAAAACGTTCGTACAGTCCGCGGCGACATCGACGCTTCCGAGCTCGGCGCAACCGATGCGCACGAGCACCTTTTCCTATCGACGCGAACACAGCCCGGCGACGAGTTCGCCGATCTCGCTCCGGCTATCGAGGAAGCGCGAACTCTCTTGTCAGCGGGCGCCGAGGCGCTGGTTGACTGGACGCCAATCGGCTTGGGACGCAATCTCGACGGCCTCCGAGCCGTCTCGGAAGCGACTGGCCTGCACGTGATCGCTGCTACCGGAATTCACAGCGACGTGCACTACGCGCCCGAGCATCCGCTTCGGTCGGAGACGATCGATGCTCTCGCTGAGCGTTTTATCGCGGATACCTGCGGCGGCGGTGTCAGGTGCGGGATCATCAAGGTCGGAGCCAGCTACCACCGCCTGCTTCCGTTCGAGCAAAGGGTCTTTGAGGCCGCCGCGCTCGCACATACCCGCACCGGTGCTCCGGTCTGCGTGCACACCGAGCACGGGACGATGGGCCTAGGCATCGTCGAGCGACTCGTCGCAAACGGTGTCGCCCCAACCTCGATCGTCCTTGCCCATCTCGACCGAAACCCAGATCCGGTCGAGCATGCCGAGACGGCCTCGACCGGCGCCTGGCTCCAGCTCGACGGCCTAGGAAGAGCGAAGTACTGGCCTGGCTCCACCATCCTCCAACTGATTGCCGATCTCTGCGCGCGCGGTTACGACGACCGGATCCTGCTCGGCGGCGATACTGGCCGGCGCTCGATGATCCGCGCTTACGGCGGCGGCCCCGGACTCGACTATCTGTTCGCCCGTTTCAAAGCGCGACTCGAGCGGGAGTTGGGTTTACAGCTCTCTCGTCAGATCTTCATCGACAACCCACGGCGGGCCTTCTCGCTCGACCAGACGGCGATGTGATCTTCAAACCGTTGCCAGTGACTCTCCGTAGTACCGATCCTCGAGCATTCGAAGGAATCGCAGTCCCTCCACAACCAGAGCATCGCTGCTCGGAGCGAGATCGCGCCAGATCGGCGTTCCGGCGCGGATTGCCGCGTTGATGTCGCTAAACGACTCAAAGCCGACGATCCCTCGGTAGTCGGCTTCGGCGAGTGCGCGGAAGACCCCATCCCAGTCAACGGTGCCATGTCCGAGCATCCCCATGTGGCTCTCGACTAGATGGAAGTGCGCGAGCTCTCCGGTGACCGAGGCGACCGCGTCGTGGAAGTCGTCCTCTTCGATGTTCATGTGAAAGGTGTCGAGATGCACGGCGACATTCGGCTCGTCGATCATCCGCACGAGCTCGAGCGCCTGCGCCGCGGTGTTGACCAGGAACGTCTCGTAGCGGTTGACGGGCTCGATTGCGATCGTGATTCCGTGTGCGGCGGCTCTGCGCGCGACATCCTTTAGCACCGCGGCGGAACGGGCATAGTCACCTTCGTCGGGGCTACGGTCGAGACGCCGGCCGATTGCCGAGTAGATCACTCCGGAGAAGAGGATCGAGCCCATCTCGGCTGTAAGGTCGACACAGCGGTTGAGAAGCGTTGTGGCTGCCGCGCGTATCCGTTCGTCTTCGCTCGAGGGATCGGCGTGGTCAGTAACGGCGATCGACGTGACGATACCGATGTCGGCCTCAGCGGCGGCCGCACGGATCGCGGCCGCGTCGACGGCATCGGGCTCCATCAGAGGAATTTCGACGTAATCGAGGCCGAGATCACGAGCGCGCGCGAGCATCCCGAGGTCGTCGTTGCTCCAGCTCGATGTCCAGGCGTAGGCGTGTGCCGCATAGCGCAGCCGACCGGTCATCTCAAATCTCCTTTCGCTGGAAATCGTCCATTGACCGGTGTAGGATACCGCCTTGTCCGATGATAGGAGGTCCGACAACATGCCGGTGATTAAGAGACGCTCGGTCGTCCTCCAGCTACGTGATGAGCTAAAGAACCTGATCGCAAGCAACGGTCTCAAGCCGGGCGATCAGATGCTGCCCGAGGCCGAGGTGGCCACCCGCTTCGGCGTCGCTCGAGGAACGGTGCGCGAGGCCTTCAAACTGCTCGAGCAGGACGGATTGATCGATGTCAAGCACGGTCGAGGCCGTTTCGTCTCGGCGATCTCCGGTCTGTTGGTCGAGCGGCCCGTGACCGAGTTCGAGAGCGTGACCGAGATGCTGACAGGACTCGGCTACGAGCCGGTCAACAAGGTGATATCGGTCGAGCAAGGTCGACCCACCGAGGAGGAAGCCGTAGCGCTCGAACTCGCTCCCGATGCCGAGGTCGTGCGTGTGAAGCGTCTTCGCATGCACAAGAAAAAGGTGTTGATTTACGACATCAACACCTTCGACGCGGCGCTGCTCCAGGGCGAGAGCGTAAAGAAAAGTGACTTCTCGGGATCGCTGAACGAATGGTTCGGCGAGCGTGGGCACCAGCCCATCTCTTCGGCCGCGAGAATCAGAGCCACGGTCCTACCCGCCGAGGCTGCTCAGCTACCGGGAACCAATGGCGAGAACCCGTGGCTTCTTATCAGCGAGCGCTGCGTCGATCCTGCCGGAGTACCGGTTCTCTACTCGCAGGATTTCCATCGCGCCGATGTTTTCTCGTTCTACGTGCTCCGTCAACGGGCGACGTGACCGTCCCGATGCCAGACAATCGGACACCGCTCACTCGGAAACTGGTGACTGAGCCCGTGGCTTGCTTGGAACTTCCGAAGACGCGCAGTCGCGTGCCGGCCGAACGGGGGGCGAGGTGACCGTAAGCCGACACGCTACAGCGATCGGTGACAACTGCGTCGACGTATTCATCGAGCCTGTGCGGCGCAGGTTTGCGGGTGGTAACGCCTACAACGTCGCGGTGCAGCTCGCTCGGCGTGGTTTCGCAACTGAGTACATGGGTGCCGTCGGAAATGACGCCAACGGAAGTGCACTACGGAGAGTGCTGGAGCGCGAGCACGTAGCGATTGAGCGCTTGCAGCTGCTGCCCGGACACACATCTGTGACGAAGATCGAGCTCCAGGAAGGCGGCGAGCGCGTCTTCTTGCACGAGGACTTCGGCGTCGTCGCCGACTACGAGCCAAGCGAAGACGATTTCGACCGCGCGGTCGAGAGCGACCTCGTCCACGGCGCTGGCGCGAGGGACGTAGAGGCTTTTCTGGCGGCCCTGTACGAGAGAGGCGCCAGGGTGTCGTACGACTTCTCGACCAAGGACGCTCCGCCCGACCTGCGCACGCTCGATGTCGCGTTCTTTTCGGCTCGACCCGGCATCGCGCCAGTTGAGCTGGCACGGCATGCCGTCGCCTCGGGCGCGACGGTGGCTGTTGTTACCTGCGGCTCGCAGGGAAGCGTCGCTATCGAAGGCGAAACGGTCGAGGACGTGACGGCGTTGCCTTTCTACCCCGTCGATACGACAGGCGCAGGAGACGCCTATATCGCCTCCTTCCTCACAGAGCGATTGGAGGGCTCGTTGTTAAGGGAGTGCATGCTGGTCGCAACTGAATTCGCGGCAAAGACCTGTCTCCACGTCGGCGGCTTACTGGGCGCGGAGCTGTACGGGGAGACTCGGGCATGAATCCGTGTCCAACAGCGCCCTGCCATACGTCCGGGGATTCGGTAAGAAACACGACCGGACTCGGGCGTTCGCCGGCCTTTTCGACTGTAAAAGCTTCTCGCTTGACATCCTGTGAGTACAGGAGTACAACTTCCCCACCTTACGAACCCGCAGCCCAATTCCTAAACCTGCAAGCACGAGAGAGCGAAGCGGCGACCCAGGTTAATTGCGGAAAAACTAAGCCCCACGAGGAGGCCCCATGTCGACTAAAACGACTGAGTCGCTGATAAACACAGAAGCCCTTTTCTTCGCGTCCAAGGTGACGCCCACGGCCATCGAGCGCGTACGCGATACGCTCGCTCCCCCGGTCGAAGAACTCGCAAAGAAGATTGCGGCTCAGAAGGAGCCGCGGCTGTTCATGGTAGGCGGCGGTGCTTCCCTCGCGGCGATGATGGGGGCGCAATACCTGCTCGATAGCTTCACCGACGTGAAGTCTGACGTCATGACCGGGTGGCAGTTCTTGGCCCGGGCGCCGTACGCGTGCGATAAAAACTCCACCGTCTTCGTCATTTCCTACTCAGGCGAAACACCCGAGGTGCTGGAGGCGAAGAAGCTGGCAGGCGAGCGAGGGGCCACCGTCGTAGCGATCACGAACACGCCGGAGACTCCGCTTGCACAGGGTGCTTCGGTGGTGCTCGACTACCAGAGCAAGGCGGTCTACACAGCGCCGCTCGCGATTGTCTATCTGCTCGCCGCTCACATCATGATCGTTCGCGACCAGAATGCCGACGTCGGGCATCAGATCATCGATGAGCTCGGTCGGCTACCCGGCAAAATCGAGGAGCTGGTCACAAGCACACGGCAACCCGCGCGCGAGCTGGCTTCCCAATTCGCCGACGCGGGCGGTTTCTATGTACTCGGCTCCGGACCGCTTTTCGGACTTGCTTACAAGCTGTCCCTGAGCGTCGTGATCGAGAACCTCTGGATCGACGCTGCACCGGTCGATACCGGCGAGTTTTACCACGGTCCAATCGAGATCATCCCTCCGGCAGGCGAGTCGAAGTTGCGAATGCCGATCCTGCATTTGGTCGGAACAGACGCGACGCGCACCGTCTCGGAGCGTGCTATCCGTTTCTGCACGAAGCACAGCTCAGCTCAGCTTGTCTTCGATGCCAAGGACTACCCGGAGTTCGGCGAGCTCTTCTCACCATTCGCCCTCTTCGTTCCAACCGAGTGGTTGGTCATGTACATGGCGGCTCAGAAGGCTCACGACGTCGACGAGCGTCGCTACATGGGCAAGATCGGTTCCCATTGGGGGGACTACGGAGATGTGGCCTAAGAGCTTCGCCGCGAGCAGCGGCAGGGTTTTGACGGCCGACGAAGTGCTTGACCGCATTGGTCTGGCCGGCGTCGAGGCGCCCGTCGAAGACCTCCGCCGCGGCGGTTCTCCGCGGAGGGGGCTACACGAGGAGGTCCCGCTATGAACCCTACGTCCGACAAGGTCCTGCTCTCTGCCCGTGGAATCGTCAAGAACTACGGCCACGTGCAGGCGCTCGGCGGAGCGAATTTCGAACTGCGCGAGCATGAGATCCACGCGCTCGTCGGTGACAACGGAGCCGGCAAGTCGACGCTGATCAAGGTCTTCTCGGGTGACGTCCAGCCCGACGAGGGCGTCCTCGAGATCGACGGCCGTCCGGCGCGATTTGCCTCGCCTCGAGACGCGCAGGTTGCGGGGATTGAGACCGTGTACCAGGATCTCGCCCTCGCCTCGACGCTCGATACCGCCATGAACATCCATCTCGGCCGCGAGTTGCTCGTCCGCGGGCCGCTCGCGAAGCTGGGCTTCATCAATCGTCGAGCGATGAAACGTAACGCGGCCGAGCAACTCAAAGAGCTCGGGATCGAGTTGCCGTCGTTCACCATTCCGGTGTCGGATCTCTCCGGCGGTCAGCGCCAGGCAGTCGCAGTCGCCCGAGCCGCCGCATGGGGGCGGCGGATACTGATCATGGACGAGCCCGTGGCTGCGCTTGCGCCGCAGCAGACAGAGTTCGTGCTCTCGCTTATGAGGCGTGCGCGCGACGATCGTGGGCTGGCGGTGATCTTCATATCGCACAACCTCCCGCACGTCTTCCTGGCTTCCGATCGAGTAACCGTCCTGCGCCATGGACAGACCGTACTGACCAAGCCAACGGCCGAGACCGACGTGGAAGAGCTTTTGCGGGCAATGACCGGGATCATGAACACCGAGGGGAGGGCAAGCGCGTGAATATCGGTACTCACGGGAGCGCCTCGAGCGAGCACAGCCCGGCGAAACAGCTTCGCGAACTGGCGGCGAGATTCTTCAAACTCGAGAGCGCCCTCCTGGTAGCCATTCTCGGGGCGATGATCGTTATCTTCACGATCCTCTCGCCTTCCGGGGAGTTCTTCTCTTCCGGCAATATCCGGAGCATCGCGCTTGATACGAGCGAGATTCTGGTCCTATCCGCCGGCGAGATGCTCATCATCGTCGCGGCCGGACTCGATCTTTCGATCGGATCGGTCGTCGTTTTCTCATCTGTCGTGGGAGCGAAGACGCTTGTGGCGCTGTCCGGAAGCCCAGCGCAGGTTGCGCAATTCACTTACCCACATCTCGCGCTCGGCATAACGGCCGGAGTCGCCGTCGCCGTTCTGGCCGGACTCGGCTGGGGGCTGGTGAACGGTCTTCTCACCGCGAAATGGGGCGTGCCCCCGTTTATCGTCACTCTTGGAACCTTAAGCGTGGCGGTCGGCTTAGCCCAGGTCATCACCGGTGGGCTCAACGTTCCGAATATCCCACCGGCGCTGCAGAACTCCTACGGCTCGGGGCAGTTGTTCGGGATTCCCTGGCTGGTCTGGACGGCGATAATTGTCGTCGGAATCCTCTGGGTCTTGCTAGAGCTGACACGTTACGGCCTACACACCTACGCGATCGGCGCAAGCCCCGAGGCGGCACGGCGTGCCGGCATCAATGTCCGTCTGCACACGATCAGCCTCTACGGGCTGATGGGCCTTCTCGCTGGGATCGTCGGCGTGATGGACGTGGCCCGCTTCGATACGGCCTCGATCTTCGCTCATACGCAGGACAACCTCACCGCGATCACAGCGGCCGTAATCGGAGGCACAAGTCTCTTCGGCGGTCGTGGCCGCATGCTCGGCACGGTCATCGGTGCCTTCATTCCGGCGACTCTACGCAACGGCTTCGTTCTCATTGGAGTGGAGCCGTTCTGGCAGAACGTCGCGCTCGGGAGCGTCCTTATCACTGCGGTCTATATCGATCAGATGCGACGGCGGCGAGCGCGAATCGCATGACGTCGTTCCTCTTTCCAAAACACGTCAAATCCCATCCGCTACTTTAGGCACCTAGAAGAAGGAGAAGGAGATCTCGATGAGATCAAACGGTAAGCGTCTACTACCGGCCGTTGTCGTACTGCTCGCGATGTCTGTCATGGCAGCTGCCGTGCTGAGCGGGTGTGGGACATCGAACTCGAATAAATCGAAGCAGTATCGGATCACTCTCCTCACCGGAGACAACCACGATCCGTTCTTTATGACCATGATTGCGGGCGCGAAAATGGAGGCCAAGAAGCTCGGAGTGAAATTCACTTGGCAAGGCCCGGCCGACTACAACCCCCAAGAGCAGATTCCAGTTCTCGACGCTGTCATGGCGACCAAGCCCGACTTCCTGATCGCGGTTCCGACCGACGTCAACGCGCTTGTTGCGCCGTTGCGAGCGGTCAAGAACGGGGGCACCCCGATCCTGTTCATCGATGAGACCGTGCGCGACACGAGCATCCCGCTCGGCCTGCTCGCGTCGAACAACTTGCTCGGCGGTGAGATTGCAGCACAGCAGTTGGCGAAGCAGCTACCGGCCGGCTCTAAGGTCGCCTACGTCGGTGAGCAGCGCGGTGTCTTCTCCACCGACCAGCGCGAGGAAGGCTTCGCGGCCGAGTTGAAGAAGACGAAGCTCGTGTTCGTCGGAGCGCAGTACGGCGCCGACGACCCGAACACGGCCGCGACGCTGACAAGTGCGCTGCTAACCCGTTATCCGGACCTGAAGGGTGTGTTCGGATCCGACACGGCCTACGGTCAAGGTGCCGCGACGGCGGTACAGAATGCGCATATGACTGGCAAGGTCAAGATCATCGCCTTCGACGGCGAGCCGGCCGAGGTCCAGGATCTCAGGCGCGGCCTCGTCTCGATGTTGATCGTCCAGAAGTGCTACGACGAGGGCGTCAAGGGTATCGAGTATGCGGTCGCATACCTCAAGAACGGCACGAAGCCGCCCAAATTGTGGACGCCGACCTACGTGCTCGCCACGAAGGCCAACGTCAACTCTCCGAACGTCGTCAAGTACCTCTACCGAACCAGCTAACTCGCGATACCCCCGGGGCCGGCTCACTGTGAGCCTGCCCCGGGGGCCCTCCTAGGGGTGAGGCGGATGGACGAAATCGGATGGGCACTGATTGGCGCAAGCTTCATGGCCGAGGACTACGTGGCGGGCGTAATCGACGCCGCAGACGCTGCCAGCGTCCGCGGCGTTTTCAGTAGCTCGTTAGAGCGAGGGCGCGCGCTGGCCGAGCGGTGCGGCCTGCCGCGAGCCTACTCCTCGCTTGATCAGCTGCTCGCCGATAGCAAGGTCCAGGCCGTCTACATCAGCACGACAAACGAGCTCCATGCGCCACAGACTGTTGCGGCCGCCAGAGCCGGCAAGCACGTGCTCTGCGAGAAGCCGCTGGCACTCAGTCTGGACGAAGCAACGGCGATGATCCGAGCGGCCGAGGAGACGGGAATCGTTCTCGCCACCTGTCACAACTTCCGCGGCGCCGCCACTCATCGCAAGCTTCGCGAGCTCGTCGCATCTGGAGCGCTTGGAGCGCCCCTGGCAATGCGAATCTTCCACGCCGAATATCTACCGCCCAGGCTCCAGACTTGGCGTCTGGACGGCCGGAAAGCCGGGGCCGGAGTGATCCTCGATCTGACCCCGCACGATGCCGACCTCGTGCGCTTCGTGCTAGGAGACGAGATCGAAGAGGTGACGGCTGTTGCGGTTAACCAGGGACTTGCCAAGGCTGGAATCGAGGACGCGGTGATGGGCGTGATGCGGACGACGCGTGGAGTCCTCGTCTCCTTCCACGACGCTTTTACGGTTCCTCATGCCGGGACCGGAGTGCAGGTTCACGGGACGGACGCCTCGGTCGTAGCGACAGGCGTGATGGCGCGCGAGCCGGTGGGAGAGATCATCCTCCTGCGGGACGGTCGCGAGCCGGAGCCGGTTGCCGTGCCTGATCGCCTCGACCCGTTTGCCCGCACGATCGACGCGTTCAACTCCGCCGTACGAGGCGTGGGCGAGCCGCTCGCCTCCGGAGTCGACGGGGCCAAGGCGCTCGCCGTCGCGCTTGCGACCGCCTCGTCGGCGCACTCGGGCCGACATGAGCGGGTTCCTCGATTTCGAGTCGGTTGACGACGGGTTATGTCCACGAGCTAACCTCGCGGGAGAGGCCGCCTTAGGGGGAGCCTAGTCGGGGTGGCCGAGGCCCAGCAGTGCGTGCAACTTCGGATCGGCCAGCGTGGGGAAAATCCAGTTCGCGTTCAGCCGGATGCCCGGCATCGACGGCACACCGACAACGGCCAGGCCGGCGGCTTTCGCGGCCGCAACCCCGGTGGGCGAATCCTCGAAGACGAGCGACCTGGAGGCGGCCACGCCCAGTCGAGAGCATGCCTCCTCGTACAGATCCGGCGCCGGTTTCGGTCGGAGCATCTCGTCGGCGCAGACGATTGCGCCGAAGTAGTCGGTGCCAACTTGGGCTCGGCTCAAGGCGACCTCGACGAGCGCCCACGGCGTGTTCGACGCGAGGCCGATACGAACCTCGCCTTTCAATTCACGCAGAAGCTCGATAGCGCCCTCTGTCGCGGACGAGCTGGTGGCGAATTCCCGCCTAGCCAGCTCGTGAAGCTCGGCCAACAACTCGCTGGAGTGATCGGGTAACTCCAGTGCGCTCGCCAGCAGCTCACCGGCGGCATCGCCGGCGGTGCCAAGAAGACGACGCTTGTGCTCGAGCGTGAAGACCTTGCCGTAGGACAAAAAAAGCGCCTCTTCGGCGCGTGTCCAGCACACCTCGGTATCGAGCAGTACGCCATCACAATCGAAGATGATTCCTTCCCAGCGGCGCGTGCCGACTCTCATACGGCCGTCTCCGTCACACATCGGCGGCAGCCGTCGAATCGCGACGACGACTGAGGGTCACCTCGAAGAGCGACTTCTCGCCGGGGTAATAGGAGACGAAGTACTCGATCGGGCGCCCGTCGTCTTTGAAAGAGGTGCTGCGGAGCACAAGGACGGCGGTACCCTCACCGATCCCGAGCGCATTCGCGATCGAGCTGCTGGCAAGTATCGCCTCTACGGATCGCGTCGCGGTCGCGATCGTGATTCCGTACTTGTGCTCGAGTAGCTCGTACAGAGACTGCTCTGCCATGTCTTCGTGCAGCAGCTCCGGGCAAAGCTCGTACGGGAGATAGGTCGTGTTCGCTGTCCACAACTCGCCGTCGATGTAGCGAATCCGGTCGAGGAGAATCACCGGGTCGTCCTCGGCCAGCGCGAGCTCTCTTGCAATCGGCCCCCCGACCGGAACCAGCTCGAGCTTTCGTACGGTGCTCTGGATGCGACGCCCGTGGGCAAGCGCTTCCTCATAGAGTCCCGTCAAATCCTGCACGAGAAAATCGGGCAACTTCTTCCGTGCAACGAACGTCCCGCGACCCCTGTGGCGCTCCACCAGACCTTCGTTTTCGAGTTCGCCCAGAGCCTGCCGAACGACCGTCCGCGAGACCTCGAAGGACCGGCACAGCTGGTTCTCTCCCGGCAGCCGCTCGTCTTCTTTGAGCTCGCCCTGCTCGATCAGCTCGCGGAGTATCTGCTGGAGCTGGAAGTAGTAGGGGATCGGTGAAGATCGATCGAGTCCTCGTGGCGACGTGTCCACTCTTTCTTCTCCCGGAGCTAGGCGGCGATGATGCGGCGATCTTCAGAACAGAGGCAAGTTAACGCATCTCCATCGGCCGCGGCAATCGTTTCGCTCGAGCCGTGCCGAAACGACGGCCGGTAGTTCTCAAAGCGAAGTCGGGCGAAGACGTCAGAGCTCATCGAAGATCGGCTCCAGCGCGCGATATGAGTTGAGGAATGAGGTGTAGAGAGTCTCGTAGCGGCCATGCCGCTCCTCGTTCGGCGCGAACTCCGCCTGCACTTCCGACAAGGTCGTGGCAACGTCGAAGTCGGGGAAGAGGCCGACCGCCACGCCTCCGACCACGGCCGCGCCGAGCCCGTTTGCTTCTTCGACGATCGAGCGGCGACGCACAGGCAATCCCCAGACGTCGGCAAAGATCTGTAGCCAAACATCGCTGCGGGCTCCTCCTCCGATTGCGCCGACCGACTCGATTTGGCTCCCCATTTCGGCGAAGGCGAGCACGGCCGTGTAGAGGTTCATCGCGACGCCTTCGAGCACGGCATGGACTACCTGCGCCTGCCCGTGATGCTTCGCAAGCCCGACGAACGCTCCGCGCGCACGCGGGTTCCAATACGGCGATCGTTCGCCCAGGAGATGTGGCAGGAACAGCAGCCCATCGGAAGAAGGGCCGACCTCCGAGGCCGCTGCCAGCAGGCGCTCGAAGCGCTCCGGATCCGGCTCTGGGTGAAGTAGATCCACGACCCACTCGAACGAAGCGCCGCCCGCCTGCATCGTCGCGGTTGGGAGATACATTCCGGGGACAACGTGGCTGAAGGTCATCGTCCGCATCAGCGGATCGTGGAGTGGCTGCATCGATGCTTGCGAGATCCACGATGACGATCCGAGGTAGGTGTAGGCGCCCGATTCAGGGCGTACCACCCCGGCTCCAAGCGCAGCGCAAGGACCGTCGCCCCCTCCGACCACAACCGGTGTCCCCGCGAGTAGACCTGTAGCCGCCGCCGCCGACTGAGTCACGCCGCCCAGCACCGTCGTCGAAGGAACGATTTCCGGCAGCAGCGCCTCGTCGATGCCGGCTGCCGACAGGAGTTCCTCAGACCATCGACCCTGCTTCTGGTCGAACGCGTTCATTCCCGAGGCGTCCGATGGGTCGGTCGCCAGTCGGCCGGTGAGGCGGTAAGTGACGAAGTCCTTTGGCTGCACGATCGTCTTGAGGCGGCTCCATAAGGCCGGCTCTGTACGGCGCAGCCACATCATTTTCGGCAGAGAGTAGGTCGGGTTCAGGCGGTGGCCTGTGATCTCATAGGCGCGCTCCATTCCGATCGACTCGACCAGCTGAGCACACTCCTCCTGCGCGCGCGTGTCCGCCCAAATCAGTGCAGGACAGAGCGGCTCGCCGTCGGCATCGAGCGGCACAACTGCCATCATCTGCCCTGAGAACACAACACAGTCAATGTCCTTTGGCTGTGTCCGCGTTTTCTCAAGCAGCTGCTTCGTGCCCTGCCGAACGGCGAGCCACCAGTCCTCCGCATTCTGTACGGCCATTCCGTGAAGGCCGAAGTTCGTCGCATAGGTAACGGTTTGGCTCCCAACCAGGAGACCGTCACGGGAATAGAGTGATGCCTTGTTCCCCGTCGTGCCGAGGTCATGGGCGAGGATCATTGTCGTCTTGTCCTTAGTCTCGAGCCGCAGGACACGGGCCTTCTCACCTGTCTTGCGGCCATATCCGGGCTACCGTACAAGGATGGTGGGCCCAATAACACGAAAACCTGACGTCTCCTCCGCCGTCTCGCGCTCGCAGCGGTTTGCGGAGTAGAAGTAGTTGTACTCCTGTTATAACAGGACGTCAAGTAAGCGCCACGCGAGAAGATCAAGTGAGTCGCGTGAATCCGAGTGACATCGCGGCCGCCTCATTCCGAGACTACGAGAACTCCACGGCCCAAAGCCGTACCGTGCTGTCCGAGCTAGCGGAGGCAAGCAGGCTCCTCTCGGGGTTGAAAGCGACGCCCTGTACCCAGCCGGTGTGCCCCCGGAGCGTACGCAGGCGGCTACCGGAAGCCACTCCTTCCAGCTCTTCGCAGTATGCCGAAGTGTCCACGATCACGTCTCCATAAATGCTAGTTGTCGAAGTTTAAGGTTCCCGAACGAGAGATGGCGCGCATCGGCGCCATTAGCCCCTTCGAATCTCTCACCGCCGAACAGGAGACCCGGTGCCTCGACTAGTACACGGAGCGCTTGCAATCGCGAGCTGCAGCTCGATGGACTCGTAACGGCGGTACGGGCAACGACGTAAGTCTCCGGCGAGCGACGCCGAGGGAGAGCGCGGACTTGTAAAGCCGGAGAACATCCGCATGACCCTGCCGGTTGATTCAACAACATCCGCTTGCCCGAGTCACTCGGTGACATCTCGTCGGCCGAGCTCGAGGAACGCTCGCGCTCTCTCTCGGGAGAGGCGATTACATTCACCGAGAGAAAGGCTTAGCCCAACAAAAACGGTCTCCGTGAAACCCGGTCAGGCTCGGTGCTTGGTGGGCTCGAGTGGACGCCAGACGCAGCAGGCTGGTGCATCATCGGTGCGTGATCGCTCCTTTTTCGTCTGACTGGCACGCTGTCATCGGCGCTCGCTTTGCGCGCTCTGCGTCTCGCGCCATGGTTGATACTGTTGGCCGGTCCCCGATCCCGCGAGGAGCACCATGGATTATCGGCAGCTTGGCCGAACCGGCCTACGCGTTTCGTGCCTGTCGCTCGGCACTATGACCTTCGGCGGTCGTGGCGAATTCGGCAAAGTCGGCGCGACCGGAGTGGCGGAGGCGCGTCGCCAAGTCGATCAGTGCCTGGAGGCCGGCGTCAACCTGATCGACACGGCGGATATGTACTCGGATGGCCTCTCGGAGGAGATCGTCGGCGAGGTGATTCGCGGCCGTCGCGACCGCGTCCTCGTGGCCACGAAGGTACGCATGCCGATGGGGGACGGCGCGAACGACGCAGGACTCTCGCGCCAACACTTGATCGAGGGCTGCGAGGCCAGCTTGAGGCGCCTTGGGATCGACCACATCGACCTCTACCAGGTACACGAGTGGGACGGTCAGACGCCCGTGGAGGAGACGCTCGAGGCGCTCGATCTGCTGGTGCGCAGTGGCAAGGTCCGCTACGTCGGATGCTCGAACTTCTCGGGCTGGCAGCTCGCGAAGTCGATCGGCATCGCCGAGCGACGGGGCCTACCGCGCTACGCCAGTCAGCAAATCTACTACTCGTTACAGGCTCGCGATGCCGAGTATGAACTCGTGCCCGCCGGCCTCGACCTCGGGGTCGGCATCATGGTCTGGAGCCCGCTCGCGGGCGGTCTGCTCTCGGGCAAGTACCGCCGCGGCCAGGATCCGCCGGCGGGTTCACGCCACCTCACTGACTGGGGCGAGCCCCCCGTCCGCGACACGAGCCAGCTCTACGACATCGTGGATGTGCTCGTCGAAATCGGCGAGGCCCGCGGCGTGTCGGCGGCGCAGGTGGCGCTCGCCTGGTTGCTTGGTCGGCCGGGCGTGGCAACGATCGTGGTCGGCGCCCGCACCGGCGAGCAGCTGGCCGACAACCTGGCGGCAGCAGACCTAACGCTTACCGACGACGAGCGCGCGAGTCTGGACGAGGTTAGCGCTCCGCCGCTTATCTACCCGCACTGGCATCAGGCCGACACCGCCGCCGACCGACTGGGCGAGCCCGAACTCACGCTGCTCGGGCGGTATATCGAGGAACCGAAAACAGTCCACTGAGGCCCGGCTGGGAGGACTCGAATAAGTCCTTCCTGGACGCCTAGTCGAGATCCCTGACCGTGGGGGCAGGCTTGGAAAGCTGTCTCATGAAGTGCGCGTCTATTCGGCCTAGGTCACCCTGTGAAGGCCTCGTCCAGAACTGAAAGCTCCAAAACACGCTCCATACGCACCGCAGCGTGGAGAATCTACGAGTCGTTCTGAGAAAGAAAGCTGCGATTAGCAGGGAGTTTGTGAAGCCCTCTCACGGACTCGAACCGTGGACCCCCTCCTTACCATGCGTTTATCGCTGCAAATGGCGGCAAATGGCGGCAACTGTTTTCGCTTGTTTGAGCCGTTTTCGTGGTCTGCGTATTTGCGGCTGGTTGCCACTGATCGCACCCGCTTGGCTCCATAATTGCTCAATGCTCGGTGGCGCGATTGACGCGCGTTTCTCGTTGAGTGCGCGTACGATGTAGAGGCGCGACCCGGCGCGGAGACTCGCCTCGCGGCGACTGCCTGGCGATCGGCGGCGAAGCAGAGGTAATCCGCGGTTATCTGCGCTGCGGCCGATTGGCGACTAGCCGCAACTAGCCGAAACGGCCTGCGCCGAGATCGCACTCAGGAGGTCGGCGGTTCGAGTCCGCTTAGCTCCA
>PMZQ01000059.1:1961-5965 GCA_003170155.1 Actinomycetota bacterium | reverse complement strand
CCCGACCGCGTTACCCAGCTGGCAATCGCTTCAACCCGTTCGTGACCTTTACGCCGAGGTCCCGGCGAGGTCCCGAAGCCAGGCACGTAAGAGAGTGAAACAATTGAGCCAGGTGGAGATCCTCACGCCCGAAGAAGCTAAGCGAGTTCTCGCCAATCAGCCGTCCGTAAGGCGCAGTCTGCGTACGTTCGCGTACGAAGTCTTAATCGTAATGTTTGGTGGTTAGATATTCCGCTTCTCGCCAAGAGGAGTAACTATGTCTGACGTGTTCATTTCATATTCACGTAAAGATATCGGTTTCGCTCATTTATTATACGAGTCGTTGGAACAAGACAATATAGATACCTGGATCGACTGGGAGCGTATCCCTGTTGGCGACGATTGGTGGTTGAATATTCGCGCGGCTATCGACAACACGAATGTATTTATATTCTTAATCAGCCGGCATTCTATTAACTCTACTGTATGTAAAGACGAAGTAGATCACGCTCTAAAGAATAATAAACGTATTATTCCTGTCGTTTTGGATGACTTGGATTCGACCGTTGTCGGAGATTTCGTGCCAGACCTGTCCAAAATTAACTGGATGATTCTTCAGAAAGGTAAGTACTTTACGGTCGAAGAAACAAACGAGGATGGTTCAATAAGGCCGGAAGACCAACAGGTAGCTATCGCCCAATTGCCGCAATTCGACAACGCATTAAAGAAACTAAACGAAGCTATCCATACCGATTGGGAATGGTTAGAATACCATAAGAATCTGCTTATTAAGGCGCAAGAATGGCAACGAATTGGTTTCCATCCCGACTTTTTAATACGCGGAAGGGAATTAAGAGAATTCGAGCGTGTATTAACCCTGTTCACCAACATAGACCCGCGACCTACAGCCTTAATGGTTTCATATATACAGGCTTCTCACGAAGAATCTGAAAGGTTGCTGAAAAGTCGTTCTCGTTGGTATGAAATCCGGAATGAGAATACACGGTACGCTCCAGATTATGAGCTGGAATGTGCGAGGTGCGATGGTACGTATACCTTTACACCGTCAGAACATAAACCGATTCCAGGTAAATGTCCTTCGTGTGGCTTTTCAACAAATTGAAGAGGTATTTGCGACCTCTCGGGCATCCGGGATGGCTTCAGATGTAGTCGCCGCCGGGCGCTAGCGGAGACCTTAAAACAGCTCATCACTCAGTTAGCCGGCAAGGCTCAGTGGCGGTAGTAACCGCACGGTTCAACCTCAGTCCAGACGAGGATCTCGAGTATCCGGAGGGGTGTAAGTTCGTAGGCGTTTTTCGCGAGGGCGTCGCCGAGTACGTTCAGAACGCCTCTCGCGCTTGAGAGATCGTTTCGGAATAGATCGAGAACCACTTTCCCGACAGAAGCGGCGCAGTCGCCTGAGGGTGCCGGGGACGTTGAGCGACCGGAAACGGCGGCCCGTGATGACGCCGATCTCAGTCAGCTTCCCGCTTGCCGACAACTGCTGCCAACGTCTCGTCGCTGAATGAATGAGATGATCCCGGCAGATGATTGATCCAACACTCAGGGCCGACGATTTTCCGCAGCTCTTTCGCGACGCCGACTCGATCTCGCTGCGCGGTCAACGCCGGTTCCTACACGCAACCGGCTCAAGACTCTCCCTCGCCGTCGCCGCTGCGGTCTGCGGTGCCCTCGGGTATCTGCTGCCTGTCGATGGGGTCGAGGTCCTCAGCATCGCCGCGGCAGCGGCATTCGTGATTGCGTTTGGCGTGGAGATCTGGCTTCTTGCCGAACACCCTGAACAACTCTGGTACGACGCGCGCGCGCTCGCCGAGTCGGCGAAGACGCTGACCTGGCGCTTCGCCGTCGGCGGCCTTCCGTTCCCGATCGGGCTGGAAAACGCAGACGACTACTTCGCGGAGCAACTCGCCGAGCTCTTGAATGACGTCCCGACGACGAACATCTTCCCAAGCTCCGAGCCGGCCGTCTCGGAAGCTGTTTCCGATCTTCGCGGTCGATCACTCGACCAGCGCCGTGAGAGCTACCTGCATAACCGTATTCTCGACCAGCAGCGCTGGTACGCAGCCAAGGCGCACCACAACGAGCGCCGGACCGGAGCGTGGAGGCTCGCCCTTATCTCAGTGGAGCTCGCCGGAGCGCTCGCCGCTGTGCTGAAGGCGTTCGACATCATCCATATCGACATAGCGAGCGTCGTTTCGACCGTCATCGGCGTCAGCGTGGCTTGGCTCGCGGTCAAGCAGCACGAGTCGATCGCTCGCGCGTACACGCTGGCTTCCCATGAGCTCGGGCTGATCGGGGCGCGACTGAGGGGCGTGACTGACGAGAAGTCGTGGGCGGCGGAAGTCGCCGATGCGGAGGAGGCGATTAGCCGAGAACACACCATGTGGCGAGCGGCGCGCGCTGTCCATGAACCGGTGCGATACCACTGAATCGGGACGCCCGAGAGTAAACGGGCTCCTAGAAGTTCTCGTAGCTGACGCTGCCCTGCTCGATGCCGAGCGAGGTCGACTCGAGCGTGCCGGGCTTGCGGTTGCCCGCGTGAACCCGGGCGATCGGGAGCATGCGCGCGCGAGCTCGGGCGACCACGGTGGCCGTTCCTCCCTGACCTTGGCCTTCCCGACCGTCCCAGACGGCGATCAGAACGTCGGAGTGCTCACAGATGTAGTCGCCGGAGGTAGTGAAGGCCTGGTCGCGATCGTCGCAGGACGGCAGCTCGACCACGTCGTCGGCGCCGGAAAGCAGGCGCAGGAACTCGTCCTTCGACTCGCTTAACGCGAAGTCGGAGAGATAGTCGTACTTCTCGAGCGGGAGCACGGCGACCAGCTTCGAGCCGGGGCGATCGAGCGCGGGGCCGAGAGCGAGACGGTCGGCGCCTTCTGCCAGCGCCGAGAGAATCCGAAGCGGGCGCCCCGGGAACACGGCTTCGATCCGATTCAGCGCTTGCTCAATCCCGGCCACGACTTTCTCGGGCTCGGCGAGAACGCGGTGACCGCAGATGCCGATTGCCAGCTCGTCTGTCTCTTCGACCCTGGCCAGCGTCATCCCGCTGGCGACGATGATCTCGGGGATCCCGAGCACGAGCGCTCGATCCTTCTGCTTCTCCTCCTCGGGGAGCTCCGCCCACGAACAGATGCAGAGGTGAGTCCGCTTCTCGTCATCTCTCGGACCGCGGCGCCAACCTGCCCTGATCTTCGCCCGCACCCAGCGCCCGTGCTCCTCCTTTGCGAGCTGCTCGACACGGGGATCGGAGGGATCGAACTCGACGGCGGGCGCGCCGGCGGGCGCATCCTCACGCAGCGAGTAGCCGAGGAGCGCGACCTTGCGGGCCAGGTCGCGGGCGTTGCCGCGGTTCTGCTCCTTGACGTCCGGCGGCAGACTGTCGTAGTCAATCAGGGACTGATGTGGACCCTTCTCGGCCGGCTTCAGCTCTTGCAGCCCGTGCTCGACCAGGTACTCGAGTGTGCCGCTCCACGAGTAGCCCTGGGCGAGCATGTCCTTGCAGTAGCTGAGGTGCGCCGCCTCGGCCAGTCGCTCGAGCAGCGCTCCCTCCGGGACGTAGAGCCCGGCGAGGGAGAGGAACTCGCGCGCGTCGACATGCGCGTCGAGCTGATCGGCGGCGGGAAGGGCGGAGCGCTCGAAACGGCTCTTCCCGCTCAACGTGCTCATCGAGATGATCGTCTCGAGCGAGCGGGCGCCGTGGCGGTAGCGGCTCACTTCGAGGAAGGCGCGCAACACCCCGGAGTCGATCTGAAGCCGCCCCCTCTTGAAGAGGGTCTTCCGGCCCCCGAGCATCGCCCGCAGCAGAATCGCACGCCGGATGCGGTAGTACGGATCGGCGTCGGAGTCGCCGCCGCGCGGATCGGGGCCGACGACGTCGACGTGACCCTTGAGGCGACTGACGAAGTCGGGGCCCTTGGCCTGGCGGAACTCGTCGCTCGAGTTGCCGGCGAAGTCGGCGAGGCGAGCACTGGTGCCGCCGGCGAAGACGAAGATCGCCTTGCCGA
>PMZQ01000059.1:724-1895 GCA_003170155.1 Actinomycetota bacterium | reverse complement strand
TTGAACTCGAGCGGAGCAACCCGGTCTTTGTCGAACGTCGACTTCGCCACCGCCTTGACGCCGAACGACTTGCCCGATCCGGGCGGACCGAAGACCGCGATCGAGAGCGGCCGCGGCGCCTTCTGACGGTCGTACTCGCGGATTAGCGCCCGGATGCTGCGGAAACCCTCGATCTCGCCTCGGTCGACCGTTACGAAGGGGCCGAAGCGGGCGACCGGAACGTCTTTCAGCACCGACTCGATCCCCTCCCGCGCAACACGCAAAGCGACCGCGTCGAGGCCCTCGGGGTGGCGCGACTCGAGGATCGACCACGACTCCGGCGTCGGCTGCTCGATCTGCGCGAGCTGGAACTCGTTTTCCTCGCTGGCGAGCTTTGCGGCGATCTCACGAGCCGGAAAGGCGAGCCCGGCACGGTCGTTCTCGCTCCCTTCGCCACCGTAGCCACGTAGATGAAGCGCACGCGCAGCCGAGAGGCCTCTGCCGACGCCGCTTTTAACGTCAGGCGCATCGGGCGCAAGCAGGATCTCGCGCGCGATCCCGGCGACCAGGCAGGACGTGTAGCCAATCATCGCGCCGGGGTGCTTCTCGACCCAGCTGTTCTCGATCGCCTCGGGATCGAAGATCGCGTGGCAGTCGGGCCGCTCGAGCCTGCCCAGCTGGCCGCTCAGGTCACCGCGCCGCGAGAGCAGAACGGCGCCGCCGGTCTGCAGCGAGACGACCACGTGCGCGCAATAGGCGAGTCCGTTCACGGCCGGGTGGCGGAGGATCTCCGAGGCGAGATCGCCGGCGATCCGCTCCCAGGAGAGCTCGCGGCTGATCTTGACCTCGCTCAGGCGCAGGTCGTTGAGTGTCATGACCACGATCAGGCGCTCCGCGCAATCGCGGAGCAGACTTTTCCAGAGCTCGCCCTGCGCGATTGGCTGCGACATCTTGAGCAGTACCCACGGGAGTTGCTTCCGACCTGTCTTCTGCGCGAGCTTCAGCGCCTTCGGCCAACATTCGGGGCTCGCGCGGAGGCCGAGATTGGCGTCGTCGAGGATGACGAGATCGGCTTCGGGCGGATCGGCGGCTGCCTTCTTGCACTGGCTCGAGGCATCGAGGTCGCGCGCACGGTCGAGCCCGAGGAACTCCTCCACGCGCCAGACCGTATTCGCGCGATCGCCGCTGCTGC
>PMZQ01000059.1:0-665 GCA_003170155.1 Actinomycetota bacterium | reverse complement strand
CCGAGCAGCGCCGCACCACCGAGCTGCCCGTACACCTCCGTGCAGTCGTCGGCGTTCCAGACGACCCCCGCCGGATCGAGGCGCCTGCGCGCGAGGTTCCAGTCCATCGTGACGTCGCCGGCGACGACTACGCGCCTGGTGTTGTTGGGGTTCTTTATAGGAGTCATGTCGTGTTCAGTTGAGTTTAGTAGCCCTTACCGCGAGCCATTTATCCGTCTGCGATCGCGAAGGGCGCCGGATCAGGTGCGTATCGAGCACCCAGCCGGGCAACCGCGAGAGCGCTTGTTTCGGCGCGGAAGCTGCTACTTCGCCGGAGCCTGGTGGAGGTAGGTCACTCGCTCCTCTGGAGTCAGGCTGCGCACGACGCGCGCCTCCGCGAGCTTGATCACGCTGTCGAGCGAGCCACAGACCGAACAAGCCGAGACCTGCACCGTGCCGTCCGCACCGGCGCTCGCGATCAGCTTCCCGTCCGGGCTGTAACCAACCCCGAAGACGGGTTGGGCAGCGGTGTCGCCCTCCTGTCCGCGGAGCACCGCCCACAGGCTCCCGGATGCCCAGTCCCAAACGCGCACAGTGCCGTCCGCGCCGGCGCTTGCGATCAGTCGCCCGTCCGGGCTGAAGGCAACGCTGTAGACGTCACCGCGATGCCCGGAGAGGACGATCCG
>PMZQ01000098.1:451-10647 GCA_003170155.1 Actinomycetota bacterium | reverse complement strand
CCGGCGTCGGCCAAGAGTGCGAGCGAGCCGGCGACGATCCCGAAGGCGATCTCCAGTGCCATCATCCCCGCGAGCAGCGCCAGCGCCACGTAGAGCGCGCGACGATCGGCCTGACGCCGCTCGGCACTGTGCGAGAGATGCCCGTGCCCGTGTGCGCTGTGCATTTGTCCGCTCAAGGAAGCTCCGAATTGGCCGTTGCTCACTTACCAGGGTAGGCGATGCTTCGGCGTCGGTCCGGCGGTCACGATTTCCGGAGCTCGGCTCGCGGGCTCTCCGGTTCTGATCGGCCCGATGCGCGATAGTCTCCCCGCCAGACATCTTCGCTCGCAGTGACCGAGCGCCCATAACAGGAGGAAGTGAATGACGAAACGCCGACTGGGAACCGTAGTCCTACTCGCGCTAGGCGCGGTTCTCGTGCTCAGCAGCTGCGGCGGTGGAGGCAGTAAACGCCTCACCAAGGAGCAGTTCGCGGCCAAGGCAAATACGCTTTGCGCCGCCTTCAACAAGCAAGTCAAGGCGGCGGGCTCTCCCGCGACGATCGCCGACGCCATAGCTATGTACAAAACCCTGCTCCCGGCGGATAGAAAGCTCATCGCCGACGTCAAGAAGCTCCAGCCTCCGGCCAACGAGGCAGCCGACGCGAAGCGCGTCGTCACTCTCGGCGAAGAGCAGGCCACTCGCGTGGAAGCTCTGATCGCCGCACTTAACAAGAACGATACGAAGCAGGCGAACACACTGATCGCAGGCGGCGACGCCAACCAAAAGGAAAGCAAGACGATCTTCACCAAGCTGGGCGCGCCGGAGTGCGCCAAGTAAGTCACAGCCGCTGAAGGATGTGAGAAAGCGAGGCCTCGCCGCCCACGGGTGCGAGGCCTCGCTCCTTTCCGAAGCGCGATTCGGCCCTCGCCGCCGCCGAGCACCGAGGTTTACGGCCGCTCCCTTATCTCTTACGATCCGCGCGGATAAAACGGACACGATCACGAGCCTCGAAGGAGAGAGATGAAGCGCAACCGGAAAACGACTTCGATGATGGTGCTTCTCGTCTCGAGCGTGATCGTTCTCGGCGGCTGCGGTGGTGGGGGAAGCGGGAAGCGCCTCACCAAGGAGCAGTTCGCGGCCAAGGCGGATGCGCTCTGTGCCGCCTTCAACAAGAAGGCCAACGCAGGCCCCACGCCCAAGACCGACGCCGACGCCGAGGCCTCACTCGAAAAGCTGATCCCCCTCGACAGAAAGCTCATCGCCGACATCAACAAGCTCAAGCCCCTGGCTAGTGAGGAGGCCACCGTCAAGCGCGTCGTCACTCTCGGCGAAGAGCAGGCCGCTCGCGTCGAGGACCTGATCGCTGCGGTCAAGGCGAAGGACAAGCCCAAGTTGAACACCCTCATCAGCGCGGGTGATAAGAACGACAAGGAGAGCAAGGCCCTGTTCAAGCAGTTGGGCGTCACGGAGTGCCAGAAGGGCTAGCTCGTTCACTCGCCGGGAGCTTTCCAACGCAAGGTCTCGCCGCCCCCGGGCGAGAGGCCTTGCTTCGTTCGGAAGCCGGATCGGCTGGCACCACTGTCGAGCGCGTGCCGGGAGCGAGACGAGGCCCCACGACATACCGGTAGGCACCCCGCCCTGGTAACTACACTCGCACCGTGCTCGCGCTCGAGATCATCTTCTGGACGACGCTGGGGCTGATCGTCTGGACGCACCTGGCCTACCCGCTCGCGGCGGGGCTGGCAGCGCGCCTGTTCACACGTAAGGTTGCCAAGCGCGACTGGGAGCCCACGGTCACTGTCGTGATCGCCGCGCACAACGAGGAGCCGGTGATCAAGCGGCGGCTCGAGAACCTGCTCGCGCTCGACTACCCGGCCGACAAGCTCGAGATTGTGGTCGCCTCGGACGCCTCCGATGACCGTACCGACGAGATCGTCCGTGCCGTCGCCGAGCGCCAGCCGCGTGTGAGCCTGCTCGCCTGCCCGCGCGGCGGCAAGGTGGTGGCGCAGAACCGGGCCGTCGCCGCGAGCAAGGCCGAGGTCGTCGCCTTCTCCGACGCCAATGCGACCTGGGCTCCCTACGCCCTGCGCAGGCTCGTTGCCAACCTCGCCGATCCCGACGTCGCCTACGTCTGCGGGCGCCTGCAGCTCGAACGGGCGGACGGGTCGAACCAGGAGGGCGTCTACTGGCGCTACGAGCTCTGGCTGCGCGCACAGGAGTCGAGACTGGGCTCGATCACCGGCGGCAACGGCTCGATCTACGCGCTCAAGCACGCCGACTACGTGAACGTCGATCCCCGCTTCGGTCACGATCTCTCGCTGCCCTACGTGATGGTGCAGAGACGGCGTCGTGCCGTCTACGAGCCCCAGGCGCAGGCCCTCGAGAAGCCGACCCCATCGGTCGAGAGCGAGTACCGGCGCAAGGTGCGCATGTTCGAGCACTGCTGGCTGATCACGCTGCGCGGCTCGATGCTGAAGCGGCTGACGCCCGGCTATCTGATCGAGGTGATCTCGCACCGACTGCTTCGCTACGGCAGCGGCCTGCTCCACGTGCTTCTACTCGGGCTCTCGATCGCTCTCGTCGTTCTCGACCAGGGCTTTCCCTACCTGCTCGTGCTGGCGATACAGCTGGGCGGGATCCTGGGCGCCCTGCTCGGGCTCTCGCTTCCCCGCTACTACCTGCTCGTGACCTGGGCGACACTGGTCTCGCTCTGGAATTACCTGCGCCGTGGCGTCCCGGCAATCTGGGAAGCCGCCGAGGGAACGCGCTGATGAACCGCACCGCGGACATCGCCGTGGCCGGATTCGGGCTCGCCGTCTCGAGTCCGATCCTGGGACTGTCGGCGCTTGCGATCAAGCTCACAAGCGACGGGCCGGTCCTCTACCGCCAGCAACGAGTCGGCAGGGACGGTGACGACTTCGAGCTGCTCAAGCTGCGGACAATGATCGTAGGCGCCGAGAAGATGGGCGCTGGCTTCGCGGTCGACCGGGGCGACTCGAGGATCACGCGAGTGGGGCGGCTACTGCGGCGCCTCTCCCTCGACGAGCTGCCCCAGCTCTGGAACGTGCTTCGCGGCGACATGAGCATCGTCGGGCCACGGCCGACGCTCCGCTACCAGGTCGACAACTACACGCCGCGCCAGCGACGCCGGCTCGAGGCGAGACCCGGACTGACCGGCTGGGCCCAGGTGAACGGTCGCGCCGAGCTGCCCTGGGAAGAGCGGATCGAGCTCGATGTCTGGTACGTCGAGCATCGCTCGGCCGGACTCGACCTGCGCATCCTGCTGCGAACGCCTCGCTCGCTCTTCCACGGCACCTACAAGGGCGCCGGCGGCGGCTGGCGCCACGGCGGCTCCAAAGACACGTCGAGCTGACCGGCCGAGCCCGCTTCGCCCGAATATGACCGGGCGGCAGCACTTCGCCACCGTCAGCAGCCACGACGCAGGGTCTCTGCCAGCCCGAGCTTGAGCGTCTCGGCGGCAGCGTTCAGCGGCAGTGAGAGCCAACCCGAGCGAGCGCCCTCGACGTACAGGCGCACGTGCTTTCCCTTCAAGCAGCGCTGGAAGAGCATGCGGGCGCGGTAGACGTGATAGGTCGAGGTGACCACGAGCAGCGAGCGCCAACCTCGCGCCGCCGCCATCCTCTTCATCTCCCGAGCCTCGCCGCGAGTGCTGAAGGGGTCGGGACGGAAGCAGACAACCCTGAAAGAGTGGCCGCCGGGATGGGCGCAGAGCGCGCGTGCAGGCGCCCAGTCGGAGCCGGCGCCGTCGGAGACGACGAGCACCGGGGCAACCCCGGCGCCGGCGAGCTCGAGACCCAGCGGCAAGCGCCCCCGGGCGTCGCCGCCGAGGACGACGATCGCGCTTGCGTGCCGTGGCCGGTCGCGGCGCGGATAGACGAAGAGGAAAACGGCCACGACCGCCCAGGCAACGAGCGCGAGTACAAGTACTCTCAGCATGAGTCGCAGCATGGCGGTATCTTCGCTTCCCGGCGACTCGCCCGGGCCGGTACCCTCACGCAGAAGATGCCCACCTGTCTATTCACCTGCGCTGGTCAGCGCGTCGATGTGATCGAGGCCTTCGGCAAGGCCGGAGCCACCACGCTCGCCGCCGACGTCAGTCCCTACGCGCCGACCCTCTACCGCGCCGACCGCTTCGCTGTGGTGCCGCGCTACACGGATCCCGGCTACGTCGGCGCTCTCGCCGAGCTGGTGCGGGAACACGACGTCGACCTGATCGTCCCGCTCACCGATCTCGATCACCGGGTGCTCGCGGCCGCCAAGCCCGAGCTTGTGCCGGCGCTCGTCCTCCTTCCCGACAGCGAGGTGATCGAGCGCACCGCCGACAAGTACGCCTCGCACCTGTTCTTCTGCGAGAAGGGCATCGCCTCGCCCGACACCTGGCTGCCCGAGGAGCCACCCGCCGAGATCGACTATCCGGTGCTGGTGAAGGCTCGTGAGGGCTTCGGCTCCAATCACATCTACCGCGCCTCGAACGACGAGGAGCTCGACTTCTTTCTCCGCTACACCAAGGTACCGTCGATGGTGCAGCGCGCCTGCCGGGGCAAGGAGTTCTCGATCGACATCTTCTGCGATCTCGACAGCCGCTGCCTGAACGCGATCCCGCGCACGATGATCCACTCCAAGGGGGGCGAGTCGATCAAGGGCATGACAGTGCGCGACTGGGAGCTGATCGAGCTCGGACGTCGCGTCGGCGAGACGCTCGGACTGCGCGGCCCGGCCACCGTACAGTGCTTCCGCGAGCCGGACGGCCGGCTCGAGATCACCGACGTCAATCCGCGCTTCGGCGGGGCCTTCGCGCTCCCGACGGCGGCCGGCTCCCGTTATCCGGAGCTGGCCCTCGCGCTGGCAGCCGGAGAGCAGCCGGAGGCCAGACTGGGCGAGTTCGAGGAGGGCGTCGTGATGACGCGTTTCTTCTCTCAGGTCGTACTGCAAAAAGGAGAGGATGACGCTCTCGTTCCTCTCGAAAGCCGTCTCGCCGCAGAGAACGAGAGCTGAGCGGCAACGTAGGCGCCTCGTCGTAGTCCTCGCCGCTGGGCTTGCCTCGGGCTGCCTGCTCGGCGGCTGTGGCTCCGTCGCGACCGAGCCGGGCACCTCGACCAGCGCTCAGACGCAGACTCGCACGCAGCCGGCCCGGCATAGGAGCTCGCCTCCGCGAGCTCACCCGAACGTTCCGAACAAGCCGGCAAGGCCTGCGAAGCTGCAACGCAAGCCGAAGCGACCGCGGTACGTCATCGTCACGGTCGTGAACGGCGATACGAATCGCCGCGTCGCGGGCGCAACGGTGAGCGTCGGCGCCCGCACCGCTTCCAGCAACAAGCATGGGCAGGCGATCGTGCGGGTGCGCCGCCGAGCCACGTTGATCGTGCGCGCGAGCGCCGACGGCTACAGCACACGCTCACAAACCTTCTCCTTCCGCCCCACCAGCCGGCGCACGATCCGTATCTACCGTCCGGCTCTGCAGTGGCCGATGTACGGAGTCGGTCCGACTCGCACTCAGGCTCAGACCGCGATCCGGCTGCGACCGCCCTTCCGAGTCGTCTGGTCGCGCAGTCTCCGTTCGCTGGTCGAGTTCCCGGCCGTCGTCTCTGACGGCATGGCCTACGTCGCGAACGCCAGCGGGACGGTCTGGGCAATCTCGATGCGTACCGGTGCGGTCGCCTGGAGCCGGCGGCTGCGCACCAGGATGGCGGCCTCGCCGGCAGTGGCGGGAAAGAGTCTGGTCGTGCACACGATGGGTAACGGCACGGTGTATGTGCTGCGGCGCTCGGACGGAAGGATTCTGCTGCGCAAGTACATCGGCTCGCCGATCGAGTCCTCGCCGGTGATCGAGCACGGGATCGACTACTTCGGCTCCTGGAATGGACGCGTCTACGCGTTCGACCTGCGCCGGAGGAGATTCCGCTGGATCTTTCACTCCGGCTACAAGATCACCGCCGCCGCCGCGCTCAGCCGCACGAGCGTCTTCATCGGCGACTACGGCGGGCGCCTGCTCGTACTGAACAAGCGAAGCGGCCGTCTGCGCTTCGCCCCCTCGGTCAACGGCAAGATCTACGGAGCGGCGGCTCTTTACCGTGGGCGCGTATTCGTTCCCTCCTCGACCGGCAATTCCCTCACCGCCTTCACTACGTCCGGACGCCGGCTCTGGACACGAGTGACCGGCAACTACGTCTACTCCTCGCCGGCGGTGTGGCGCGGCCGGGTCTTCTTCGGTTCCTACAACGGCGTCTTCTACTGCCTCAGCGCCGCGAGCGGGCGAACGCTCTGGACGCTGCAAACGGGCGGCCCGATCTCGGGTGCCGCCGTCGTCGTCTCCGGAGTCGCCTACGCCGGCAACTTCCACCATCGCATCTACGGCGTGGGCGCCTTGAGCGGCCGGGTGCTCATCCGCTTCCCGCACGGCGAGTACGCTCCGGTCTCCGGAAACGGTCAGCGCCTTCTCTTCCACGGTTACTCGCGCATCTGGGCGCTCGAGCCGAAATCGGCTAAGGAGACGGCTGAGAAACCGGGGCGCGCGCGCAAGCCGAAACGTAAAGCGCGATCGAGCCGATAGGCTTCTACCGACTACGGTCATCGAAGCGAGTGCGACTTCTCTCCTAGCTCGCGACCGAACCGGATGCGTTGACCATCGAAGCCGAAAACACACGAGCGAACCGGAACTCGCCCTCTAGCGGTGCGCGACGATGAGACGGCTGCGCTGGAAATGGATCGCCGTAATCGTGGGCGCGATAGTGCTTGCGCTCTGCGGCGCGGCGGCCGTCTTCGTGCTCGTACGCGTGCACGAAGGCCGGGACATCTTCGGCTCCTCCTCGGCTGAGTTCTCGACCAGCGAGATCGCCCACCCCAGGCAACCGCCCGGAGTCCCATGGCCCACTTTCGGCTACGACAACGAGCACACTCGCGTCGGCCCCGGAACGCTGCGGCCACCCTTCCGGACGATTTGGACCTACGGGAACGGCACTCTGATCGAGTTCCCGCCCGTAATCGGCTACGGCCGCCTCTACTTCGCCAACAACGCAGGGGTGCTGGTCGCCCTCGATGCGCGCAGCGGCAAGCCCGTCTGGAAGCGCGTCTCGGGTCGCTGCCAGGCATCCTCGCCGACGCTGGCCGACAGCCTCGTCTTCGTCACCTACCTCAACTCGCCCCCCTGCAACGCCGGCAGCGGGCGCAAGCTGAACGGGCTCGTGGCCTCCTACGACGAGTCCTCGGGACGCCAGCGCTGGAAAGTCCGGATCGGACCAAGCGAATCCTCCCCGGTGGTGGGCGGCGGTCGCGTCTTCGTGGGCGACTGGAACGGGAAGATCTACGCACTCAACGAGAAGAGCGGCCGCACGCTCTGGAGCTTCCAGACCGGCGGTGCCGTCAAGGGAGCACTCACGCTCGAAGGCAACCACCTCTACGCCGGCTCCTACGACAGTCACGTCTACGCTCTCGATGCCCGTAACGGCAAGGAGCTCTGGCGCGCCTCGGCACAGGCCCGCCTCGGCAACAGCGGCACCTTCTACTCGACGCCGACGGCCGCCTACGGACGCCTCTACATCGGCTCGACCGACGGCAAGGTCTACTCTTTCGGAGCCACGAGCGGCAAGCTGATCTGGTCGCGCTCGACCGGCGGCTACGTCTACTCCTCACCCGCGGTCTGGAACGCACGGGTTTATGTCGGCTCCTATAGCGGCAAGTTCTTAGCCTTCGACGCGGCCAGCGGTCGCACTCTCTGGCAGTTCCGGGCCAATGGCGCCATCTCCGGCTCGCCGACGCTGATCGCAGGGGTTGTCTACTTCGCCACCCTGAGCGGGCGCACCTACGCCCTCGACGCACGCACGGGTCGCCTGCTCTGGACCTTCCCGGACGGGAAATACACGCCGGTGGTCACCGACGGCAAGCGCGTGTACATCGTCGGTTACGGGCGCGTCTACGGAATGGTCGAGCGATGAGATGCGCGGTCACGGCACGGCAGTGAGCCGCCCGTTGCTTACCGGCCTGCGCTAGGATGCCCGCTCGATGAGTCCCGAGAAGCGAACCGGCGAACCGGCCAGGGTCGAGGTCGAGCAAGAGGTCGATTTCGGCCGCTACCTGAGGACGCTGGGGCGCGGTTGGTGGCTGCTGGTTGCCGGGCTCGTCGTTGGAGCCATCGCCGGCGTGGTGCTGTCGGTCGGCAGCGGCAACCTCCACAGCGCCAAGGCGACCCTCTATCTCGGGCAGCCGATGGCGGCAACCGGCACGGCGCAGATCCAGAGTCAAGCCACCAACCCGAGCACGGTGAGCCAGCTCATCCACTCGGGCTCGATCCTCGATCAGGCTTCGAAGCTGTCGGGCCTGCCGGTAGCGAAGTTGAGCTCGGGTGTCTCGACGGCGACCGTGCAGGGCTATCTCTCCAAGCTTGGCCAGTCGCCGCTAGTCACCATCTCGGTCAAGGCAAATGCGCCGCGCGATCAGGTCACCAAAGCCACGAGAGCGCTCGCCGACCTCGTCATCGCCTCCGTCTCGGCCTACCCGCGCACGAAGATCGCCACGCTCAACGCCGAGATGACCTCGTATACGGCGGAGATGGCATTGATTGACAAACGCCTGAACGCACTCAACGCCGCGATCGCAACCGGCAGCCTCTCCGCACTCGAGCAGCAGGTGGCGCTCAGCTCCGCGACCGTCTCCGAACAGCGCCGGGGCACGGTCAGCGACGAGTTGCAGCAGGCCCAGCTCCTGCTCGCTCAGGCCCGAACGGTCGAGATGGGCAGCGTCGTGACCTCGTCCAGGGCCGTCAAGACCGCCGCCCGCAGCCGCAAGAACTCCGTGATCGTCGGCGGCGCGCTCGGATTGCTGATCGGCGCTCTCTGCGCGCTTGCGCTCCCCGGATTCCGGCGCCGAGAAAGCTGAGCTAACCCGGCGCGTCGGGCACCCGTGTTGTAGCCTCCTTTCTCGATGCTCGAGAAAAAGCGAATCTCGGTCGTCGTCCCGGCCTACGACGAGGAGCACCTGATCGGCGACACGCTCGCCGTGATCCCGGCCTTCGTCGACCGTATCTATGTCGTCGACGACGCCTCCCGCGACGGCACCCGCGAGCGGGTCGAGGAGCTCGCCGCCGCGGACAAGCGGGTGACCCTGATCAAGCACGAGCGCAACGCCGGTGTCGGCGCCGCGATCGTGACCGGCTACCGAGCGGCGATGGCCGAGCACCAGGACGTCGTCTGCGTGATGGCGGCCGACAATCAGATGGACCCCGCCGACCTCGAGACGCTCGCGCGCCCCGTTGCCCGCGGCGAGCTCGAGTACGCGAAGGCCAACCGTCTCTTCACCGGCGAGGCCTGGAAGATCATTCCGCACTATCGCTACCTCGGCAACGCGGCGCTTTCGCTCTTCACCAAGATCGCCTCGGGTTACTGGCATGTGGCCGACTCGCAATCCGGCTACACAGCGATCTCGCTGGCCGCGCTCGAAAAGATCGACCTCGACCGCGTCTACACGCGCTACGGCTTCCCCAACGACATGCTCGTGCACCTGAACGTGATCAACGCTCGCGTGCGCGACTTCCCCTCGCGCCCCGTCTACGGGGTCGGCGAGCGCTCGGGGATCCGCCTACGCCACGTCGTGCCACGCATCTCCTGGCTGCTCTACAAGGGCTTCTTCTGGCGCCTGGGGCAGAAGTACGTGATCCGCGACTTCCACCCGCTCGTCTTCTTCTACGTGCTCGGCTTCCTGCTCTCGATCGCCGGTCTCGCACTCGGCATCCTCGAGACGGTCCTCCGTTTCATAGGCCACCCGATCACGCCCGCGACGATCGTGTTGGTGGCGCTGCTCTTCATCTCCGGGACGCAGTTCACGCTCTTCGCGATGTGGTTCGACATGGAGTCGAACAAGGACCTGCGCTGACGCCGGGGCAGGAGTAGCTCGGGATCTCCGCGAAGTTGACGGCGCCGTCGATCGGCGCCCCGCCTCATCCCCTGCCACTAACCCCGGAGGTCAAACAGGTGCTGCCCCCTTGGCCGAGAGTTGTCCTGCGCCGAAGAGTCGTCGGCGTTTCGCTGCTGCTCACATTGATCCTGGCTCTGACAGCTGCGAGCGCCGGAGCCAGCACGGCGGTCAAGGTCTCGGGCACGGTCGTCTGCGCAAATGGCCGCAGCGTCGTCGGAATCTGGTTCCAGTTCTGGGGAGATGAGGGCTCCTCGGCGCCGCTGAGCGACTGGCGGAGAATGCCGGGCGCA
>PMZQ01000098.1:0-411 GCA_003170155.1 Actinomycetota bacterium | reverse complement strand
CCCCAGCAAACCGGGCGCACTGCGCTGCCAATTGCCGAGGATCGGACTCACCGCGCCGGACGACAGGAACCACTTCGATGCCGGTTGGTGCACCTGGGGCGCGGCCAAGATGCTGCACCGGGCGACGGGGCAGTATCCCGGCTGGTTCGGCAACGCCAAGGACTGGGCCGAAGGCGCGAAGGGATGGCTCGTCAGCTCCGAGCCGATGGCGCATTCGATCTTCGTATTCCCGGCCGGCGTCGACTCGAGCCCGTCGGGCCACGTCGGCTGGGTTGACCGGGTTGAGTACAGGCCGGGCGGCGTCGACCTCCACACCACCGAGATGAACGGCTGGCACGGTGGGCTCTTCAGCTGGTCGCACGAGCGCACGAAGTACGAGCGCTCGATGCGCTTCATCCTCGTCCCCGACGA
>PMZQ01000054.1:3376-3665 GCA_003170155.1 Actinomycetota bacterium | reverse complement strand
GGACTGATCGATCTCGAAGGAGGAAGCCAGTGACAACTTCTGCGCAGGAGCTACGCGAAGAGGTGCGCCGCCGTTACGCCGAGGCCGCGCGCACCGTGACCGAGAGTGGTGGCAATGCCTGTTGCGGCGGCGAGAAAGCCGCCAGCGACACGTTTGGCGTGTCGAGCTACTCGGCCGGAGAACGCGGCGAGCTTCCGAACGCCGCCGCGCTGGCCTCGCTCGGGTGCGGTAACCCGATCGCGGTCGCCGACCTGAATGAAGGCGAAACCGTGCTCGATCTGGGCTCGGG
>PMZQ01000054.1:2587-3305 GCA_003170155.1 Actinomycetota bacterium | reverse complement strand
GTCGTCATCTCCAACTGCGTGATCAATCTCTCGGTCGACAAGCCCGCAGTGCTGGTCGAAATGGCGCGCGTGCTCGGGCCGGGCGGGCGGATCGGGATCTCCGACGTTGTCGCCGAGAATCGCCTCTCGCCGGCCGAGCGAGCCGAACGCGGCAGCTATTCGGGTTGCATAGCCGGCGCCCTCTCAAAAAGCGAGTACGAGGAAGGCCTGAGAGCAGCGGGATTCGAGCAGATATCGGTCGAGTTCACGCGCGAGGTCGAGGACGGCATGCATGCCGCGATCATCAGGGCGGTCAAGCCCGCAGGCCCGAAGCCGATCCCGAGATCGCTTCCTCTCGCCGGGACGCAGTCGCAGGGGAAGTGTTGCGAATGAATGTCCTCTTCGTCTGCGTCCAGAACGCGGGACGCTCACAGATGGCCGAAGCGCTCTTCCGGCTCGTCGCCTCCGGTCGCCACGAGGCGCGTTCGGCAGGGTCGAACCCCGCTGCGAGCGTTCATCCCGAAGTGGTGGAGGTGATGCGCGAGCTCGGCGTGAATCTGACCGGGCGGATGCCGCGCGGTCTCGAGCTGGCCGACGCCGAGTGGGCCGACATAGTCGTGACGATGGGCTGCGGCGACGCCTGTCCGGTCGTCCTCGGAAAGCGCTACATCGACTGGGAGCTCGAGGATCCGGCCGGCAAGGGCCTGGACGAGGTCCGCGGGATCAGAGACGAGATCGC
>PMZQ01000054.1:0-2529 GCA_003170155.1 Actinomycetota bacterium | reverse complement strand
TCGGGCTGGGGCTCGGGTCGCTTTTGCCGAGCCTGAACGACTGGCTGGGCAAGCTGCAGGTCGGCACGGTCTCGCTGCCGATCGCCGCGGGGCTACTCCTGATGATGTACCCGGTGCTCGCGAAGGTGCGCTACGAAGACCTCGGCCGGACGAGCCACGACGGCGTCAGCGATGCCCGCTTCTTCGGCGTCTCGCTCTTTCTTTCCTGGATCGTCGGGCCCGCGTTCATGTTCGCGCTGGCCTGGCTCCTGCTCGCCGACCAGCCCGCCTACAGAACCGGCGTGATCATCGTCGGCCTCGCGCGCTGCATCGCGATGGTGCTGATCTGGAACGACATAGCCAGGGGCGACCGAGAGCGCGCCGCGGTGCTGGTCGTCTTCAACGCGCTCTTCCAGGTCGTCGCCTACTCGCTGCTCGGCTACTTCTACCTGAGCGTCCTACCCGGCTGGCTCGGCCTCGATACGCAGGGCTTCCAGCCGGGCATCTGGGAGATCGCGCGCACGGTGCTGATCTTCCTCGGTATCCCGCTCACCGCCGGCTTTCTCACCCGCCGGATCGGCCTCAAGCGCCGCGGCCGCGAGTGGTACGAGAGCCGCTTTATTCCGCGTATCGCGCCGATCACGCTCTACGGCCTGCTCTTCACGATCGTGCTGCTGTTTGCGATCCAGGGCGACAAGATCACCTCCCGTCCGCTGGATGTCGCCAGGATAGCGCTACCACTGCTGGCCTACTTCGCGGTCATGTGGGTCGCTGGCTTCGCCACCGGTCGACTGCTGCGGCTCCCCTACGCGCAGACCGCGAGCCTCGCCTTCACGGTGGCATCGAACGACTTCGAGCTTGCGATTGCGGTCGCCGTCGGCGTTTTCGGCGCCAGCTCGGGTCAGGCGCTGGCCGGGGTCGTCGGGCCGCTGATCGAGGTGCCGGTCCTCGTTGGGCTCGTGTACGTTGCGCTCTGGCTCGCCAGGCGACTTGCCTGGCCACAACCAGCGGCGGTCGTGCCAGTGGAACCGCGATCCGAGCCGGTTACCTCGATTCTCGACTGATCTTTGGCGTTCGGCTTCTGGCCAGCAACATCGCCGGGCCGCATCTTCGGCGGCCCGGCGATGTCAGTCGGTTTCAGCAGGATTCAGCGCCGCGCTAGATCTTGAACTTTCTCGTTGCCGGCGTCTGATCGACCTTGCCTCTGGCGTCCTTCGCCCGCACCCGGAAGATGTGCTTACCGGGTTTCAGGTTCTTGAAGGTTTGGGGGGAGCGGCAGGACGAGTACTTTCCGTTGTCCACTTTGCACTGGTAGCTGAGCGTTCCCTTACCGCCGGTGCCCGTGAACCAGAATGCCGCCATGCGCTTCGTGGCGGAGATCGTCGCCTTGAGGATCTCCGTTTGCAGAGGTGTCTGAACCGTGACGGCGGGACTCGCAGCACCGGCTGGACCAGCGGGACCGGTGGCACCGGTAGCACCAGTAGCGCCGGTAGCACCAGCGGGACCGGTAGCACCAGCGGCGCCGGTAGCACCGGTAGCACCGGTAGCACCATCAGCACCAGCGGGACCGGTAGCGCCGGTAGCACCAGCGGCACCGGTATCACCAGTAGCACCAGTCGGTCCAGTAGAACCAGCGGGACCGGTAGCACCGGTAGGACCCGTTTGCAGGGGGTAGGTATCGACCTGGATCGCCGGGCGGTAGCCGGTCCAGTTGCATGCCGACGGGCCAAGCACAGCGGCGTCGAGCCTGAAGATACCCAGGCCGCCGATGCCACCATCGCAGTACCACCCGCCCGTGATTGAGCTGAAGTAGGCGTCGTTCGGCAGCGTATCGGTGCCCACGAAGGGAGCGTTGGGAACGAGCGCAACGTTGAGCGAGTCGTATCCGCAACCGCCCGAGCTGGAATGGCATGGCGCCCAGGAACCGATGGGTTGGTAGCCCTCGTCGCTCGTGTTGTACATGACCGAGACGATCACTTGGTTGGGGAGCGTCAGGTTTCGCCCGCCCAGGTCCCAGCTGATGTTGTGCGCCAGTCCGTTGTTACAGGTCGAGTCCGCCTTATCGAACCACTTATAGTTGTTGGGATGGTTGTAGTTCGGGTCCATACCCGTACAGTCGCCGGGATCGGTGAGGGCCGCGGCCGAAGGCCGGTACGGAATCTTGAACGTCTGCGTGTCCGACGCGAGCAGATCCCCGACGGAGTAGTCCGCGTTGACGCCGTAGATGTTGAGGGTGATCGGTTCGCTGAATACTGCTCCGGGTGTTGTGGAGCAGTCACCTTTGTCCCAGCCGCCGCTCTGGCAGGCCCAGCTACTCATGGTCACCGTCACGACGGGGTTCGTCCGTTGACCGGCGGCCAATCCGATCAGGCCTCCGAACTCGGACGTCTGGTACGCCTCGAAGCCCCAGCTGGGATAGTTCCCCGGCAAGGTGCTCGGGATGTTGCTGTAGACCGTCGCTGAAACCGTCGCTGCACTTGCCGTACCCGCGGCGGTCAGAATCAGGGCGCCAGCGGCGATCGCTGTCGCCCATTTGTGTATGGAGAACAT
>PMZQ01000037.1 GCA_003170155.1 Actinomycetota bacterium | reverse complement strand
GCTCGTGTTCTTGTCGAAGTGCACGAGCACGCGCGTCGCCGGCGCCGCCGAGGCGACCTGGAGTGTCGCGGCGGGCACGACCAGAGCCACAACGAGTAGGGGGATCAGCTTTCGCAGCATGAGTCGCAGTTGGGTGTTCCGTTGATCGGAGCCTGCTTGACTATCGGAACTGACTCCCCACCGGGGCACCCCCTTTCGGGTGATAGCCGAACACTTCGCTCATCTCGCGCGGTGTTGCCCGCTGGAGCGCCAACTCGCCGAGGCGGAAATTCTTCCAGCACGCCCGCCGAGTTGGGCGAATGACTCGGGAGAAGTGTTTCGAACCGGCAGTGCCGGGTGAATACGGAATCGCACACCTTTCGGCAAGTCATTTGACTCCGTCCGACACGGCGTGCTAGTTTCAGGCATCTCCGCCGACGGAGACGGAGTAAAGGCAAAGAAGCCTCGGAGCGCGTAAGCGTGCCGGGGCGTTTTTTTTGGTCCCGCCGATGAGGGCGGGATAGGAAGGCAAGGGTGCCTCAGGACGCTTCATGCGTGCTGGGGCTTTTTTTGTTGGTTCGGAGTTTTCGAGGCGGGGCTCATGCCTCGCAGAAGGAGGTCTAATGCTTCCCTATCCCACATGGCTGAGCCCAGGCGACAACGCCTGGCAGCTCACGGCGGCGACTCTGGTCGGCCTGATGAGCGTGCCGGGACTGGTCGTCCTCTACGGCGGCGTGATGCAGAAGCGCTGGTCGGTGAACAGCATGCTGCTCTCGTTTGTCGCCTTTGCCGTGATCCTCGTTTGCTGGGTGCTCTGGGGCTTCAAGATGGGCTTCGGAGTGCCGTGGCACGGTCTTTCCGACCACGGCTTCTTCGGCACCTTCGTCGGTAAGCCCGGGAGTGTCCTCGGCCACACCGCCGAGCAGGCGCGAGCGAACATCCCGTTACTGAACGGCGGCATGCCGCAGTTCAGATTCCCGCAGACTTCACTCGTCTACTTCCAGTTCGTCTTCGCGGCGATCACGCCGATCCTGATGCTCGGATCGGTGCTGGGCCGGGTTAACTTCAAGGCCTGGATCCCGTTCGTGGCGCTCTGGATGACCTTCGTCTACTGCATCGACGCCTTCCTGATCTGGGGCGGCGGCTATTTCGCCCATCATGGTGCCATCGACTACAGCGGCGGCTACGTGATCCACCTCTCCGCCGGTGTCTCGGGCTTCGTCGCGGCGGCCGTGATCGGCCCTCGTCTGGCTCGCGATCGCGAGATCGACGCGCCGAACAACCTGGCCATGGTCGCGCTCGGAGCCGGGCTGCTCTGGCTCGGCTGGAACGGCTTCAACGGCGGGGATCCGTACTTCGCTGGCGCAAACGCGGCGGCGGCGGTTCTGAACACGAACCTCTCGACTGCGGTTGCGTTCCTCGTCTGGGTGCTCTGGGACTACGCCACGCACCGCAAGCCGTCAATGATCGGCAGCGTTAACGGCATGATCGTCGGCCTCGTGGCGATCACACCCGCGGCCGGGTTCGTCAACGGCTACGGCGCACTGGCGATCGGTGCGATCGCCTCGACGCTCGTCTACCTCGCCTACAACTACCTGAGCCGGCTGCGCCCGTTCCGTAACGTCGATGACACACTCGGCGTCATCTACACGCACGGCTTCGCCGGACTCATGGGCGGACTGATGGTGGCTGTCTTCGCCGATCCGAAGATGCTCGTTTATCTGGGCATCGGTAAGGGCTCGGGCTTCTCGGCCACCGGCCTGATAAACGGGAACTGGGTCCTGCTCAAATGGCAGGCGCTCACTGCTCTGTTCGTGATCGCCTGGTCGGCAGGCGTCACCTACCTGCTGCTCAAGCTCGTCGGCCGCTTCGTCTCGCTGCGAATGAGCGAGGAAGACATGGAGGCCGGAGACGTCGCAGTGCACGGCCACGAGGTCTATCCCTCCGACGTCCCGTCACTCGCCCTACCGACCGGTATTCCCGGCTGGGTGGCGGTTCCGATCGGCAGCGCGGCCTCGAAGAGCGGCGTCGCGCGAGAAGGGGGTGGCACGGCACCGCCAACGGCGTAGTCCGTTCGTCCGGAAACGGAGAAACGGGTCGCGAGCCGACGTAGCCGGTTCGCGACCCGCGTTCTCCACCACCGAGTAGAAATCGAACGGAACTCGCCGCCGTCCCCTACGCAGGCAGCAAGCGAGCGAAAGACCCGCCACAACGACTTTTCGAGAGGAAACTATGGCTATCGAGATCATCGTCTCCTACGACGGCACGGACATGGATCAAGACGCGCTCGCCCTGGGCCAGGCACTGGCCGGGGCAGGTGCTTCGCTTGCACTCGCCTACGTCCGTCACGCAGCAGAAGAAGAGGGCGAGCGCGAGCAACTTGCCGCGAACGAAGCCGCGGTATTACTCGACAAGGGGGCCGAGCTGCTCGGCCAGCCGGACGTCCCCCGTTTCATCGTTTTCAGTGCCTCGACGCCCGAGGGCTTGCGCGAGCTCGCCAAGAGCGAAGAGGCGAGCCTGATCGTCTTCGGCTCGGAATACCGCACTCCGCCCGGGCACGTCGAGCCCCAGACCTCAGCTCGACGCCTACTCGACGGCGGGCGTATTGCGATCGCCGTGGCGCCGTCGGGCTTTCGCAAGCACTCTGACAAGAAGATCACGACGATCGGAGCGATCACTCCGGAGGACGATCCCTGCGTCAAGACGACCGCCGAGGCGCTCGCTAAACGCCTCGGTGCAAAGATCGAGACGAACCCCCACGTCACCCCCGACTTCCT
>PMZQ01000068.1:11966-34760 GCA_003170155.1 Actinomycetota bacterium | reverse complement strand
GGCGGCTTCGAGCTCAAGTCGTAGACGACCCGGTTGACGCCGCGGATCTCGGCGATGATGCGATTCGAGATTCGCTCCAGCAGCTCGTGCGGGAGGCGGGCCCAGTCGGCGGTCATGGCGTCATCGGAGGTGACGGCGCGCAGCACGATCGGATAGGCGTAGGTGCGCTCGTCGCCCTGTACCCCGACCGAGCGAATGGCGGGCAGCACGGCGAACGACTGCCAGAGCTTGCGGTACCAGCCGGCGTTTCGGATCTCCTCCTGGAGGATGGCGTCGGCCTCGCGCAGGATCTCGAGGCGCTCACGGGTGACCTCGCCGATGATGCGGATGGCGAGCCCCGGCCCGGGGAAGGGCTGGCGCCAGACGAGGCGTTCCGGCATCCCGAGCTCCTCGCCCACGCGCCGCACCTCGTCCTTGAAGAGCAGCCTGAGCGGCTCGACCAGCTCCATCTCCATGTCCTCGGGCAGGCCGCCGACGTTGTGATGGGACTTGATCTTGGCCGCCACGCCCGCGGTGCCGCCCGACTCGATCACGTCCGAGTAGAGCGTGCCCTGAACTAGGAAGCGCACTTCGCCCAGCTTGGCCGCCTCGTCCTCGAAGACGCGGATGAACTCCTCGCCGATGCGGTGCCGCTTCTCCTCGGGCTCTTCGACGCCCTCGAGCCGGGTGAGGAAACGCTCCTGCGCCTGCACGTGCACGAGCGGAACCTTGAAGTGGTCGCGGAAGGCCTCGGCCACCTGCTCGGCCTCGCCCTTGCGCATGAAGCCGTGGTCGACGAAGACGCAGGTGAGCTGCTCGCCGATCGCCTTGTAGACGAGCAGAGCCGCGACCGCGGAGTCGACCCCGCCCGAGAGTCCGCAGATGACCTTCTCGGTGCCGACCTGGGTGCGAATGCGGGCGACCTGCTCGTCGATCACCGCCGCCGGCGTCCAGGCGGGCTCGATCCCGACCACCTGATGCAGAAAGCGCTCGAGCATCTTCTGGCCGTTGGTTGTGTGCACGACCTCGGGGTGGAACTGGACACCGTAGAGGCCGCGCTCGGGGTCCTCGAAGGCGGCGAGCGGCGTCGTCTCGGAGCTGGCGACCACGCGGGCGCCGGGCGGAACCGCGGTCACCGAGTCGCGGTGACTCATCCAGACGGTCTGCTCGCCGGCCAGCTCGGCGCTGAAGAGCGTGCCCTCCTCGATCCTCATCTCGGTCTTGCCGAACTCGCCGATCCCCGTTCGCTCGACCTTGCCGCCGAGGTCCTGCGCCATCAGGTGCATGCCGTAGCAGATGCCGAGCACGGGCACGCCCAGCTCGAACAGCTTCGTGTCGATGCGAGGCGCGTTCTCGACGTAGACCGAGGACGGGCCGCCCGAGAGGATCAAAGCGCGCGGATTCAGCGCCGCCACCTCATCGGCCGAGAGTTGGTGCGAGACGAGCTCCGAGTAGACGCGAGCCTCGCGCACGCGCCGAGCGATCAGCTGGGAGTACTGCCCACCGAGGTCGAGGACGAGGACGGGCCGCTCTTCGCCCGCCATCAAGAACCCGAGGTCGGGTAGTTGGGAGCCTCCTTGGTGATGGAGATCCCGTGCGGATGGCTCTCGCGCAGGCCGGCCACGGTGATGCGGATGAACTTGGTGTTCCTTTGCATTTCCTCGATCGTGTGCGCGCCGCAGTAGCCCATCGCCGCGCGGACGCCACCGACGAGCTGGTAGACGAGATTGGCGAGTGGCCCCTTGTAGGCGACGCGCCCTTCGATCCCCTCCGGCACCAGCTTGGAGATCTCCTCGACATGGCCCTGGAAATAGCGGTCCTTGGAGAAGGAGCGCGCTTTCATCGCTCCGAGCGAGCCCATGCCGCGATACTCCTTGAAGCGCTCGCCTTGGTAGATGACGACCTCGCCGGGGCTCTCGTCCACTCCGGCCAGGAGCGAGCCGAGCATGGCGCAGTCGGCGCCGGCCGCGATCGCCTTGGCCAGATCGCCCGAGTACTGGACACCGCCGTCGGCGATCACCGGTACGCCGTGCTTCTCGGCCGCTCTGGAGCAGTCGTAGATCGCGGTCACCTGAGGCACGCCGGTGCCGGCGACGATGCGAGTCGTGCAGATCGAACCAGGGCCAATGCCTGCCTTGATTGCATCGGCGCCGGCGGCGATCAGCGCCTCGGTCGCCTCGGCGGTGGCGATGTTGCCGGCGATGATCTGGATGTCGGCCCAGCGCTCTCTGACCTTTCGCACGGTGTCGATGACGGCCTTGGAGTGACCGTGGGCGGTGTCGACGACGAGCAGATCGACCTCTTCCTCGAGCAGCGCCTCGGCTCGTGCGAGCGCGTCCGGCCCAACTCCGATTGCCGCGCCGACCATCAGACGCCCCCGCTCGTCCTTGGTGGCGAGCGGGTACTGAATCTTCTTCTGGATGTCCTTGACGGTGATCAGACCCTGAAGCTTCCCCTCGCCGTCGACGACCGGGAGCTTCTCGATCTTGTGCTTGGAGAGGATCTCCTTGGCTTCCTCGAGACCCGTCCCGATCGGGACGGTGACGAGCGGCGCATGCGTCATCAGAGCCGAGACGGGCTGGTCGGTGTTCTGCTCGAAGCGCAGGTCGCGGTTGGTGAGGATGCCGACCAGTGTTCCGTCCTCGCTCGTGATCGGCACGCCGGAGATGTGGTAACGGGCCATCAAGTCGAGCGCGTCGGCGACGAGGGCGTCCGGCCCCAGCGTCACAGGCTCGACGATCATCCCCGACTCCGAGCGCTTGACCTTGTCGACCTCTGCGACCTGGTCGGCGATCGAGAGGTTGCGGTGGATGATGCCGAGGCCGCCCTCGCGCGCCAGCGCGATCGCCAGCCTGGCCTCGGTGACCGTGTCCATAGCGGCCGAGACGATCGGGATGTTGATCGTCATCGTTCGCGTCAGCCGCGTGACCGTCGACACCTCACTCGGCTGCACGGCCGACTCGGCCGGCACGAGCAGGACGTCGTCGAAGGTCAGCCCATGCTTGCCGAATTTCTCTTCCATCGAGAGAGCATCGAGTTCGCCGGCCCCTTCGATCAGTCGTTCAAGATCCACGTCGCCCGCCCCTTCTCCATGTCCCTTCGAATGCAAAAAGCCCAGGCGCCTACTGGTCGCCTGGGCAGAAAAGCCGATATGCCACATACACCTTTCAAGTGGCAATCAACTTTAGCAAGATGGCCCGCCGTCGCGGACCTACGCTAAATCGCCGTGAGTCTAGGAGGCCGCTACGGGCTGCAGCTCGCTGATCTCGACGTGACGGGCGAACTCGACTGCCCGCTCGGAGTCGAAGCGCCCGGCGCCGGTCTCGAGCGTGGACGCGGTTGCGGCTCCAACCGCCTGACACAGCGCCTCCTCGAGTGATCGTCCACCTCTGCGCGCGGCCAGAAAGCCGGCCAGGAGCACGTCGCCCGAGCCGACCGGGGAGACCGGCTCGATACGGGCGGTGCTCGCTCTGAAGCAGTACTGCTTGCGCTCCTCTTTGAGCAGCGCGTAACAGCCGCCCTCGTGGCTGATGACGACGTTGCGCGACCCCATCTCGGCGATCGTTTCCAGAGCCATCAGGAAGTCCTCCTCGTCCGAGAACTCCTGCCCGACCAGGCTTTCCGCCTCGTGCTGGTTGGGAGTGACGAGGACAGGCTCGGCCTCGACACCGAGACGGAGTGCCGTTCCTTCGGTGTCGAGCACGCTCTGCACACCGCGGCGCGAAAGCTCCTTGACCGCCTCGGCGTAGAAGGAGTCGCTCACGCCGCGCGGCAGCGTGCCGGCGAAGACGACCCACTCGGCATCGGCCGATAGGTAGAGAAGCTTCTCGAGCAGTATCTGGAGCTCCTCGGGCTCGACGTGCGGCCCCCACTCGTTGATCTCCGTGTGAGAGCCTGTCATCGGGTCGATAACGGCTGTCGAGGTACGCGACTCACCCTCGATGCGAACGAAGTCGTTGAGGATCGACTCGTGCGTCAGCTCCTCGACGATGCGCGTGCCGGTGCGCCCGCCAGCCAGCCCGGTTGCCACCACGGGTACGCCGAACGCCTTCAGCGCTCGGGCGACGTTGATGCCCTTGCCACCGGCGAGCGTCAGCGCCTGGCTGGCGCGGTGACGCAGCCCGCGCTGGAAGTTGGGCACGGCGAGCGTGCGATCGATGGCGGCGTTGAGAGTTACGGTGACGAGCATCGGGTGCCCTCCTTGGTCGGTGGGCGTTCGCCGGGCGGAAAAGAGCGCAGGCAAGAGTAGACATTCCTCGCCGCCGGGGCGTCGAGTGGTGACAACCGCGGAGGAGCTAGAACCAGCCGCGGAGATTGTGAATCGTTTGCTTTCCGTACCAGCCGACCTTGCCGAGAAGGCCTGGTTTGCCGACAGACCGCATCGCAACCAACTCGCGCTCTCCGAGGAGCTCGCTGCCGGAGTAGACACGCACGTCTCCCACATGCTGACCCCGCCTGACCGGAAGCGCAAGCCGACGCGGCAAGATCAGCTTCTCCACCAGCGGGCGATCGGTCCGTACCGACAAGGTCAACGAGCGCGAGACGGTGACGGGAACAAGCCCGCGCCCGTAGGCGGTCTCTACCTTCGTCAGCGAATCGCCCACGCTGGCGACCGGGACGACCTGGTAACGGGAGAGCGCGAAGCGAAGCAGGGCGGCCAGATCGTGGTCTCTCTGCGAGCGCGACGGCGAGCCGAGGATCGTCGCGTAGATCCGAAGCCCATCTCGGTGCACAAGCGCAACCTGGCACCAGCCCGCCTTGTCGGTGTGCCCGGTCTTGACACCGACCACCCCGCGGAAGACGCCGAGCAGATCGTCCCAGGTGGTGAGCCGGCGACCCCGCGAGATCATGGCCGTACGCATGCGTACGTCCGCGCGCACGACCGGCAGTCCCATCGCCCACTGGGCGAGCCGAGTGACGTCCCGGGCGCTGGAGTACTCGCCGGGTGCGTCCAGCCCGTCCGGGCGCACGAAGTGGGAATGCTCGAGCCCGATCTCCTGCGCCTCGTCATTCATCCAGTTGGCGAACAGCTTCAGATCGCCCCCCGAGGCCGCGCCGGCGAGAGCGTCGGCCGCGTCGTTTGCACTCTGGATCAGCGCAGCGAGAACCAGGTCGGAGACTTTGATCCGCTCGCCTGCACGGAGATGGGCGCTCTCTTCGCCGGCCTTCGTCGCCAGTTTCGAGACGGTGACGTACTGATTGAGATCGAGACGTTGCAACGCCACGTCGACCGTCATCAGCTTGGTCAGACTCGCGATCGCCAGGCGCTTGTCCGCGTTCTTGCTCAGGAGCACGTCGCCCGTGATCGCGTTCGTCACCAGATAGGCGCGAGCGTCGACCACCGGAGCGCCGGCCGGAGGGCGGCCGGCTACTGCCGATCCCGCGGTTACGAGCGCCAGTGCGAGAGCCGCCACCGGCACGAGCAGAGCAGGCCTCACTTCGACGCCGGCGCCTTCCCCACCTTGATCTTCTGGCCGACGCGAAGCGCCGTCGGCTGGATGCCGGGATTGAGAGCGATGATGTCGTCCACGGTGACGCCGAAATGTACGGCAACCGCTCCGAGCGTGTCGCCGGAACGGATCGTATAGAGACGCGTTGTAACGGTCCGCGTCGAGGTGCTTGTGGTGGTGGACGAGACAGTCGCGCCCGTATCGGTGTGGGCGGGCTTGGAGTCGCTACCGCCGCCGCCGAAGCCGCCTCGTAGGATCAATACGAAGATCGTTACCGCGAGCAGGAAGACGGCCGGGGCGCCGAAGTGCGCGAGCTGACGGTGGTCGCGGCGCATGACTCTCGCTTCTTTTTACCAGCCCGAGACCCTCCATATCTCATCGCGCAGGCGTACAGCCTCGGCGCCTGCGGCTTCGCGCCAGTCGAGATCCTCACCCGCACGGTAGGCGAAGATGACCGAGCGGGAGGCATTTACGAGCGCGCTCGCGGGGCCGCTGGTGAAGGCGCGAGCCACGTCAGCCGGGCTCGCCCCCTGCGCCCCGACCCCGGGGAGAAGGATGATCGAGCGCGGGAGCAATTTCCTCGCCTCGCCGATCGCCCGCGGGTAGGTCGCCCCGACGACGACGCCGAGGCTGGAGAGCCCGCTCGACCCGACCAGCGTCTCGGCCGGCTCCTGCAGAAGCAGAGCCAGCTGATGCCAGAGCGGCCGGCCATCCGAGAGAGTCAGATCTTGTAGGTCGGCACCGCCTGGGTTCGAGGTCTTGAGCAAGACGAAGACGCCGCCGCCGTGACGCTGGCAGGCGAGCAGGAACGGCTCGAGTGCGTCGCAACCGAGATACGGGTTCACGGTCAGTGCGTCGGCGAGCGGCGGACGTGCGCCGCGCGGCTCGAGGTAGGCGCCCGCGTAGGCCCGCGCCGTAGCGCCAATATCGCCGCGCTTGCCGTCCGCCAGCACGAGCAAACCGGCTTCACGAGCATGTTTGCAGATCTCCTCCAGTGCGCCCAGCCCGGCCGAGCCGTAGAGCTCGAAGAAGGCGAGCTGAGGTTTGACGCAAACGGCGTAGGGAGCGACTGCGTCGATGATCCCACGGCAGAAGCGCGAGAAGGCCTCGGCGACGCCCTCGGGGCTGTGTTGAGCCTCTCCCCGTAGCTCCAGCGGCAGCAGCTCGAGGCGCGGGTCGAGCCCTACGACCAGCTGACTTCGCTTCTGCTCGACGGCCTCCGCCAGCCGATCGCCGAAGGTGGGAGTCGCAAGCTCCCTTTCCACTACGTTCTCCGGCTGCTCATCCACCGCGATCAAGGCTAGTACAACGCCCGGCGACTACGACGCGTCAGGTGGCTGCGATTCCGGCTGGGCCGGGCCGAGAACGAGCGAGGGCCGCTTGTCGCGGCCCTCGCACAAACCTTCGTACAGACGGCTGGTGATCCCTAGCGGACCGCCTGCTTGAGCGAGCTCCCAGGCGAGAACTTGGGCACCTTGGATGCGGCAATCGACAGCTTCTCACCTGTCCGGGGATTCACTCCCGTTCGCGCTGCACGGTGAGCTACCGAGAACTTCCCGAACCCGGTGAAGGTCACGTCCTTGCCGGCCTTGAGAGAGTCTGTGATCGAATCGAGCACGGCATCCACAGCATCGCCGGCATCCTTTTTCGACAGACCGCTCTTCGAGGCGACCAGATCAACGAACTCCTGCTTCGTCACGTGCTCTCCTCCTCATCGACATCTTTTCTACTGTCAGACCCTAACAGGCGAACGCATATCGCTCAACCATGCGGGTTTACGACGCTCTTTACTTGCCCTAGGAGATCACTCGCACGGAACAGCGGCCACAGCCGCACTCCATGGCGAGCGAGCTCGTCGGAACCACCTTCTTCGCGGTCGACTACACAGATGGCCGTGCGACAGACGAGACCGGCCTCCCTGACCGTCTCGACCGCCTGCAAAGCTGCTCCACCAGAAGTCACCACGTCCTCGATCAGACAGACCAACTCTCCTGATTCGCTTACACCTTCGAGCCTGTTCGAGGTTCCGTACCCCTTTGCCTCCTTGCGCACGATTAGGAAGGGCAGCTGCGAAGCGAGCGAGGCGGCGGCGGCGAGGGCCACCGCACCAAGCTCTGGAGCGGCCAGACGAGCGACCTCAGGCTCGTGCTCGGCTACGGCGATGGCGAGTCTCTCGCCAAGCGCCCCGAGCAGCTCGGGCACCGTCTCGAAGCGGTACTTGTCGAGGTAGTAGCGAGAGCGCCGGCCCGAGCGAAGGACAAAATCTCCTTCCAGATAGGCGTGCTCGACCAGCGCTTTGATCAGGACTTGCTCGTTCATAACCCCTCCGGACGGGCGCTGACGAACAGCTCGCGAGCCCGCGCGAGCAGCTCTTCGGTTGCAGTTTCGTTGGGGTCGAGTTCTAGCAATGTTCCATCCGCGAAGTAGAGACCAACCCGCTCGCGCCCGCTTTCGGCCAGCTGTTGGCGAAGGTAGAGCGCACCGGCGATCGAGCCGGCGGCCAACACGAGACCGGCGACGAGCTTACGCCGCGGCACCGTTGTCTTCTCCCGTGGGAGGTGGATTCTTGGCCTCGCTTCTGAGGACTCTCAGCCTTCGCTTCTTCGGCTCGGCCCCCGCCACCTTCCGCAGGCAGGTACCGAGATCGAAGAAGACCAGTCCGACGACCGGATCGGGCTGGGTGACGGCGAGGATGCGTAGATCGCCCTCGCGGACGAGCAGGATGCTGGCCTCGGAGAGAGCGAGCTCCACCTGGGCCGCCTCGCCGTGCTCTTCACCGCCCGCCTTGCTCGCGGTTGCGAAAAGCTCGGAGCCACCGCGAACGAGCGCCTCGGCCACGTCCCTCTCGGCGAGCGTGCTTCCGATCAGCTCACCTCGAGAGTCGAAGACGACCGCGAGCTCGATTTGCGACGAGATCTCCGTCAGCTCGGCTAGTGCCTGCCCGGCGTCCATTTGAGCGCCGAAAGTAGCAGTTCGGCAGGACACCGAGAGCGAGCCAGTGCGCACGAATCGACCTTTAGCATGGATACTGAATATCGATGCGTATTCGTAAACGCAAGTTGTTCCAGAAGTTTTTCGCCGATAGAGGTACCCACCTGGCGGCGATGATCGCCTACTTCGCGCTGCTCTCACTGGTACCGATGCTCTTCCTCGCCCTGGCCCTGCTCGGTGTTACGCCCCGGCACGGCGACTCGAGAAAGAGTCTCGAGCACTCGCTCAACCACATCTTCCCGGGCACCTCGGTGGTGTCGATCGACAAGGCACTCAACTCGATCGGGAACAACGCTGCCGCCCTCAGCATCATTGGCGCCGTCGTTCTGCTCTGGAGCTCGCTCTCGCTTTTCAGCGTGCTCGAGTCGGCTTTCAACATCGTCTACGGACGGCCAAATCGGTCCTTCCTACACGGAAAGGCGCTCGCGCTCGTCCTCCTCGTCGCCTCACTCGTGACCGTCGTCTTCTCGCTCGTCTCCGGCACGCTCGGCATCTACCTGCTCCAGCGCTACACGGGGCATTTCCTGGGCAACGCCTACGTGGCCTTCCCACTGACCTTTCTGGTGGAGCTGGCCGGGCTGCTGCTCTTCCTCGTGACCGTCTACTACGTCTTGACGAACGTACGGCTCGCGTTCCGCGACGTCCTGCCCGGAGCGGTCACCGCGGGGCTGATTCTCGCCGCCACCTTCCAGGTGCTGCCCCTCTACCTCCACCTCGTCTCACACGACCTGGTCGTCCTGCGCGCGCTCGGGGGACCGGCGATCCTGCTCTTCTGGCTCTACGTAATGGCGAACGTGATCGTCTTCGGCGCCGAGGTCAACTGGTGGGTGGCGAAACGCCGGGAGACGAAGGTGATCGAGGTTCCGTCATCCGAGCCGGCGGCGAGGACGGCCTAGACTTCCAGCGCCTCGAGCAGCGCCCTCGCAGCCCGCGCTCGGTGCGAGTTAGTGCGCTTCCAGGCATTGCCGAGCTCGGCCACGGTGATCGTCTCGCCCTCGGGGAGGAAGATCGGGTCGTAGCCGAAGCCCTCGCTTCCGCGCGGCTCGTGGCCGATCCGGCCTTCGAGGATGCCGGTACCGCGCAACTCCCGGCCGTCGGGTGAGATGGCGACGAGCTCGCTGACGTAGCGGGCGCGACGGCTATCGCTCTCGAAACCCGAAAGCTCTGCGAGCAGGCGGCCGACCGGGTCGTCGGCGCCGAAGCGGGCCGAGAAGACGCCGGGGCCCCAGTCGAGCGCGGCCACCTCGATACCCGAATCCTCGCCCAGCACCCAGAGCTGCCGCTTCTCCACGGACCGCCCGAAGAGTGCCTTGGCGCGGGCGTTCTTGAAATAGCTGTCGCCGACCTCGGGTGGGTAGATGTCGGCCGCCAGCGGCTCTATCCGCCAGCCCGGCAGCAGCGCCTCCAGCTCGCGCGCCTTGTCTGGATTGCACGAAGCGAAAACGGCGGCCCGAGCTCCTGAGGCTAGTGCACCCACTGAGCTCCGGTCACTCCCGCGAGCCTCGGCAGGCCGTCCACGACATCGACAATCCGCGAGTCTCGCTCGAGCTCCGGATCGGCGGCGACGGCAAAGCGGTCGCGCAATCCGCGCTCGATACCGATCGCACGGCCGAGCCCAGCCGCGAGGGCGAGCCGGGCAAGGATCTCGGCGACTCCGAGGTGAGAAAGCACGATCTTATTCTCGCTCAAAGGACGGATGCGAGCGCGTAGGGCTGAACGGAATGCAGATGGTGACTGAGTGAGATCTGTGGACGGAAGGGTCGGGGCACTTCTTTTCGCCGCCCTCCCCCGAGCGCGGAGCGGAATGAAGACCCGTCGACTGGGTGTGATCGGTGAGTGCGAGGCTAGGACGCAGCGCCTCGTTCGTAGCTGGAGGTTACGGGCGAGGCCGAGGACAACGCATCGCGCTTGCCGAGCGCGGCTAGGCGATGTAGTGCTTCGTTTCGCTCCGCGCTCAATAAAACCCACCCGCGGGGTCGTGAAACGGTACCTGGAGATTGCGCACGAGTTGTGCCAACTTCGTGCCGAAAGAGAGTCGCGCCTGGAAAACCCGCCTGTGGGTGCGGTTGGAGCGCTCCTAAGCGCGCGCGGCGATCAACGCTTCCTCCTGGGCCACGCCGATCAGCTCGACACCGCGAGTGGCGAGCACGAGCAACTCGTCCAGTTCCTCGCGGCTGAACGGAGCCGTCTCGGCGGTGGCCTGCACCTCGACCAGGCGGCCCGCACCGGTCATGACGTAGTTCATGTCCACTTCGGCGCTCGAGTCCTCGGCGTAGTCGAGATCGAGCAGCTTCTCGCCCGCGACGATCCCGACCGAGACGGCCGCGACCGAATCGGTGAGCACACGACTGAGGCCGAAGTGTTCGAGCGCGCGACTGGCGGCGACGTAGGCGCCGCAGATGGAAGCGCAGCGGGTACCGCCGTCGGCCTGAAGCACGTCACAGTCGAGCCAGACAGTGCGCTCGCCGAGCGCCTTCAAATCTGCAACCACCCGCAATGAGCGTCCGATCAGGCGCTGGATCTCGACCGTGCGCCCCTTCTGCTTGCCGTCGCTGGCCTCGCGCGTCGTGCGCGAGCCCGTCGAAGCAGGCAGGAGTGAGTACTCTGCCGTCAGCCAGCCGCGTCCGCGTCCGCTCAACCAGCGTGGAACGCCCTCCTGGATCGAGGCGGTACAGAGAACGAGCGTGCGCCCTTGTCCGTACAGGACCGAGCCGTGCGGCTGCTCGAGGAAGTCGCACTCGATCCTGAGCGGACGGAGCGCGTCGGTGCGGCGCTCGTCGGCCCTGGTCACGCGGCCGCTCTCAGCTCGGCGAGGGAGACCAGCTCGACCTCGGCGATCGGGAACTGCAAGAAGCGCTCGCCCCTGACCCGGAACTGCTCGGTATCGCCCGTCGTCAGGAAGCGACAGACGCCCTCGCGCTCGCTCGTGTGGGCGATTCCTTTCCGCGCCAGCGTCTCGGCCACCTTGCGCGCGGTCTCCTCGGCCGAGAAGACGAGGGTGACGTCGCGACCGAAGGCGCGTTCGAGCACGTGACGGATCAGCGGATAGTGCGTACAGCCCAGGATGACCGTGTCGACTTCCGCTTGCTTGAGCGGTCCCGCGTAGGCGCGCACAGCCTCGACGGTACCGGCGCCGTAGGGCTCGGCACTCTCGATCAGCTCCGCCAGCCCCGGGCAGGCGACCGGGAAGAAACGAACGCCGGCGTCGAGCGACTGCACGAGCGTCCCGTAGCGACCCGCGTCCACCGTCGCCTGCGTTGCGAGCAGACCGATGCGGCGGTTGCGCGTCGCCTGCACGGCCGCCTCGGCCTCGGGCGCGATCACGCCGACGACCGGGACCTCGAGCTCGGCCTGAAGATCGGCAAGCGCCGCCGAGGTGGCGGAGTTACAGGCGACCACCACCATCTTCACGCCCTGGCGCTCGAGGAAGCGCCCGATCTCGAGCGCGAAGCCGCGAATCTCGTCCAGCGGCCGCGGCCCGTACGGGAACCGGCCCGTGTCGCCGAGGTAGACGAAGTCCTCGTTCGGCATCGTCACCAGGCACTCGTGCAGGACGGTCAGCCCGCCCATGCCGGAGTCGAAGATCGCGATCGCGCGCCCGTCCACTGCGCCCGATTCTAGTGGGTGCGGAGCGGCACCACGTTCCTCCGCGCTCAATAAAACCCACCCGCGGGGTCGTGAAACGGTACCTGGAGATTGCGCACGAGTTGNNTGAACCCCGTTCGCATCGGCACCTGCTCGTTCGCCGACGAGGCGCTGGTCAAACACTGGTACCCGCGCGGCCTGGCGCCGAAGGACAAGCTCCGCTACTACGCCGAGCGCTTCGACACGGTCGAGATCGACTCCAGCTACTACCGGCTACCGGCCGCCAGCATGAGCGCCGGTTGGGTGGAGCGAACGCCGCCGGGCTTCCTCTTCCACATCAAGGCTTTCGCGCTGATGACGCACCACCCGGTGCGGATCGAGCAGTTGCCGACAGACCTCCGCGCCGGTGCCGAAGTGGACGAGCGCGGGCGCATCTCGCACCCGCCCGAGGAGCTTCGGGCCGAGGTCTTTCACCGCTTCTTGACCGGAATCGCGCCGCTCCGGGATGCCGGCAAGCTGGGCGGCATCCTCTTCCAGCTTCCGCCCTACGTCGTCTTCACGGATTCCGCTTTCGACTACCTGGCCTGGGCCGGCGAGCGTTTGCGGGGATTCACCATGCTGGTCGAGTTTCGCCACACGAGCTGGCTCGAGCAGGAAAACCGCGATCAGACGCTCGCCTTCCTGAAGCAGCAGGGGATGACGCTCGTGATCGTCGACGCACCGCGTCTGGAAAGCCCGATGGTCATCCCCACCGTCGCCGAGCTCACCAGCGATGTCGCCTACCTCCGCTTCCACGGCCGCAACGCCGCCACCTGGCACCATCGCGGCGGCAGCGCGGCCGACCGTTTCGACTACCTCTACGAACGCGAGGAGCTGGCCGAGTGGGTCGAGCCGCTGCGCGAGCTCGGCGGTCGCGCGCGGCAGCTGTACGTGGTCTTCAACAACAACAACTCGAGCTTGCCGCCCGGGCCGATGCAGCGGCCGGTCGCCCAGGCTCCGGCGAACGCACTCATGCTGCGCCAGCTCCTGCTCGAAGCGGGAGTACCGGCCTCGGCTGGGCTAGGCGCCGCAGCGGTCGAGAAATCGCTGCAGTACCGGATTGAAGAGATCGGGTCGCTCGAAGCTGACCAGGTGACTCGCTCCGGGGACGACCACTAGCTCGCCGTCGGCAGCCAGCTCGACCAGCTCTTTCGATTCCGCGACAACGCCCTCGTCGAGCTCGCCGGCGACTGCGAGGAAGGGGCAGGCCAGCGAGCGCACCACGTCGGTCGTGTCAGCGCGCCCGATCATCGCCACCAGCTCCTGGACAGCGCCCTCGACGTCCTGACTCGCGACGATCTCACCGATCCGCTCGACGAGCGCCTGATCAGCGTTCGCTCCGATCGCGTACTCGCGCATCGTCTCCCAGAGGGCGAGCATCCCTTCCTCGCGCACCAGCGCGATCGACCGGTAGCGTCGCTCCTTCGCCTCCGGGGCATCGGCCGAGGCTTTCGAGCCCGCCAGCACCAGTCCACGAATCCGCTCCGGTGCGCGCCTCGCCACGGCTAGGGCGCAATAGCCACCCATCGAAGCGCCGGCGACGACCAGGTCGCCCTCTGTTTCCGCGAGCAGCTGCTCAGCCCAGCCGTCGATCGACTCACCGCGTCCGGCGAGCCGCGGAGTGTGCACTTCAAAGCCGCTGAGAGCGTCGAGTTGGGGCTCCCACATCTCGGGCCCCACGGGGAAAGCGTGAAGAAGAAGAACGGTCGTACCCATTCGGATTGCCTCCACACGGTCGACTCGGTTACGGCTCGCTCGACAGGCCGGAGCCTACCTTCACGAACCAAAACGGACGCCGCAAGCGCGGAGAGCACCGATAGCGGCCGTTCGATTGCTGGCGTCGCAGATCGGTCGCCTCGGGCGTGCAGGCCTAGTGGAATAGGCCCTAAGCGACGCGCCCGAGCGCGGCGGCGATCTGATGGAAGTCGCCGAAGGGCTCGTAGGCTGCGCCGACAGAGTCGAGGTAGCGAGCCAAGCCACAGCGCGCGAAGATGCGAGAGGAGGCGAGCGCGGGGCAGCGGTCGGAGTAGCCGTTGCCGACGTAGATGATCTCCTCGGCCGGAAGCTTCTGACGCTTGCAACGCTCACCGCAGACCGGGCAGATCTCGCCGTCGATCTGGATACGCCAACCCGAGCTGTCGTCCGCGACGAGCTCGTTTGCGATCAGCTCCGCCTCGACGCCGTAGTGCTCGAGCACCGGCTCGATCAGTTGGCGCAGGTTCGAGGAGAGAAGAAGCGGGCGCTCGCGCTCGACGAGATCGAGGAAGCCCGATCGCAACTCCACCTTCTCGAGCAGCCAGGCAACAACCTCATCGAGGGGTGTCTTGATGGTCGCCAGCTCAGTCTCGATCACATGCTGGAGCGTTACCGAAAGAGGCTTCGAGTCGTCTATGAAAGCGTCGGAGTAGCGATCGACGAGATCCGCGTCGCCGAACTCGCGCACGATCAGGTCCATCGAGTCGGCGACGGTGACCGTTCCATCCCAGTCGAGCACGAGCCGCATCGTCACAGGCTAGCCGCCTCGACCTTTCTCGCGCAGCGTCAAGCCACCCGAGCGACGCGGTCCTACGGCTCGGTATGGACGATCAGCTGCTTGATCCCGGGGCAGCTGCGGTGAACGCTCGACTCGATCTCCGAGGCTCGCTTGTGGGCCTCTGCCAGGGGGCTCTCGGGATCGAGTGCCACGATCAGATAGACGACCAGGCCCTCCTCGGTGCTCACGAAGCGCAGCGAGCGCGGCGGTGCGCCGGTGGCTTTGCGCACTATCTTTCTGATCTTGTCGCCGTATTCGCGCGTCTCGAGACGGGCCGGCGCGCTCCCGGTCACCTCTTCGGTCAGCGGTTCGAGATGCGTCACTACAGCGGCGATCTCCGGACGAGCCGCCATGATCGCTCGCTCTACCCGCGATGCAAGCTCGTGCGCATCCGCCAGCGGTAAATCGCCCGGGAGCTTCAGATGGAGTGAGACCTCCTGCCGGCCCTCGAGGTCGGCGATGACCAGATTGTGGATCTCGTGCACGCCGCGCACACTCATCGCCGCCGCACGAACCGCCTCGTGCGGCCCTATCTCCTCGCCCTGAGGCTCTACGTGGACGACCACCTCGCCACCGTGCAGTACCTCTTCCAATGCTTGCTCGATCTGATCGGCTTCGGCATGCCCCTCGGCAACGGCGGCCTCGGGCGAGATGCCGATCACGACCTCCGCGTAGTAGTGCCCGCCCGCCTCGCGCACACGCAGCTGCTTCAGATCGACCGGAGGATCGAGTCCGTCTATCGCCTGCCGCACGGTCTCTGTGGCCGACCGCGGGCTACGGTCGATGAGGATGTCGGCGTTCTTGAAGGCGAGTCTCGCCGCCGCGACGAGAACGATCGCAGCTATGAAGAGAGCGGCGATCGAATCGGCCTTGGGATAGCCGGCGCGGACGACGACGAGCCCGACGAGCACACCGCCCGAGCCGAGGAAGTCGCCGACGAAGTTGAGGGCGTTCGACTGCAGGGCCGCACTCCGGTGCCGGACCGAGGCCCGGTAGGAGACGATCGTCCGGCCGGCATCGACCACCATCACGATCAGGATCGCGAGGATGGCCCACCAGGTCGCGTCGACCTTGGGCGGACTGGAGCTGGCGAGTCGCTGCGTCGCGGTGTAGGCGATCCAGATGCTGGCGAGGAAGAGGAGGGACGACTCCGCGAGCGCGGCCAAATGCTCGACCTTGCCGTGACCCCAGGGATGCTCGACGTCGGCCGGCCTCGCGGCGAGACCGACCGCGAAGAGCGTCAGCAGAGCCGTGACCAGATCGAGGCCCGAGTCCAGCGCACCAGAGAGGAAGGCGAGGCTGCCGGTGATCAGGCCGGTCGACACCTTGAGCACGATCAGGCCCAGCGCGGCACCGACCGAGGTGAGAGCGATCTTCTGCTGCGAGGTCACCTAGAGAAGGCTAGTACTCACACCGCGCGCGCGGTGCCGCGCGGGTCAACCCAGTTTTGGCTGCTGCCCGATCAGATCCGAGAGCTGGAAGCCACCCATCTTCTCCAGCGACTCGATTCGGGCGTCGAGCGAGGGGTGGGTATCGAACATGCCGGAGAGCGCACCCCGAGCGCCTCGCGCGTTGTTGAGCGGCGTCTCGATATAGAGATGGGCGGTCGCCCGGTTTACGTGACGTAGCTCGCTCGTGTCTTCTTTCAACTTCCAGAGCGCCATCGCCAGGCCTTCCGGGTCGCCGGTGATCTCGGCCGAGGACTCGTCGGCCAGGTACTCGCGCCGGCGCGAGAGCGACATCTGAATGCCGAAGGCGGCGATCGGCGCCACGATCAACATCACGATGCCGACGATCATCAGAATCGGATTGCCGCCCCCTCTGCGCCTTCCGCCGCCGAAGAAGGCGAGACGAAGAGCGATATCGGCGACGAGCGCCACCACCCCGACGAGCACGGCGACCAAGCTCATCAGGCGCACGTCGCGGTTGCGAACGTGCCCGACCTCGTGCGCGACCACCGCCTCGAGCTCGCGCTTGTTCATCATCCCGAGCAGCCCGGTGGTCGCGGCGATATAGGAGCTCTTGGGCGAGCCGCCGGCGGCGAAGGCGTTCGGGCAAGAATCGTCAACCACCCGCACCTGCGGCGGCTGCTCGAGCCCGGCGCCGATCGAGGCGTTCTCGATCGCACGCACCAGGTCGGGATACTCCTCCTTGGTCACCGGCCGGGCTCCCGTCCAGGAGCCGATCATCTTGCCGTTCGCAAACCAGGAGACGAGCGCGTAGATAAAGGCGATGCCGGCGATGATGACGAGCCAGGCGCCGCCGTAGACAGCCTGAATCGCCACGCCGATGCCGACGAAGAGAAGCCCGAACGAGAGCATGAGCGTCCCCGTGCGGATGCGATTGGCGCGGACCTGTTCCTCGAGCGTCATTGTGAAACGGCGCCGCCCGAGAACTCGACGCTCGGCGGCTGCGCGTCGGCGGGCTGGTCGAGCTCGAAGAACTCGCGCTCGTGGAAGCCGCCGAGGCGAGCGATGACCAGGTCGGGAAAGCTCTGCAGGCGGCTGTTGTACTGATAGACCGTCTGGTTGTAGTAGCGCCTCGCGGCCGCGATCTTGTCCTCGGTGTCGGTCAGCTCGTCCTGCAGCTTCTGGAAGTTCTCACTCGCGCGCAGCTGCGGATAGGCCTCGCTGACCGCGAACAGCCGCCCGATCGCGGCCGTTGCCTGCTTGTTCGCCTCGCCCGCCTGAGCCGGCCCGCTCGCCTGTTGCATCGCCGTGCGCGCTGCCGTCACCGCCTCGAAGACCTCACGCTCGTGGGCCGCGTAGCCCTTGACCGCCTCGACCAGATTGGGGATCAGATCGGCGCGGCGCTTGAGCTGTACATCGATGTTCGACCAGCCCCGCTTGGCCTCGTTGCCGAGCCGGACGAGGTGGTTGAAGATCAGCACCGCCCAGACCGCGAGCAGAACGACGACACCCACGATGACGTAGACGACGATCACGATGGCGGCGATTATAGAGCGCCGTGGCGGCGGCGCCTACCCGGCCGACCTCAGACTATGTTTGCGGCGGCGAAAAAGGCAAGGCCCAACAACCCGAGATCAGCCCTGTGCTGCCCCAGGGTGTAACCGAAAGCGGCGACGACGAAGAGGATGACGGCGACGACGTAGAAAATCGTTGAGAGTCCATATCCCCCGACATTGCGTCCACTGCGTGCCATTTACTTCTCCTTTCTACTAGTTTCTTCTGTGATGCTCGATCGCAGCAGATTCAAAGCACCAGCTCCGCTGCGATAGGGTTTTCCCGATGAGCGAGCCGACTCGTGACGACATCGATGTGCTGGTCGCGTCCGCCACGCCGCACTTCGCCTACCAGCTGCGAGCGCGCCTGCGCGAACTGGTCGCCGATCTACCCGGCGATCACCCGACCCGGCTCTACGCCGAGGAGCAGATCGAGTTGCTCGACCGTCTGGGTCACGCCTCTTCGAAGGCCGAGCAGGGCAAGCCGGAGCCTCGAACACGACCGGGCTGGGACGAGATCCCGAGCTCGGCGCCCGCTTCCGATCCGCTGCCGGCAGAACGATGAGCAACGAGAGCGGCGGGAGCAACCTCTCCCCGCGCCGCGCCGGTACGGTGCTCGTCACCGGCGGCTCGCGCGGAATCGGCAAGGCGATCGCGCTCGAGCTGGCACGCGAGGGCGCCGCCCGCGTCGCGATCGGCTACCTACGCAGCGACCGGGCGGCCGAGGAGACGGCCGAGGAGCTGCGCGCGCTCGGCGCCGAGCCGGTACTCGTGCGCGGCAACATCAGCTCCCAGCGCGTGCTCGAGCAGGTCGCCGAGCTGGGGTCACTTGCGGCGCTGGTGCACAGCGCGGCCACCGGTGTCGCCCGGCCCGCGCTCGAGACCGACACGCGCCACTGGGACTGGACGCTCAACGCCAACGCCCGCGCTCTGCTCCAGCTCACAGCGGCAGTGGCACCCGGGATGGCGCCCGGCTCCTCGATCGTTGCCATCTCCAGCCTCGGTTCCACGCGCGTGCTGAAGAACTACGCGCTCGTCGGCACCTCCAAGGCTGCGCTCGAGGCACTCGTCCGCTATCTCGCCGTCGAGCTGGCGCCGCGCGGAATTCGCGTCAACGCCGTTTCCGGAGGCCTGGTCGAGACCGGCGCACTCGAGCACTTCCCCAACCGCGAGGAGATGCTGCGCATGAGCCGCGAGCGAACCCCGGCCGGGCGCATGGTCACGAGCGAGGACATCGCCGGGGTGGTGGCCTTCCTTATTTCGCCCGCAGCGGAGATGATTCGAGGACAGACGATCATCGTGGACGGCGGCTTCTCGCTTCCGGCCTAGGAGGCACCCTTGGAGCCAACCCAGGAGAACATCAAGGTCTGGGACGAGATCCATCGTCGGCGCGAGCGCGAGTACGAAGGTCTGCCCGCGCGAGTGATCGAACGTTTACCTCGGCTGGAGGAGCGCTACGTCCTCCATCTGGGCTGCGGCACCGGCGGGCAGACGCTGCAGCTGGAGGAGATGGGAGCGTTCGTGACCGGAGTCGACACCTCCGCGGGCGCTCTCAGGCAGGCGCGGGCACGCGGGCCGGCGATCTCCTGGGTGCACGCTTCGCTCGAGGAGTTGCCGCTTGAGCTCAAGCGCGGTCGCTTCGATCTCGTCTATGCCGGCGCCGGCACGCTCGCCCGCGTCTTCGATCTGACCGAGCTGATGCACGGCATCGCCGGCGCGCTCAGGCCCGGTGGCGGTCTCATCCTCTTCGACGTGCATCCCTCCAGACGCTGCCTGGACGTGATCCTGCACTGGCGCGAGGACTATTTCGCGCCCGAATCCTCCGAGGGACTGCGGCTGTGGCGAACCGGAGAGATCGTGATGGCAATCAGTTCCGCCGGTCTGCGCTTGCGCGCCTTCGACGAGTTTCCGGGCGAGCGTGCCTTCACTCGCTTCGAGCAGCGCGTGCCCGCCGACCTTCTCGTACTCGCCGAAAGGAGACTCCGTTGACCAAACCGCGAATCCTTGCCCTGCCCGGCAGCCTCAGGCGTGCCTCCTTTAACCGAGGCCTACTCGTGGCGGCGCAGGAGATCCTGAGCGAGCGAGCGGTGGTGGAGATCTTCTCTCTGGACGAGATCCCTCTCTACAACGACGACGTGCGTCTGGCCGGCTACCCCGAGCCGGTCGTTTCGCTTCGAGATGCCGCCGCCCGCGCCGACGCCCTCCTGCTCGGCGCAACCGAGTACAACTTTGCGCCGTCGGGGGTGCTCAAGAACGCGATCGACTGGGCCTCGCGCTCGCCCGATCCGCCGCTACAGGGCAAGCCCTTCGGCCTGGTCGGGGCCAGCACCGGCGGCTTCGGAACGGTGCGCTCCCAGCTCGCGTTGCGCCAGATCCTGCTCATCGTGCAGGCGCTCGGCTACCCGGGCTCGCTGCACGTCTCGGGCGCGGCCAAGCTCTTCGATGAGGAAGGAAGGCTCACCGACGAGGCGACGCGCCAGAGCCTGAGCGATTTCCTGGACGGGTTTCTCGGTTTTCTGGAGCGAGTCGGATCCGGATAGCGCCGGGCACCAGCACGAGAACTCGGCGAAAACTAGCTTCGCCTCGCTGATGCGAATTGCGCCGAATAGGCGCGACCAGCGGTGAAGATCCGGCACGGACTTGGCACATTCGAGCACGTTTTTTCTCGATACCGTGCTACGCCCCGTGGGTGAGGTTTTCGAGCACATCGTGAAACGAAGCACTCCACCGCTCGGCGCTCCCGCTGACGGGCGGCCGAGCGTGTGGAATCGGCACGAACTCGGCACAACTCGTGCGGAATTCCGCGCTACTTTTTCAAGACCCCGCGGGCGGGTGGCTCGGTGGCGGGCGGAGTAAAGAAGTGCCCTAGCAACCCTCCAGCCGCGCCAGAGCCTCCTCGATCTCCTCGTCGGAGATCACGAGTGGCGGCGTGGCCGAGATCAGCTCGTTTTCCTGCCCGGCCGGGACGACGATGACGCCGCGCTCGAGCGCCCTGGCAGCGTCGCCGGGGCGGGCGCGCATCAGGCCGGCACCGTGCCAGCCGTGGCGGGCGAAGATCTCTCCCTTGCGCTTGACCTCGGAGAGCAGCTTCGGGACCTCCTCGAGCACCACCAGCGCCGCCGCGCAGGCGAGCGGCGTACCCGAGTGCGTGTGGGTGTAGACGTCTTCGGGCCCGAGCTCCCAGACGCCCTCGAGCCCCGGCCACATCAGCGCCGCCGACAGCGGCAGACCGCCGCCGAGCGCCTTGCCCAGACAGACGACGTCGGCCAGTTCGCCCGAGACGAGCATCTCACCGGTGCGACCGAGCCCGCAGTAGATCTCGTCGGCGATCAGAAGCGCGCCGGCCTCGTCACAGCGCCGGCGCAAGGTTTCCAGAAATCCGGCCGGAGGTACACGCGCGCCCGCCCGGCCCTGAACCGGCTCGACGATCACGCAGCCTGCATCCCCGGGGAGCGGCCCGGGATCCTCTCCGTAGGGGAAGCGGAAGACCGGCCCGGGCAGCCAGGCTGCGAAGGGCGCGCGAAAGCGCTCCAGGGCGGTCGCCGCCAGGGCCGCTAGTCCGGTGCCGTGATAGGCGCCCTCGAAGGCGACGATGCCCGGCTTCCCGGTGGCCAAAAGCGCCGTCCTGAGCGCTATTTCGACCGCGTCCTCCCCGCTCAATCCGAGCTTGGCCGGGCGTGGCAGCGCTCGTCGTAGGCGAACGGTGGCCTCGGCCTCGGCCAGGTCGCCAAGCGCGTGCACGACCTTCTGCTCGGCGATCGCCTGCATCACGCGCGGATCGCGGTGACCGAGCGCGGCGACACCGAAGCCGGCCGAGAGATCGATGTACTCCCGGCCCTCCGTGTCGGTGACGCGGCAACCCTCGGCGTTCGCCCAGATCATCGTCGCAGCCTGCGCAGAACGTACGGGTACCAGTCCTCGCCGTAGGGCACGTAGACGCGCACCGGCTCGCCGGCGGCGACCAACTCGTCCTCGAGGCGTGGCGCCACACCTAGAAGCGTCTGGATCTCGTATCGGTCGCGCGCGAGCCCGGCCGTCGAGAGCAACCGCCGGCTCTCCTGGACCAGATCGGGGTCGTGCGTGGAGATGCCGATCAGCGAGGCCGAGTCGGCCAGTCGCGAGATCGCGCGCAGGAATCGCTCTCGCACCTGACTCTCGTGCTCGACTGCCGCCCGCGGCGGCTCTTCATAGCCGCCCTTGCAGACCGAGACGCGCGCACTGAGCGCTGCCAGAGCCTCGATGTCGCCGAGCGTTCTGCGCAGGCGCGCCTGCAGGACCAAACCGACGCTCTCGTAGCCGCTTTCGCGCAGGCGCCGATAGAGGCGGAGCGTGGCCTCGATCGCTTCGGAGTGCTCCATGTCGATCAGGACCGCGCTCCCCTTCTCGGACGCCGCGGCGACGAGCGCCAGCAGAAGCTCGAAGCAGAGCTCCTCGTCCACCGCGAGCCCGAGCGCCGACAACTTCACGCTCAGCGTCGCGTCGAGCCCGCGCGCTTCGATCGCCTCCAGCGCCCTTCGCTCCTCAGCCGCAACTGTTCGCGCCGCGATCTCTGTCTCCACATCCTCGCCGAGCAGTCCGAGCGTGACACGCTTGCCCTCGCCGTTCAGCCTGGCCGTGAAAGCGCAAGCGCTCTCGAGCGTCTCGCCACCGATCAGGTGCCGCGCAAGCGGCCGCACGACGGAACGCGGCAAACGTGAAGCTAGACGCCGGGTAGCGGGCTCGATCACGCCGAGTCGATTGTAAGCGTCTCTCTATTTCTTCGGGCCCTTGCACGAGCTCTTGAACGTGAGCCGCACCTGCTTACTCGCAATCTTGGCCCCGCTTGGAAGCTTGCTCACAACTCGCAACCAGAGCGAGTGCGTGCTGCCTGTGCCTTAGGCGACCGGCAAAGCTCTCGATGAGCAAATGCGCCCCGACCCGGCTCACTCGTACAGCGTCACGACCGCCAGAATCACGTACAGCGCCACCAGCGCCACCCCCTCGAACAGCGTCGCTTCGCCGTCGCCGGTGATCTGCCAGACGACGATCGCCGTCAGGAGCAGCGCCACGATGAAGACCGGCGCGATCGAAAAGGTGAGCGCGTGCGCGAACGGCAGCGAGCAGAGCACCAGCAGCGGGAAGAGGAAAACGGCCACCTGCGAGACTGAGTTCTTGATCACCGAGATGGCGAGGTCAGACTGCCGTTTCCAGGCGAGCGTGATCCCGACGACGTTCTCGACCGCGTTGCCGGCGATCGCCACGATCACGATCCCCGC
>PMZQ01000068.1:0-11925 GCA_003170155.1 Actinomycetota bacterium | reverse complement strand
AGCCGCGCCCTCCCGCGCACGGGACCGGCGTCTGCACGCAGGTAGGGGATGAGCCAGGTCAGGTAGACGGCGAGCAGGCAGACGGCGCCGATCACCGAGATCGCCTTGACGTGGTGGGCGGCGTGATCGTCGGCCGCGACCGAGACACCGACCAGTGCGATGATGAAGACTGAGACGAGGAGCAGCGTGGCCGTGTCGTTGGGAAGCCGGCGCCCGAACCGCATCACTCCGTCCTCGCTACGGAAGGCGCCCGCTGCGATCGAGAGCCCGAGCACGAGCAGCGCGTTGGCGAGCACCGAGCCCACCAGCGACGTCTGAGCAACGACGGTCTCACCGGCCGAGAGGGCGAAGATCACAACGAAGAACTCGGGCAGGTTCCCGAGCGTCGACTGCAACACGCCCGTCACGGCCGGCCCGAAGCGCTCACCGAGCTGCTCGGTGGCGAACGACACCGTCCAGGCCAGCCCGGCAAGGGCAATAGCGGCGATCGAGAAGGCGAGCACAGCCGAGGCACCGGCGAGATGCAGGACGCCCGCCGCGACCGAGGCAAGGACGACGAGGGCGAGTGCTGTCGCCTCAATCCGCCGAAGCCCCTCCTCCTTGCGACCAACAGCCACGAGGCGATGCTACGCAGCGGACCCGACGGTCTCGCGTCGATCACCCGAGCCGGGCGGCCCGATAGCGTGTTCCGGCCCTGGCCATAGTGCACCTGGCTGGACACCTCGACCGGATTGTCGTGGTTCGCAACGAACCGCCCGCTGAACGCTTACGCGCCGGACGGTCTCTCCGGGGCTCTGCCCAGTTGAGACCGTCCGGCTCATTCAACTCCTCTAGCTATCAAGCGGGACCGAGGAGCGGGGCAAGTCGTTCCGCCTAGCTTCCCCTACGGCACCATGATGTTGAACAGGATATGGTCGGCGAAGACGTTCGACAGGTTTGCAGTCCACACCTCAAACTCACCTGAGCGACAGTCGGCGTTAGAGCTGTCCAAGGTGACGTAGCCGACGCTCGTGCCCGAGAGGGACACAAACGCCGGAACGTTGTCTGCGTCTACACCTGCGGGAGCCGGAATACAGAGCTTGCCCGTGGCGATATGGCGCGGTCCGGCCGGGAATCCAGAGTTCTGGTCGTAATACGGGTTGGCCGGGTCGTTCGTCACAACCTGAGCGTACGCTCGAGCGGTTCCTGCAGGCCCCTGTGCGCCTGTGGCACCGGTGGCACCGGTGGGGCCGGCCGGTCCCTGGGGGCCGGTCAAGCCGGTTACGCTTTGACCTCGCGGCCCCTTGACGCCCTTGAGCTGCTTGAGCACGCTCGGCTTAATCTGCTTGGTCGAGGTGATCAGGTAGTGGCCGGCGGCAACGCCCGTTCCCGTCGACGCCACGAACAGCGCCAGGCAAGCGATCACCGTCGCCGGCGAAGGCTTCTTGAGCAGTTTGCTCATGCTTCCACCCTTCCTAAATCGATTGCGGTATCGCACAGTGACAAATGAGACCGCCCCTGTCAACGGCGTTGATTCCGCGTTAGAAGAGCTCCCAGCGAAACGAGGCGCTGGGATGAAGTCGCTCCCTCTCCGAGCTCCAGAGGTGGTGTTCAGACTCGGGTGCTAGCCGAGTTCCGGCAGTGCGCGCCTGATGCCGCGAACGCCCTGGGCGATTCGCTGCTCGTTCTCGATCAGAGCGAAGCGAACGTGCTCCTCGCCGCCGGAACCGAAGCCGACGCCGGGACTGACCGCCACGTCCGCCTCCTTCATCAACTTGACCGCGAACTCGAGCGAGCCGAGGCTCTTGTAAGGCTCCGGGATCTTCGCCCAGACGAACATCGAGCCGCGCGGCTTCGCTATCTCCCAGCCGATCCGGTTCAGCCCGTCGCAAAGCACGTCGCGCCGCGACTGGTAGATGGCGCAGAGCTCCTTCGGATAGTCGGGTACCTCGTTCATGACCACGGTCGCCGCGATCTGGATCGGCTGGAAGGTGCCGTAGTCGAGATACGACTTGAACCGTGCCAGAGCGGCGATGATCTCGGCGTTCCCGAGCAGGAAGCCGATGCGCCAGCCGGCCATCGAGAACGACTTGGTCAGCGTGTAGAGCTCGACGCCCACTTCGTCTCCACCATCCACCTGTAAGAGCGAGGGCGGCTCGTAGCCGTCGTAGGCCAGGTCGGCGTAGGCGAAGTCGTGAACGAGCACGACATCCTTCTCACGGGCGAAGTCGACCGCCTTCTTCATGAAGTCGAGCTCGACCGAGATCGTGGTCGGGTTGTGCGGGAAGGAAAAGATGATCACTCGGGGCTGCGGGTGGGCGCGCTCAAAGGCTTCGACCATGCTCCCGAAGAGATCCTCGTCCTCGCGCATCGGCCAGTCCGAGACCGCCGCGCCGGCGAAAATGGGCGCGAAGCGGTGGATCGGATAGGTCGGGGTCGGGACGACCGCCGTGTCGCCGGGCCCGAGCAGCACCCACATCAGGTGCGAGAGACCCTCCTTGGCGCCGATCGTGTTGATGGCCTGTGTCTCGGGATCGAGCACCACGCCGAACTTGCGCTCGTAGAGGTCGCAGACCGCCTTCCGCAAGCGCGGTATGCCGCGGCTCTGCGAGTAGCGGTGGTTGCGCGACTTCTCGGCCGCCTCCTTCAGCTTCTCGACCGCAAGCGGATGCGAGGGAAGATCGGGGTTGCCGAAGCCCATGTCGATCACGTCCTCGCCCGCCCGGCGCAGCTCCAGCTTGAGCGCGTCGGTACGGGCAAAGATATACGGGGGCAGATCGACGACCCGCCGGAATTCGCGCGCAGACTTGATACTCACCGTTAAAGCCTAGCGGCCTCGCATGAATCCCTGCCGAGCTGCACTGACGAGCGCGACCGCCTCCGGGAAGAGAACGCGCATCGCGTCACGCAGGGCGATCGTCTGTTCGTCGATCGACCCGGATAACTGGATCTGCGAGACAGCCGAGCCGGTGAGCTCGACGGCGGTGTTGAGCGTCAGCGTTGCGAACTGCTCGCGCTGCTGCTCTGCAAGCGCTTCGGTTTGCTTCTCTGCGAAATCCTGGAGCCCCCGCATGATCTCTTCGGGATCGTTCCCGAATGGGAAGTTGAATCCACCTTCCACCGTTCCTCCCTTCGACGCTGCCGAGATCACATTCTGACAAGCAGAGCGCGCCCGCCGGGCGCTTGCCGTCTCGGCACTCGGGGCACTCCGGTCCTCTTCTCTTCGGTTTCCGCGGCCAACTCCCGTACGATGAAGGTCGTGAGCGCGGTCTCGGCCTTTCAGATCGTCTTCGCAGCGTCGATCGTCCTGGCGGCGATCGCGCTCTTCGCTGCCGCCTACGGACGCGGGCTCCAGGGTGCCGGAATCGTCCTCGCATCCGTGATCGGACTCGCAGCGACCGTGAACTGGATCGTGTTCGCGGTGCAGCCAGACCGGACTCTGGCCACGAGCGCGGGAGGTACGACTGGCGCTTTCATCGCCTCGATCGGAGCTCTGGCGATGATGATCGGATTGAAGCGTGGACGCCAGATAGACCGCGAGCTCGAGCGCGGTCGCGCTCAGCTTCGAGCGATGATCGATACCGAGGCGCGCCAGCGAAGCGGTGAGCTGGAGCGGATTCTGGCCCGCACTCGTGCCGATTCCTCTTCACAGCTGGCCGAGCAAGAGCGAGGCCTGGCCGAGACGAGAAGGCACGCTCTCGCGGAGGCCGAGCAGACGATGCACGAGAGGCTGGCGCAGATGCTGACCGAAGCCCAGCACGAAACCGAGGAGCGCATCGTCAGTATGCGCGGCGATCTCGAGCGTGCCGAGAACGTGCTCTCGCGCGAGGTGAGCGATCTCCTCGGCAAATTGCAGGGGTTCGTGCGGGATGCTAAATCGCGCATCGAATCCGATGGTGAACGGATCACCACCGAAAGCGACGAGCAGCGCGCCTCGATCGCCCGCGTCCGGGTGGAAATGGGAGAAGCGATCGAGAAAGCCCTCGTCGAAAACCGGGATGAGCTGGAGAAGTTCGCCAACGAACGCCGGCGCGCGATCCAGGACATCGCCGAGCGCCTGGGACGGCGCGAGCAAGAGGTGGTCGAGCGCATCGAGCGCGAGGAAACCGAGGCACAGAGGCGTATCCAGGCCGGCGTCGCCGAGATCGAGCGGCGCCAGCTGGAACAGCTGCGCCGCTTCGTCGAGCGAGCGGTGAGCAGCGTCTCCGACGAGAACGCGAACCACTTCGAGGATGCGATGCGAGTCGCCCGCGAGGAGGCCGCGCGCCGGCTCACGCGCGAGCTGGATCGAGCTGTCGAGACCTACAGCCGCCAGGCGCAGACGATCCTCGGCGAGCGCTCGCGCGTGCTCGGCGAGGACGCGGAGAACAAGATGGACGCGCGCTTCAACGCCACGCTGGATGAGATCAACGAGCGGGGAGAAAAGACCTGGAGGGTGCTCGAGAAGCGAGTATCGGACTTCGAGCTCGAGCTACGGGCGCGACTGGAGACGCTCGGCTCCGAAGCCGAAAGTGCGCGCACATCGCTCGAGAGCCGGATCCACGAGCTCCATCATCGCCTGGACGAGCTCCGGGGCGGCGCCGGCGTCACCGGTAGTAGCCCCGACGACCGCTAGAGCGCGTTTCGATTGGACCCGCGACTGGGCGTGATCGGTGGAGGCGAGCCTAAGACGCAGCGTCGCGCCGTCGAGTGCGGTCAGGCGGCGGAGTGCTTCATCTGAGACAGGCTCTCTAAAACAGGATCTCGGCGGCGGTCTCGTGGCGGCAACCGCGCAGCACGAGCTCGACGGCTAGGTGGAGGTCGATCTCGCTGTGTGCCAGGCGCTCGGCCAGAGGCACCGGATAACCGGCTTCGATCAGCACGTGCAGGCGCCAGCTGGCGACTTTGGCCTGCTCGCCGTCGACCTCGATCGTCCTCGCTGTCTCCCCCATCAGAACCCCCTCCGCTCTGCCGAAAAGACACTCACCCCTCGAGACGAGCCCCGCCAGCGGAAGTTTGACGATCGGGGCGGCCGGCGCGCTCAGCTCCACGCCGAGGACGCGGCCGCTCGTTCTCACTCGCTGCCCGGGCGCCTCGTCTTCACCCGCAGCCGGTGGCGCTTGCGCTCGTCTTCCAGGCCGGCCTCACCCGGCTCCGGTATCTCCCTCAGCGTGGCGTAGGTCAGTCCCTCGCGAGCCAGGAAGACCATCCCGATGCCGATCCCGACCGAGGACTCGATCGCCTGCAGACCGATTCCGAAGGCCACGCCTCTCGTCGTGGCAACCCCGTAAGAAAGAAGCGGAGCCGCGACGGCGGCCTGGTAGAGCCCGACATTGCCGGGCCAGAGAGGAAAGAGGATCGCAACGTTCATGAGCAGGAGCACCAGCGCGGCCGCCGGCAGCGGCGAGTGGATGCCGAAGCCGCGCATCGCCGTGTAGACCGCGAGCAACTGCAACGCCCAGCCGGTGAACTGGAAAGCGATCGCGATCGCCGCCGCCAGTGGCTCGTGCATCACGCTCAAGCCCTGCCGTGCCATCACCATCAGCCTGCGCACAGGACCCAGCCCGTCCAGCGCCGAGTGCCCCCGCCGGCGAGCGCTCAACACCGCGATCGCGAGCAGCGCCACACCGACAATCACGAACAACACCACCGTGAGCCCCGCCCACGAGGGCAGCTTCGCCGTGGCGAACACAAAGGCGATCAGCGCCAGCACCGGGAAGAGATCGAAGACGCGGTGGGCGAAGACCGTCCCCAGCAACGTCGCCCAGACACCCTTTCGCTTTCCGAAGCGGCGTGTCAGCACCGCGACTCGGGCCACCTCTCCGATACGGCCCGGCAAGACCGCGTTCCCGAACAGGCCCACCGAGAAGGCCGAGATCACCGCCCGATAACCGGCGCGAGGGGGGTCCAGGGCCTGGTCGATCACCGTCTTCCAGGCCAGCGCACGGGCGATGATCGAGAGGAGGTTGAGCGCGAGGGCCACGACGATCCACCACCAGACGACGGAATCGAAGGCACTGGCGACCAGCGACCAGTTGGGGCCGTGCAGCCAGATCAGCACCCCGGCACCGGCAAGGAACGCAACGGCGACGACGATCGGAAGTACTCGTCGTTTCACCGTTGACGCCTTCACGACCGCACCGACGCAGCGGAGTCGAACTCACCCGCTATCGCCCGCTCGTAGATCGAGAGCAGGCGCACCGCGATATCGCGCCAGTCGTATTGCTTCGCAGCCTCCCTCGCAGCCTCTCCCATTTGCCGCCGACGCGGCTCGTCTTCGAGCAGTGCGACCACCGCTCGCTCGAGCGCCTCGGCATCGCCTGGCGGAATGATCAGGCCCGCGCGCTCGTCGAAGACCTCCCGGTAGCCGGGGATATCCGAGACGACGACGGGAGTCGAGCAGGCGTAGGCACGCGTCAGCACCATGCCGAAGCTCTCGCCGCCGAGCGAGGGCGCGACGAGCATCTTGGCGCTTGAAATGTCCGCGGTCAGCTCTTCCTCGCTCAGGAATCCCGGTAGATCTAGCCCGTCCTCGTGCAGCCGGTGCCGAGCCATCAGCAACCGCACCGAGAGCGGATCGGCGCCGATCACCCTCAGCGTCGCCCCGGTTCGGCGCCGGATCTCCGGCCAGGCACGAAGAAGCGTGAGCAGGCCCTTNNGCCGGAGCCCAGCGCGCGATCGAGTCGCGCGCCCGCTCGGAAACGGTGATGCGAGCATCGAGGCGATCGAGCAGCTGCCCCCAGAGCATCATGCCGCCGCGCATCCAGCCGAGATTGCCCGAGGCGTGGAAGGTGGCCACGGTCGTGCAGCGGGCCAGCGCAAGCGCGATCACCGCGATCGCCGGGGTCATCGGCTCGTGCACGTGGATTAGGTCGAAGTGCTCGCGCTCGAGGATTCTCTTCATGCGGGGATACACACCCGGGCTGAGGATGATGTTCGGAAGCGAGTCGTTCGCCGGCACGATCACCGAGCGCCCGACCGAGATCACGCCCGGCGGCGGCGTGTCGTGGCGGCCGCTGCGCGGGTGGAGGATACGCGTGAGCCTGCCGGGAGGATCGCTACCGACGATCGTCCTGGTCTCGACGCCCAGTTTCTCCAGTTCGGCAGCCTGATGGGAGGCGTGCTCGAGTACGCCTCCCCAGTACGACCACGAATACGGCACCACTATCCCGACCTTCATCGCGTGAGAACCCTAACCGAGTACGCGCGACGGAAGCGCAGGCGGTGCTGGGAACGCTGTCGCGAGGACGCCCGAAGATACGCCACCGGATACGCCCTCGGAGTACTTCCGCGAGCTCGCGCGCCGCTCTAATCTCGCGCCATGCATCTCCAGCTAATCCGCACGTCGCCGGCGATCACCGACCGACAGCGGCAGATCGTCGAACTGATCGCCGCCGGCTGCTCAAACGAAGAAGTTGCGGAGCACCTCGGCATCTCAGCACGAACGGTGAAAGCGCACTGCGACACGCTTCGCCGGAAGCTCGGCGTCGAGCGGAGGCGGCAAATCCCGGCGGCCTACCTCAGGCTCACCGGCGCCGATCCGTTCCTGCGAGCCGCCTCCGATCCTGTCCCGTTGAGAGGGTGACAGACGCGCCCGCGGCCTCGGTGGTCGCGGGCGCGTTTTGCATCGGTTCCGGCTCGGGCGGTTGTCATCCGAGATATGAGCGGGTTAGCGTACGCGAGTGACGGCGAGCGAATCGATCGAGAGCAAGCCCCCGAGGCTCGAGCCGCAGCTGATCGAGCGACCACGCCTGCTCGAGATGCTGGACGGCTCCGATGCTCGCATCGTTGCCCTGTTCGCGCCGGCCGGCTGCGGGAAGACGACCCTCGCCCGGCAGTGGGTGACGGGCCGCAACGTGGCTCACGCCTGGTACTCGGTCGGACCGGAAGGGTTCGATGTTGCGGCGGTGGCGGCTCGTATCGCCGCAGCCGTTTCAACGATCCTCCCGGGAGCGGGCGAACGGATGTTGACCCGCCTCAGCGTCTCGACCAACCCCGAGGCGGAGGCCGTTCTCCTGGCCGGATTCCTGGCTAGAGAAATGGCATCCTGGCCCGCCGGAACCAGGCTCGTGCTCGACGACTACCAGGCGCTGGCGGTGTCGGCGGCCTGTGAGCGCTTCGTCGAGACGCTCGTTCGCGAGACGCCGCTACGCCTTCTGATCGCAAGCCGCAACCGCCCCGGCTGGGCGAGCTCGCGCCTGCGCCTCTACGGCGAACTGTTCGAGATCGGTCGCGAAGAGTTGCAGATGACGCCCGAAGAGGCTCGCGACGTCCTCGCGCAGGTGACCGACGAAGAGCAACGCGCTCAACTCGTCGAGCTCTGCCACGGCTGGCCGGCGGTGCTCGGGTTAGCCGCCCGGGCGCCGGGCCCGTCTCCGCCTCGGGACGTGCTCCTGGACGGCCTCTACGACTACTTCGCCGAGGAGCTGTTCCAGAGTGCGTCGCCCGAGCTGCAGCGCCTGCTCTGCCAGATCTCCGCCGCCCCCTGCCTCACCAGAAATCTGCTCGAGCGCCTCGGTGGGTCACTCGCGCTCGACCTCGCCGCCACCGCCGAACGCGACGGCTTCTTCCATCGCACCGAGAAAGGCGAGCAATCCCTACATCCCCTCCTCCGCGCCTTTCTCGAGCACCGCCTCAACGAACGCTCCGATCGCGTCCAGCTCGTGGACGATCTCACCCAGGCGCTGCTCGAGAACGAACGCTGGGATGACGTCTGGCAGTTGATCCAGGACTGCGATCGCCCCGATCTCCTCCCTCACCTGATCGAGTCCTCGCTCCCCACGCTCCTCGACGGCAGCCGCCTTCCCGCCCTCGAATCGTGGCTCGAGTTCGGTCACGCAAACTCGGTCGTATCCCCTCTGCTCGACCTGGCCGAAGCTGAGGTGTCCTTCCTCGCCGGCGAGCACACGAAGGCCTACGCCTTGGCCCTTCAGGCGACGCACCACTTCGACGATTCGTCGCCGTTACGCTGGCGAGCGCATGCGATCGCTGGGCGGAGCGGACACTACGGAGATCGTCTCGGTGTCGCTATAGACCACCTTCGTGAGGCTCGCTCTCTAGCCCCGAATCGCAAAGCAGTTCTCCATTGCCTCTGGACCGAGTTCTTATGCTCCTTCGAGCTCGAGAGCGAGGATTGCGTCTCGACGCTCGATCAACTCATTGCTCTTCAAGACGGTCGTCCCGAGACAACCGTGCGGATCATACAGGCGAAGATGTTCGTTTCTAAGCTCGTTGGGATCGGATCGGATGAACTCCCGCTCGTCGAGAACGCACTCTCGCTTCTTGATCGTGTACACCCCCAAGTTCGGGCGAGCTTCTACGTAACGTACTGTGATTACCTTACCGGACTAGCTCGCTATTCAGACGCAGAAAAGGTTATATTAAAAGCGTCAGCTCTTTTATCCGATTACGGTTACTCGTTCGGCTATCCGATTAGTTACTGCAATCGGGCCGTAAACGCTATTGGTCTCCGGAGATATCGGCACGCGGAGCTTCTACTTGACGCAGCGGAACGCAGCGCGAACACTTTTCTTGGCTCGATACCAATCTATATTTGCGCGCTCCGCGATATCGTCGCCCTCATGAAAGCTGATAGAAAGGACAATCTAGCGCCAACCTCAGCATATAGTGCCGCTCCGAAATTCTGGCAAGGACTTACGTTCGGGATCAATGCACTCAAATGTGCGTGTCAGGGAGATATAGAAACTGCGATCACTTATGCGTCTACCGCGGAGAGCACGACTCGGCATAGCGAAACCCGTACTTTGACAAAGTTCGCACGAGCGATCGTCGCAATGCAATCGAACTCAGTCGAGGTGTCGTCCATACTCGCTGATGCACTACTAACCGTCAATCGGTGCGGCCAATGGAACCAATTCGTGTGGGCATATCGCGCTTATCCTGATCTACTCGCTCGAATCTCATCCGTGCCCGAGTTGACTGTTCAGATAGGGCCGGTGTTACTTTCGGCTAACGACAAGCGATTAGCGGATCGTTTCGGTATACCGTTACCAGCCACGAGTACGATGCAATCGCAATCAGATGGCAGACTGTCTCGGCGCGAGCGCGAGATCCTTCAACTAGTCGCAGACGGCCTCTCGAACAAAGAAATCTCCGGGAAGCTGTTCATTAGCGACGTCACCGTCAAAGTGCATCTCCGCCATATCTACGAGAAGCTCGGTGTGCGCAACCGCATGGAGGCGGCGCTTCACGCCGTCTACTCAGATTGATCGCGTCATCTATGCACAGCTAACGACATTTCGCCCTCGAGAGCAATCACCTCGCCGATCTCTATCGCGAAGTTGCTATCGGTACCCGACACGTAAGCCTCGCTAGCTTGGTCAAGCAAGGAAAGAAACGCCCTCACCACGTCGCGGTCGAACTGTTTCCCTGCTTCCCGCTTAATCCGATTTTGCGCTTCGGCGCTCGCAAGCGCGGTTCTGTAGGGTCGTTCTGAGGTCATAGCGCTATAAGCGTCAGCTACAGCAACGAGGCGCGCGAGGATCGGAATCTCTTCGCCCCTACATTCATCAGGGTAGCCAACACCGTCGTAGCGCTCATGATGATGGCGGACAGCGAGAGCGATTTCTTCGTAGCCTTCAATCCTTCCCAAGATCGAAGCGCCGATTTCAGCATGCGCTTCGACCGCCAGCCTCTCGTCATAATCCAATGGGCCATTCTTCTCGAGGACGTCAGTCGGAACACCGATCTTACCGATATCGTGAAGTAGCCCGCATACATGAGCACGACCCTGCTCATCTTCCGAGAAGTTTAATTTCCTCGCGATATCCCGCGCGTATACCGCGACTGCCGCGGAGTGACCGGCCGTATAATGATCCCGCGCGTCTAGCGCCGTTACTAGCGCAGTCGCGAACGAAAGATTGACTCGTTCGAGTTGAGCGATGGCATCGGATAACCTTTCGGCCGTTTCTCTTTGCTCTCGGTATGAAATGAACAATCTCTGAGTCGCAAATGCAGGCGCGACGAAGAGGACGAGCGTCCATCGGGGAGCTTCAAGAAAAGCATAGGCGAGAATCGCTATTATTGGCGAATACAGTAGAACCGATACGACGTCTATTAATACTGCGATTTTAATGAGTCCTACCACGTTCGTGGTTCGTCGTACTTTCAACGTTGTTGCGGCAAAAACCGTATCGAGGATCGTATAAGCGACAACCGCAGCGACAGCTGACAGAGTTAACGAGCCGAGCGATAATGAGTCGGAGAACCGGCTCAATTGAGCAACGTCGCCAGCGACAGACGCTACGATGATTCTCGTAGAAAGCCAGCTGGTCCAGCGTAAGTACGGCTTTCCGAAGCGGAGAAGAAGACCAGCCCCTCCAACCAAACCGGCCCAAAACCCACCATAGAGAACTGCAGTGAAAAGAACAGGAAAAAACGCAACTGAGATCTCTATAGACGGAACTAGCCTCACACTTTGTCGTTCTGCGAGAAGCGATGCCAGCGTGAGCAGCGCCAGAGCGAGTAGGCTCGGCGCGTCCGAAGATGACCGATAGGAGACCAGAAATACACAAACCGCGACCGCCAGGAGGCTCATCACATATATAGCAACCAATATATCTGAACCACTATCTCGCGCAGATGTGGCAGAGGCTTGTTCTCGGTAGTTTCGGTCGCTCCTCGGAAGAAGAAACGCAACCTGATGCGGTTTGAAGCCCATCTTCGAAGACACTAAAATACTGATCCAGGGAACGCGGTTAGCGACCACAAGTTGTCGCCCGTATTGCAACGTCTATGGGAAAAGGGGGGTGTCATGAAAGCGCGCTTTTTCGGAATCATCTCAGCTATCGCAACAATCGCCGCCATCGGCGGGACTATGAAGGCCTGGTAGAAGGAACTGGATCCTTCCCCTTTCGGGGTCCCTCGACATCCCCCTATCGAGGGATTATCCACAGGGTGGGGATAACTAGTCGGTTTTCGAGCCTGTCCCGTTAGGAGCGCGCGGCC
>PMZQ01000041.1:348-20450 GCA_003170155.1 Actinomycetota bacterium | reverse complement strand
GCTCGACCGGCGCCTTCACCGTCAACCCGATCGGAATCAACTCCTTCTCGCTCCCGACGCCCGCAACACAGACCGCCGGTACTGGTTTCAACGTCTCCATCACAGCTCTGGACGCCTACGGAAACACGGCGACCAGCTACAGCTCGACGCTCTGCGTCACCTTCTCAGGGGCGGCCTCGAGTCCGGGCGGAAATGCTCCGGCCTATCCGGCCCAGGGCACTTGCGCCGCCGGACAGAGCACTGTCACCTTCACGAACGGCATCGCCCCGGCCAACGTGACTCTCTATAACGCGGCCTCGACGATCCTCACTGTCACCTATCCCGGCTACAGCAGCTCGACCGGCGCCTTCACCGTCAACCCGGCCGGGATCAACTCGTTCACCGTCTCCAACCCCGGGACACAGGTGGCGGGCAGCCAGTTCGCGCTCACACTCACAGCCAAGGACGCATACGGAAACGTGGCGACCGGCTACACCGGTTCGAAGACCGTCGCCTTCTCCGGCCCGGCGAACAGCCCGAGTGGACAAGCTCCGAGCTACCCGGCCTCGGTCACCTTCGCTAGCGGAGTCGGTAGCGCCAACGCGACACTCTACAGCGCCGCCTCCTCGAACATCACCGTCACCGAGTCCGGGCACACTGGCGCGACCGGCACCTTCACGGTCAACCCGGCTTCGATCGATGCCTTCAGCATCGGGAACGTCGCCGCCCAAACAGCCGGCACGCCCTTCGGCACTCACCTCATCGCCCAGGACGCCTGGGACAACACGGTGACGAGCTACACCGGTGCGCAGTGCATCACCTTCTCAGGTCCGGGCGCAAGCCCCGACGGCCATGTCCCGGTCTACCCGGCCCAGGGCTCGTGCGGCGCCGGGCAGAGCTCGGTCAACTTCACCAGCGGAGCCTCCAACCCGGATCCGAGCATCACCCTCTTCAGGGCCACGCCCTCGACGCTCTACGGCACGCAGACGACGATCACCGCCACCGACGGTCCCAGCGGCAAGAGCGGCTCGACCAATCTCTTCAACGTCAACGGCACCAATGTCCAGACCCGCTTCCTGATCCTCCCCGCCACGACGACGCCAACCGCCGGTCAGACCGACAACCTGACGATCGTGATGGGCGATCCGTACGGGAATCCGATAACGAGCTACGCCGGCTCTCACAACCTCACCTTTGCGGGCGCGAGCACGATCGGCACCCACAACCCGACCGTCACCAGCAGCACCGGAACTGCCACCAACTTCGGAACCGCGATGGCGATAACGTTCACGAACGGCGTCGCCACGATCTCCGGATCGTCGAACGGCGTCATGACCCTGTACAAGGTCGAGGCCGCGGCCGTCACGGTGAGCGCCGGCGGCGCGTACACGAGCAACGCGCTCACCTTCAACGTGCAACCGGCCGCGATCACCACGTTCACGGTGGCGAACCCCGCAGCCCAGACCGCCGGCACCAGCTTCAACCTCTCGATCACCGCGACCGACCAGTACGGCAACGCCAATACCGGCACTCGCTGCCTCACCTTCTCTGGCCCGGGAAACTCGCCTGACGGTACCGCTCCTCTCTACCCGGCCCAGGGCTCCTGCGCCGCAGGCCAGAGCCAGGTCACCTTCACGGCCGCGCCCACGCTCGTGCCGGTGACCATCTACGACGCCGGCGCCACGACCATCACCGTCACCGACGTGACCTCCGGCTTCCACCAGACGACTGCCTCCTTCAACGTCAACCCGGCCGCGATGAGCAACTTCTCGATTACGGCCGCCAGCGGATCGGTCACCGCCGGCCAGACCGACAACCTCGCCATCACCGCCCAGGACGCGTGGGACAACACGATCACCAGCTACACCGGCTCGCACAACCTCACCTTCTCGGGCGCCGGCGGAATCGGCACCTACAACCCGACCGTGTCCAACAACGGCGGAACGAAGACCAACTTCGGAGATACGACGGCGATCAACTTCACCGCCGGAGTCGCGATCGTGACGGGCGCCAACAACGGCGTCATGACTCTTTATCGCGCCGAGACCGCCCACGTCGTCGTCAGCGACGGCACCTACTCGAACGGGAGCGGCCTCACGATCACCGTCGGGCCGGCCGCGTTGAACAACCTGGCGCTGTCGGCGGCTAAGGCCGTCATCAGGCCGGGAGCGACCGATCAGCTGACGATCAGGTCAATCGACCAGTACGGCAACTCGGCGCCCGGCTACAGCGACGGTAGCCACAACATCACCTTCGCCGGCGGAACCGGAACGAGGACCGCGACAGACTCCAGCGGNNCGCGGGCGGCCTGATCCAGATCGGCAGCGCCCAGGTGGCGAGCATCACCGTCAGCGACGGCACCCACACCAGCGCCCCGCTCAGGATCGTCGTGAACAGCGTCTCGGCGACGGCGGTCAGTGCGGGCGGCTTCCACACCTGTGCACTTCGCTCCGACGGCGCCGTCGAGTGCTGGGGCCTGAACGACAGCGGCCAGCTCGGCAACAACACGACGACCAGCAGCTCAAGTCCGGTCATGGTCAACAACCTCGCCAACGTCACCCAGATCAGCGTCGGCAAATACCACACCTGCGCGCTGCGGAACGACGGCACGGTCTGGTGCTGGGGCGATAACACCTACGGCCAGCTCGGCAACAAAACGAACAACGACAGCCACGTGCCGGTCCAGGTGCTCGGAGTCGGCGGCACCGGCTTCCTGACCGGCGTCGCCGAGGTGAGCGCGGACGGCAACTTCACCTGCGCCCGCCTCACCAGCGGTGGCGTCAGGTGCTGGGGCCACAACCAGTACGGCCAGATCGGCAACAACACGACCAACGACAGTTCCACGCCGGTCAACGTCGTGGGTGTCGGCGGCACCGGAACACTGGCGAACGTGATCGACATCGACGGCGGCGCCAATCAGGCCTGCGCTCTCATCTCGAGCGGAACCGTGGACTGCTGGGGTTACAACAACGACGGCCAGCTTGGCAACAACACGACGACCAACAGCTCCTCGCCGGTTCTGGTGGTCGGGATCGGCGGTACGGGCTCCCTCTCGAACGTCACCCAGATCAGCGGCGGTCGCCTCCACGCCTGCGCCATGCTCTCCGATCACACGGTCTACTGCTGGGGCGACAACGCCAATGGCGAGCTCGGCGACGGGACGACCGCGAACAGGTCGATCCCGGTGCGCGCGGGCACCATCTCGACCGCCGTCTCGGTCAGCGCCGGCGAGTACCACAGCTGCGCCACGCTCCAGAACGGCACCGCACAGTGCTGGGGCGCCGCCGCCTTCGGACAGATCGGAAACGGAACGACCGCCGACACCTCGGTTCCCGTCACGGTCATCGGCGTGGGCGGCTACGGAACTCTCTCCGGCATCGCCAATGTCAGCGCCGGTGGCGGCGACATCAACGAGACCGACGATTACGAGCAGACCTGCACGCTCATGTCGGACGGAACCGTCGTCTCCTGGGGCCAGAACAACTACGGGCAGCTAGGCAACGGAACGACCACGATGAGCATTGCACCCGACGGCGTCGCCCTGCAGTAGACGAAAGCCACGCCTGATTGACGGCAGAGGCGCGAAAGCTGAAGGCGGCGGTGACGACCGTGAGGTTCAGATTCTCATAGGTGCCCGGTGCGAACGACGAAAGGACGGCCGCAAGGAAGCAAGCGGCTCTAGATCCCCGATTTCGCCGGCACCGAGGGCGTTTCCGAGAAAATCGAGAGCCGGTTAATAACGCTGGTAAGGGAGATCTCTATTCCTGGAGCCGAATCGCTCTTAATGGCTATGTCGATCGGACACGACCTACCGAAAATGTGATTTTCGCGCAGCGGCCATCCCCAGAAGCGCGTAGGCGGCATCACCGCAAACTTCACGACCAGGTCAGCCTGCGACAGCGACGGCTCTCTTCGGCCTCGGTGCGCTGAAGGGCCGGATCACCGGGTTGCGCTGCCTACGCAGCGGCCTGCACGCTCTTGCGGTTGGCGGCGCCGCCGCGCTGATCGGCTTCGTCGTGGGTGAGCTGATTCCGCACCTGATCTGAGCCGAGCGCCGGCTTCGCACAGAACGCGGGCCACCCCGTTTCCCACATCGAGCCGGCCACGGAACCGCGCCGCGCGATCGAATGTCGGCCCTGGGATTACTGGCCGAGCGTGGGTGATTTTGACTACACTTTGGGCAGGGTATCGGGTGTCCGAAGAAACCGTGAACGTAGCCCCTCTGCCAACCCGGTTCTCGTCGGTAGCATTCCCGGTTGCCCAAGCCCTCACCCCGGATAAAGACTGGAGTTAGATGAGCGCGTTAGCGCAGGAAACACTGGTAGGGGACTTCTCCGATCTGAAGTCGCCTCTATCCGAAGAGGAGGCACTCGTCCAAGCCGACCTCTGCCTGCAGTGCGGCGGCGTTTACGCGACCGCCCCCTGCACCGTCGCCTGTCCGGCTGACGTCGATGTTCCCACCTTCATCGCCCAGATCGCGGCAGGCGATCCCGGCGCGGCAGCCCTGACGCTCTTCGAGCAGAACATCCTCGCCGCCAGCTGCGCCCGCGTCTGCCAAGTCGAAGAGCTCTGCGAGGCGTCTTGCGTGATGAACAGCCAGGACGAGACACCGATCGAGATCGCGAGACTGCAGCGCTTCGCCACCGACTGGGCCTACGCCAACGGCATCGCTCCGCGCGAGAAGGCCGCCCCGAACGGTCACAAGGTGGCCGTGATCGGCGCCGGCCCCGCCGGGCTTGCCGCCGCGGGTGAGCTGGCCGCGCGCGGCTACGCCGTCACCGTCTACGACGAGCGCGCCGAAGTCGGCGGACTGATTCGCTACGCGATCGCTCCCTTCCGGCAGCAGTCGGAGCCGCTTCCCGACGAGCAGGCCGCAATCGAGAAGCTCGGCGTCGAGATTCGTCTCGGCACGAAGATCGATGCGAAAGAGGCGCTGGCCGAGATCGAGAAGGAGGCCGAAGCGGTCTTCCTCGGTATCGGCCTCGGCGAAGACGTCGACGTGAAGACGCCCGGCGACGATCTCGAAGGTGTCTGGGAGTCCCTTCCCTTCATCGAAGCGCTCAAGGACGGTAACCCGCTGAAGCTCGGGCGCAGAGCCGCCGTCATCGGTGGCGGCAACACGGCGATGGACGTGGCCCGCGAGGCGGTCAGACTGGGCGCTGAAGTAACCGTCCTCTACCGGCGCAGTCAGGCCGAGATGCCCGCCTTCTACCACGAGTACGAACAGGCACTCGACGAAGGCGTCACCTTCAAGTGGCTGACGCTTCCGGTCGCCTTCAAGGGCGAGAACGGGCGCTTGACCACGGTAGAGTGCCAGCCGATGAAGCTGGGCGAGCCCGACGACTCCGGTCGCCGCCGTCCCGAACCGATCGAGGGCGCCGATTTCGATCTGCCGGTCGATTCGATCGTCAAGGCGATCGGTCAGCGCCCGCGCGAAGAGTTCCTGAGCCTGATCGACGGGCTCGAGCTCCAGTGGGGCCAGATCAAGATCAACCCGGAAACGGGCCAGACGACCAATCCCAAGTACTTCGCCGCGGGCGATGCGATCAACGGAGGCGCGACGGTGGTTTCGGCCGTCGGCGGTGCCAAGGTCGCCGTCGCCGGTATCGAGGCCTTCCTGCAAGGAGAGAAGAGATGAAGGAAGTTCGCTGGCACGCACGCGCCGGCCAGGGTGCGAAGACCGTCTCGCAGCTGCTTGCGGAGGCAGGGCTTCTCGCCGGGTCGAGCGTGCAGGCCTTCCCGGAGTACGGCCCCGAGCGCCGCGGAGCGCCGATGCGCGCATACACCCGCATCTCGGAGAAGACAATCCGTCGCCATGACCCCGTGGCCGCGCCCGATATCGTGATCGTGCTCGAGCCCACGCTCGTGAACGAGATGAACGTCGCCGAAGGCCTCTCGGACGAGGGCGTCGTTCTCGTCGACTCGAATGAGATGCCGGAGCGGTTGAAGGGCGTCAATGCACGCGCCATTCCGGCCCTGAAGATCGCCCATGAGCACGGGCTGAAGTTCTCGAACGTCGTCATGCTCGGCGCTGCGGCTGCCGCGGGCGGTATTCCGCTCGTGAACATCCAGGACGCCGCTGTCAAGAAACTCGGAAAACGACTCGACGCGGACTCGCTCCGCGCGGCAATCGCGGAGGGATACGCATGTCTGGCCTGAGGCCCTGGCAAGAGCTCTCGCCGGGGGGCACGATCAGGCCCACCGACGCTGAGAAGCCCAAAACCGGGAGTTGGCGCACCGGCATCAAGCCGCTCGCCGACCTCTCGAAGTGCACCAACTGCCTGCTCTGCTGGCTCTACTGTCCCGACTCGGCGATCCTGCTCGAAGATACGACCTTCGTCGGCTTCGACGACTACTTCTGCAAGGGCTGCGAGGTTTGCGCGGCCGTATGTCCGGTCGGCGCGATCGAGATGGTGCCGGAAGAGACCGAAACCCCCGCGGGCTGGGTCATGAGGAGTGATGAGAGTGCCAGTTAAGACGCAGGAAGGAGCCCAGCTTCTGACCGGCGGCGAGGCCGTCGCCTACGCGATGGCCCAGATCGATCCCGACGTCTTCCCCGTCTACCCGATCACGCCGCAGACCCCGATCATCCAGACCTTCGCCAAGCTCGCCTCCAACGGCAAGACAACGACCGAGATCGTCAACGTCGAGTCCGAGCACTCCGCGATGAGCGCGGCAGTCGGCTCCGCGATGGCGGGCGCACGCACGATGACCGCCACCTCGTCGCAGGGCCTGGCCCTGATGGCCGAGGTCGTCTACATCGCCGCGGGCATGCGCGCCCCGATCGTGATGGCGGTCGGCAACCGCGCCCTCTCGGCGCCGCTCAACATCCACTGCGACCACTCCGACTCGATGATGATCCGCGACTCCGGCGTGATCCAGATCTTCGCCGAGAGCGTCCAGGAGGCCTACGACCACGCGGTGATGGCGACGCGAATCGCCGAGCATCCCGACGTGATGCTGCCGGTGCTCGTCTGCCAGGACGGCTTCACGCTCACGCACTCGGAGGAGCCACTCGTCCTGACGCCCGACGAGGACGTTAAGGCGTTCGCCGGCAAGTACAAGGTGCCGCTGCCGCTGCTCGACGTCGACGAGGTCACGACCAAGGGCATTTTCGCCCTGCAGGACTACTACACCGAGCTCCGCTACCAGATGAACGCGGCGATGGAGTCCGCGAAGACAGTGATCGCGGATGTCTTCGCTGAGTACTCCCAGCTGGTCGACCGGCCCTTCAGCATGCTCGAGGAGTACGAGCTCGAGGGCGCCGAGAAGGTCGTCTTCCTGATGGGGTCGACGGCCGGCACGATCAAGGACGTCGTCGACGAGTTGCGGGCCGAGGGTGAGAAGGTCGGGCTGCTGCGCCTGGTCTCCTACCGTCCCTTCCCGGTCGAGGCGATCCGCAAGGCGCTAGCCGGGGTCAAGGAAGTGATCGTGCTCGATCGCTCGGATGCACCCGGTTCGGTGCCTTCGCTGCACGCCGAGATGGCGGCGGCGCTGTACGGCTCGGGCATCGATCTACGCGCCCATGTCTTCGGCCTCGGCGGCCGCGAGCTGGTCCCGGCCGAAGGCCGCGCCATCTTCGCCGGCGAGGCACCCACCCACGTTGCACTACGGAGCTGACCACCATGTCGAGACTCAAGCGAATCGCGAGAAACCAACACGGCGTCCAGCCGCTCGGCGGTGGGCATGCTCTCTGCCAGGGATGTGGAGCCCCGGCGATCGTGCGCACGGTCCTAAGCTCGATCGAGACGCCGGTCATCGTCGTCAACGCCACCGGCTGCCTCGAGGTCGCCACCTCGCGTTACCCGATCACGGCCTGGAACGTGCCCTGGATGCACACCGCCTTCGAGAACACAGCCGCGGTGGCAAGCGGCATCGAGGCCGCCTACAAGGCCCTGAAACGACGCGGCACGATTCCCGGCGGCGACAAGGACGTCACGATCGTCGCCTTCGGCGGCGACGGCGGCACCTACGACATCGGCCTGCAGGCTCTGTCGGGGGCGCTGGAGCGCGGTCACCGCTTCCTCTACGTCTGCTACGACAACGGCGCCTACATGAACACGGGCATCCAGCGCTCGGGCGCGACGCCCTACGGCGCCGACACGACCACCAGCCCGGTCGGCTCGGTGTCGCTCGGCAAGCTCCAGCAGCGCAAGGACCTGACGGCGATCGCGGCCGCGCACCACATCCCGTTCGTGGGCCAGTCCTCGGGCGCCCGCTGGCAGGACCTGAGCTCCAAGGTGGAGCGTGCCGTGGCGATGGACGGGCCCGCCTTCCTGAACGTGATGAGCAACTGCCCGCTCGGCTGGGGGCACGAGTCGAGGGTCGGCCTCGATGTCATGAAGGCCGCCCAGGACAGTCTCTTCTGGCCGCTCTATGAGGTCGTGAACGGCGAGTACAAGCTCAGTTACCGGCCACGCAAGGTGATCCCGGTGGTCGACTTCCTGAAGATGCAGAGGCGCTTCGCTCACCTCTTCAAGCCCGGCAACGAGGCACTGCTCGTGGCGATCCAGGAGCAGGTCGAGAGTGAGTGGCGCAAGCTGCTCCGGCTTTGCGATGAGCCGGTCACGGAGCTTCCGGTCGTCAAGCCGACCGAAGAGGCCGAGCAGGCCGAGGCGCCGGTCGGAGCGGCCGCCTAGCCGGCCTGTACGAAAATTCGCGTAGACGGCTCGTTCGGAGGACACTCTCCGGGCGGGCCGTTTCGTTTCTGCGAAACCCTCGCCGGCTCAGTAACCGCTCATACAGTGCAGGAACTTCGTCTGCGTATCGCCCGACGGCGCCGGATCGAAGACCGCCGCGATCTTGTCAACTCGCAGCTCGGCTTTGAACCTGAATTGGACGCTTTTCTGCATGCTCTGCGCCTTCGCCGCCGTGGCGTACCAGAAGACGGCGGCGGACAGATTGCCCGGCATGACCTTCCCACCGCCGGGTAGCCGCACCCCGATAGCCTTCGATCCCTGGATGACGGGCAGGTTTCCGCTCGCGACGACCTCGTATCCCGCTGCGGCTAGGCACTTCTGTACGCCTGCGGGAGAGAGATCTGGCCCGGTGGAAGTCGTCTGAGTCGTCCCCGTCCCCGCCTGCTTGGCCTTCGCCGCGCCGCCGCATGCGGAGAGGGCCAAGCTCGTCGCGACGAGGACGATCCCGATGATCAGTGCCTTCCTTCTACCGAGCATGAACCGCCTCCGATCGATTGGACGACCCCTCGGGGCGCACTCTACCCCGCTTTCGAGTGATACGACCTTGCCAAGACGGAGCCGACGCTTCCGGTCGGACATCTATGCTTTGATCTCGGCGCCTGGGGCATTAAGTTTGGCAGCTCGATGGAGATCATCGACATCAGCGTCCCGATCCGGGATGGAATGCTTCACTACGCCGGCAATCCGCCGGTGCACGTGACGCGCGTGAGCTCGATCGAGCGGGGTGACCTGGCCAACGTGAGCGAGCTCGACATGGGCGCCCACTCGGGTACGCACGTGGATGCTAACGATCACTTCATCGCAGGCGGCACGGGCGCCGAGGCGCTACCGCTGAGCTCTCTGATCGGACCCGCCGAGGTGGTGGACGCCACAGCCGCAACGGTCGCGCTCGATCTGGTGACGTTGCGCGATCTCGAGCTGCCGCCGCAGGGAACGGAGCGCATCCTGTTCAAGACTCGCAACTCGCAGCTGTGGAGCCGCGACGAGTTCACACGCGACTTCGTGCGGCTGGACGGTGAGGCGGCCGCCTACCTGGTCGAGCGTGGAGTGAAGCTGCTCGGGATCGACTACCTCTCGATCGGCGACGCCGAAGCGCACCGCACCCTGCTCTCAGCGGGCGTGGTCTGCATCGAGGGACTCGACCTGCGCGAGATCGAGCCCGGTTCCTACGAGCTGATCTGCCTGCCGCTCAAGCTCGTCGGCTCGGACGGGGCGCCGGCGCGAGCCGTGCTGATCAGATAGCTCCGAAGAAGCTGGCACGAAACCGGCACATTTCGCGCGCATTTTCTCGCTACCGTTTCACGACCCCGCGGGTGGGTGGTTAAAGGCGGGGGGCGGCTTAACCGTGTGCCGTCGAGCACTTGATCGACGAGTCTTCGGCCCACTTGTTCTTTTTGGCGAGGGGCGGCAGAGCGAAGCGTCAATCGAAGCAAGTCCGAACGGAAGCTTGCTCGACGAGACGGCTAGCCGCGCGAGCGGAAGCGCTTGCCGATGCGCAGCCCACCCGGCTCGGCCGGGTGGTAGATGAGCGGCTCGTTCTCCTTGAACATGGTCACGACGCCGTTTGTCTCCAGGATGGCTGTGTGCACGTCGCCGAGGTGCATGAAGCCTTGACGCCGCGCAATCGCACGCAGCTCGCTGAGTGAGATACCGGTCGAGCGAAGTGCCTTGCGGACCGGCGTTCCGTCCTCGATCAGCTGCGTGGGCTCACCTTCGAGCAGGCGCGAGGCGAAGGGTGAGAGATAGGTTGCGCGCGAGAACAGCTCGTTGATCCCAAACAGAGTCGCCGCGCCGATTGCGGCCCCGGTCACCGAGAGATCGTTGCCGATGATCCCGTTTTGAACGGCGTTCGCTACCAGCAGGAGCACGACGAGATCGAGTGTGTTCGCCTGTCCGAGCTCACGCTTGCCGACGATGCGCAACATGGCGATCAGGAACACGTAGATGAGAACCGAGCGCAGGATCTTGTCGCCGATGCCGATCTGGATCGAGAAGATGTCGTGCCACACGTACTCGTTGTGCGACACGGCCACGTTGACTCCTTCGCTGAGCGCTCAGAGCTCGTTTCGATTGACGACCTGTCGATTGGGTGTGATCGGTGGATGCGATGCTAGGACGCAGCGTCGCGTTCGTAGCCGGAAGCTACGAGCGCGACCGAGGACAACGCAGCGCGCCGCCGAGCGCGGCCAAGCGGCTGAGTGCTTCATTTGGAACGAGCTCTCAAGGCGTGGACAGGTCGCGGCGAGCGAAGACGATCGGCGCCAGGCAGGCGACAACGAGCACGAGCGCGAGCAGAACGAGCAGATCGGAGCCGTCGAGACCGTGCTGGAGCGGATCGTCGTGCGAGTAGTAGTAAAAAGGCGAGACAAACTTGGCGCTGTTTAACCAGCTCGCCAGCGGCGCCAGAGCGTTGAGCACGTCGGCTGCGACGGCGAGAGTGGCCGAGAGCCCGATCGCGAGCGCTCGGCGTCCGGTCGCGGCGCCGATGGCGAGTGCCAGCGACCCGAACATGAGCGCGAGCAGAATCAGCGCAATGGTCGTCGCCGCGAGATTGGCCGCGCTCACGCCCATCCCCGCCGCCGCCGAGACGATCACGAGCAGCACCCAGAGCACTATCCCGAGCGCGACCACCTCGCAGACGAGCGCCGCCAGCTTCTCGAGCAAGCAGCGTACGCGCCAGACGGGAAGCGACAGGAGCAAATCGAGCGTCCCACGCTCCTCCTCGCCAGCGATCGCGTCAGCTCCCACCGCAATCGCCGCCGCGAGAAAGACGATCGGGCCCCAGAACGAGAACACCTCGGTGCCGAGGTAACCGGCGCCCGAGCCGATGTCGAGATTGCCACCGAAGCCGATGAACCCCTTGAGTGCCTCCGGGTAGCTCTTGATCAGATTGTCGAGCGACTTGTTGCCGTGCAGACTCGGGAAAACAGCGCCGTAGAGGGCGACGAAGGCGAGGATGCCGATGCACCACCAGCGAAAGCTGCGCCACTTGTCGCGGAGCGTTCGCGTGAGCACGCTAGCTCGCACTCGCCGATCCTTCCCGGTAGAGCGTCAGGAAGAAGTCTTCGAGGTCGGCCTCGTGGCTGTCGAGTGCCAGGACCTCGTAACGAGCCAGCGTCTTGATCAGCGGATCCGCCGCGCCCTCGAGCGCGAGCACCACAACCGGCCCGCGCCGCTCGAGCTCGCGCACGCCGGGAAGGTTCGCGAATGCCTCCTGCGGTGGCGGCGTGCTGAAGGTCGCCTCGACGCGCACGAAGGCTCGCGCTCGAAGCACGTCGACTGCCTCGACCAACTCGAGCGAACCCTCCCGGATGATCGCCACACGATCGGCAAGCCGCTGCACCTCGGAGAGGATGTGGGAAGAGAGGAAGACCGTCCGTCCTTCTGCCACGACCTCACGCAACAGCTCGTTGAAGGTTTTCTGGACGAGCGGGTCGAGCCCGGACGTCGGCTCGTCGAGCAGAAGCAGGTCGGGCTGGTGTAGGAAGGCCTGGACGAGGCCGACCTTCTGGCGGTTGCCCTTGGAGAGTGCCCTGATCGGCCGCTCGAGCTCGAGCTCGAAGCGCTCGGCAAGCGCCTCTCCCTCCCCCAGCCCGTCGAGACCGCGGAGTGCGGCGACGTAGCGCAGGTACTCGCGCGGCGTCAGGCGTTCGTAGAGATGGAGGTCGCCGGGTAGGTAGCCGGCCCTGCTGCGAACGGCGACGCTCTGCTTGCGAACGTCCAGCCCAAACAGCTCGAGCTTGCCCGAGCTCGGCCGGATCAGATCGAGCATCAGCCGGATGGTCGTCGTCTTTCCGGCGCCGTTCGGACCGAGAAAGCCAAACACCTCGCCGGCCTCAACCTCGAAGCTCAGCTCGGTAACGCCACGGCTCTCGCCGTAAAACTTGGTCAGACCCTCTGCCCAAATCATCGCCGTCATGAAGAGAAGCTTTACCGGTTTTCCCGGACGGCACACGAGCGCGATCGTGTTGAATAAAGCGAAACCAGGGTAGGCTGCTACTGATAGCGGCGCGAACGAGGTAGGAGGTTGATGGTGTCCGAGAAGAGCACGAACCCGAACAAGACAATCGCGGCGGAGGGCCCGCTCTCGGCCAAGGAGCTGGAACTGATCGACGCCTACTGGCGTGCAGCCAACTACCTCTCGGTCGGGCAGATCTACCTGCTCGCCAACCCGCTGCTCAAGGAGCCTCTTCTCCCCGAGCATGTGAAGCCCAGGCTGCTCGGGCACTTCGGAACCACGCCTGGCCTCAACTTCATCTACGTGCATATGAACCGTGCCATCTGCCAGCGCGATCTGAGCGCGATCTACATCACCGGCCCCGGCCACGGCGGTCCAGGCCTGGTTGCCAACACCTACCTCGAGGGCTCCTACTCCGGCCTCTACCCGCACGTTAGCCAGGACGAGGAGGGCATGGCCGCGCTCTTTCGCCAGTTCTCGTTCCCGGGCGGAATACCGAGCCACGTCGCGCCCGAGGTACCGGGGTCAATTCACGAGGGCGGTGAGCTCGGCTACTCGGTCGCGCACGCCTACGGCGCCGCCTTCGACAACCCCGATCTCGTCGTGACCTGTGTCGTCGGTGACGGCGAGGCCGAGACCGGCCCACTGGCGACGAGCTGGCACTCGAACAAATTCCTGGACGCGAAAACCGACGGTGCCGTCCTCCCGATCCTGCACCTGAACGGCTACAAGATCGCTAACCCGACCGTGCTCGCGCGCATCGGCGACGAGGAGCTGTTCAAGCTCTTCGAGGGTTACGGCTACCGCCCGCTGATCATGACTGGCGGCTTCGACGGCGAGGATCACGCCGCCGTTCACCAGCGCTTTGCGGCCGTTCTCGACGAGGCGCTGGACGAGATCGCAGAGATCCAGAAAGCCGCGCGCGAAGACGGCGTTACAGAGCGGCCGCACTGGCCGATGATCATCCTGCGCACGCCCAAGGGCTGGACCGGGCCGCGCGTGGTGGACGGCAAGCCGATGGAGAACAGCTGGCGCTCACACCAGGTGCCGCTCTCGGAGGTGCGCACGAACCCCGAGCACCTGAAGCAGCTCGACACGTGGCTGCGCAGCTACAAGCCGGAGGAGCTCTTCGACCAGAACGGGACGCTGATCCCCGAGCTGGCCGAGCTGCCGCCGAAGGGCGAGCGGCGGATGAGCGCCAACCCGCACGCGAACGGCGGTGTCCTCCTGCGCGACCTCGTCATGCCGGACTTTCGCGAGTACGGAGTCGGGGTTACGAAGCCCGGTACGACCTCCAGCGAAGCGACCAAGGTGGCAGGTACTTTCCTGCGCGACATCATCGAGAAGAACCCGACCAACTTCCGCCTCGTCGGGCCGGACGAGACCGCCTCGAACCGCCTCACACCCGTTTTCGAGGCCGCCGACAAGGTCTGGGAGGGCGAGATCCTGCCCACCGATGAGAGCCTCGCTCCCGAAGGCCGCGTCATGGAAGTCCTCTCGGAGCACCTCTGCCAGGGCTGGATGGAGGGCTACCTGCTGACCGGCCGGCATGGTCTCTTTAACTGTTATGAGGCCTTCATCCACATCGTCGACTCGATGTTCAACCAGCACNNCACGCCAAGTGGCTCAAGGTGACGCGCGAAATCCCCTGGCGCCGACCGATCGCCTCGCTCACCTACCTGCTCAGCTCGCACGTCTGGCGTCAGGATCACAACGGCTTCTCGCACCAGGATCCGGGCTTCATCGACCATGTGATGAACAAGAAGGCCGAGGTCATCCGCGTCTATCTGCCGCCGGACGCGAACACGCTTCTCTCCACCGTCGATCACTGCCTGCGCAGCCGCCACTACGTCAACGTGATCGTGGCCGGCAAGCAGCCCTCCCTCGACTATCTCTCGATGGACGACGCCATCGTCCACTGCACGCGCGGTATCGGCATCTGGGAGTGGGCCTCGAACGACCAGGGCGTCGACCCGGACGTGGTGCTCGGTTGCGCCGGCGACATCCCGACCCTGGAAACGTTGGCCGCGGCCGCGATTCTGCGCGAGCACCTGCCCGAGTTGAAGGTACGCGTGGTCAACGTCGTCGATCTGATGCGTCTGCAGCCCGCGAGCGAGCACCCGCACGGTCTTTCCGACAAGGTCTACGACTCGCTCTTCACCACCGACAAACCGGTCGTATTCGCCTATCACGGCTATCCCTGGCTGATCCACCGCCTCACCTACCGGCGTAACGGCCACGATCACCTGCACGTGCGCGGCTACAAGGAAGAAGGCACCACCACCACACCGTTCGACATGGTGATGCTCAACGACCTCGACCGCTTCCACCTCGTGATGGACGTGATCGACCGCGTCCCGGGGCTCTCGAGCAAAGCGGCTCACCTGCGCCAGCAGATGGTCGACACGCGCATCCGCTGCCGCGCCTGGACGCGCGAGTACGGCGAGGACAATCCGGACGTGCGCGCCTGGACGTGGCCTTTCTAGCCGAGGCCAGACGAGCGAGAGAAGTCACAAAACCGGCACGGACCGGTCGCTGAATCCTCGCTAGCGTTCGTGCTGGGGTTCCCCGCCGGGGCGCCCTTTTAGCCGTGCTTCCGAACGAAAACGGCGATCTGCCTTTGCCGCTACTTGCTCGGGCAGGGCGGTAGATTAATCGGCCAGCCGAACGCGACGATCGGGCTGCACTTTTCGAGGCCAGGCCTCACATAAAGCGCACCCCCATTCGGAGTGCCATACCACTCCAGGGCTCGTCTTGCGCGCCCGTCGACGATACGTAGGTAGGCACTCGAAGCCAGGAGTGGAAGGATCGGCCTGAGCCGATGGCGGAGGTAATACGCCGGTTTTATGACCGCCAGGACGAGCGCCGGTGCCAACCCCGACAAAGGCGTTCTCGAGTAGATCTTCAGGTGCACGATCTGAACCTGAACACCGGACTTCTTCACGGCTTTCCGGATCGACTTCGCGAGCCTACTCGCACGAGCTCCGCTCGCCGTCGGCGAGGATGGCGTCAAACCCAGCTCTTCCAACCACTGCTGCTCCATGGCCGACGGCCGTGAGGCCCCCACATCCAAAGTCTGTACGCGCGCCGTCGCCCACTGGCCGTGCCCCGTATCGCACACCACGAGAAGTGCGGCGGATACGAGCGCGACGACGGCGAGCCTCATCTCTCATCGGAATATAACGCCGCCGAGGATGGGCTACAAAACCTCGCCTCGTGAACGATCATCGCTTCGAACGCGTCTCGTTCTCGGGGTGGTCGATCACCGCGCCCAGGCGTAGCTCCATCCCGTAGCGCTCGATTAGCTCCGAGACGATCTGCTCCAGGCGAGTACGGTGCTCCCTCGTCCGCGCCTCGGCGTAGGCGCCGCGCACCAGCTCGGGCTGCCTGGCCACCACCTCGTCCAGGCGCTTGCGGATGTAGCCCTTGGTGTTCAGGTGCTCGACGTAGACGCGGCGGGCGCCCGCGTCGGCCAGACGCTCGAACAGATCCTCGAGCAGCTCGGGGCGCTCGACGAAGTGCGGCACCAGCGGGCCGACGAAGGCGTAGGTGCGGATGCCCGCTTCGTTGAGAGCGCGCAACGCCTCCAGCCGCTTGCGCGGTGGCGGGGCGTGAACCTCGAGCCAGCGCGAGATCTCGTCCTCGCCGCTGGTGACGGTCAGCCCGGCTTCGAAGTCGGGCAACTCGCGGAAGAGATCGATGTCGCGCAGCAGCATCGGCGACTTGGTCAACACGGCAATCGGTCCGGGGTAGCGCTCGCGCGCGAGCGCCGTCATGACGCCGCGGGTGAGCCGATATTTGGCCTCGGCGCCCTGATAAGAATCGGTCACCGAGCTGATGAAGATCGAGCGCGTACGCCGCTCGGGCTTCATCCGTGCCAGCTCGCGCTCGAACAGCTCGACCAGGTTCCGCTTCACGTAGACGTACTCGCCCCAGGCGGAGATCGGCTCCGAGACGTAGCGGCTCATGAAGGTCGCGTAGCAGTAGGCGCAACCGAAGCGGCAGCCGGTGTAAGGATTGACGACGTAGTCGACACCGCCGAGCCCGGACTTGACGAGCGCCGAGCGGGCTTCCATCTCGATCACGCGCACAGCACCGATGTTAGTGGTCAGCACTAGCCCGAAGTACATGCGAGGCGATACGCTCTCAGAAGTGGAAACCGAGATCCGTCACGCTCGCCCCTCCGACTACGGACGCGTCTACCCACGAGTGAACGAGTGGTGGAACGGGCGCGAGATGACGCAGAACCTGCCCGGCGTTTTCTTCGTCCACTTCGAGGGCTCGAGCTTCGTCGCCGACACTCCCGACTGCGGCCTGGCCGGCTTCCTCTGCGGCTTCCTCTCCGAGACCAACCCCGACGAGGCCTACGTGCACATGGCCGGAGTCGCTCCCGAGCTGCGTCGCCAGGGAATCGGGCGCAAGCTCTACGAAGCCTTCATCGAGGCCGCGCGAGCGCACGGGCGCTCGGTCGTCCGCCTGATCACAGCGCCGATCAACACCGGCTCGATCGCCTTTCACGAGGCGCTCGGGTTCGAGCTCGAGCGCGTGCTGAAGGACTTCGCCGGTCCCGACGAGGACCGGCTCGTCTTCATCAAGCAACTGGGCTGAGCGTTGTACCGCGGCGCCGAGGTCGCACCCCCGGGTGTCAGACACCATTTCCTGTCAAGGCGCCCGGCGTACCAGAAGGGTGTCGCTTTCTCCCCAACCGGAGCGCTTCGCCGGGAAGGGTGACCCGGCGACGCATACGGCGATCGGCTCGGATACTCGGTTTCAGCGCGAAGGCTGAACGGAGCGCGCCGAGCTGAAGCAAGAGTCTTCGGGAAAGAAAAGTTCAACTCTTGTTACGAATACCCCTTGACGACTTTTGGTGTCTGACACCGGGGAGGGTTAACCCTCGGCGAAGGCGATCTCCTCGGCGCTGAGTACCAGCTCGCCCGCAGCCGACAGAATGCCGTCCACCTGATCGGCGTTCCGGAAGCCGACGATAGCGGCGCTCACGACCGGGTCGCGTAGCGTCCAGGCTACTGCGACCGCGCCCGGGGAGGCGCCGTGCCGCTCGCCGATCTGGCGCAGGCGCTCGGCCGCGGCCAGGTTGCTCGAGAGCTGCGGTTCCTGGAAGTGCGGCACGTGCGAGCGGAAATCGTCCTCGGGCAGCGCGGCCACCCGCTCGGCGCTGAACGAGCCGGCGAGCAGGCCGGAAGCCATCGGCGAGTAGGCGAGCACGCCGATCTCCTCACGGGCGCAGTAGGGAAGGATCTCGCTTTCGATCTCGCGGGTTATGAGCGAGTAGGGCGGCTGCAGCGTTTCGACCGGCACCAATGCCCCCACGCGCTCGAGCTGCGAGACGNNCTCAGGCTCTCCTCGCACTGGCGCTCGATCGTCGACGCCTTGAGCTCGTTGACACCGTCGCCGTTCCGGCCTTCGAGACCGCACTTCGTGAAGATGTAGGGCTTCTCGGACATCTGCTTGAGCGCCCGACCGACCACTTCCTCGGAGCGGCCGAAGCCGTACACGCGAGCGGTGTCGATCCAGTTGACTCCCAACTCGATTGCTCTCTTGATCGCCGCCATCGAGTCGGCGTCGTCCTGCGGGCCCCAGCCCCATTCCCAGCCACCGCCCCCGATCGCCCAGGCGCCAAAGCCGACGACACTGATCTCCATTCCCGTTCTGCCGAGCAAACGCTTGTTCATCTACTCCTCCTCGAGCTGCGGTGTTTTCTCAGCGTAACTTTCCCGTGCGCCGACCACTACTCGCAGAACAGTAACGGGATCGCTAGATTTCAGTCGCGCCATGAACGAAGAGCGAAAAAACGGCAACGCGATCGAGATCGAGGGCCTGATCAAGGTCTACAAGGGCGCAGTTCGAGCCCTGGACGGCATCGATCTCGTCGTTCCGGCCGGCTCGGTCTTCGGCCTGCTGGGGCCGAACGGCGCCGGCAAGACGACCGCCGTCAAGATCGCAACGACCCTCTCCTTCCCGACCTCGGGAACCGTTCGCGTGGCCGGCTTCGATGTTGTCAGGCAGGCGGGACGAGTGCGCGAGGCGATCGGCGTCGTCGGGCAAACCTCGGGCGTCGACGTCAACCTGAACGGACGCGAGAACCTGCGCCTCCAGGGACTGATTCGCTCGATTCACGGCCGCGAGCTCAAACAACGCGTCGACGACCTTCTCGAGCAGTTCGGATTGAAGGACTCGGCCAAGCGAGTCGCGCGCAACTACTCGGGCGGAATGCAGCGCCGGCTCGACATCGCCACCGCGCTTGTCCACCGGCCGCAGGTGCTCTTCCTCGACGAGCCGACGACCGGCCTCGACCCCGAAGTCCGGACCGAGATGTGGCAGGAGATCGAGCGCCTGACACACGAGGAAGGCCTGACCATCCTGCTCACCACCCACTATCTCGAGGAGGCCGATCAGCTCGCCGCCAAGCTGGCGATTCTCGACCGAGGCAAGGTCATGGCGACCGGCTCCCCGGAGAAGCTGAAGGCGGAGCTCGAGGGCGACACCATTCACGTCGAGCTGCGCGAAGTCGCCGAGGACGGCGCCATCAATGCTGCGCTCGCGGATGTCAAGGGAATCCGCCACATCGACCACGACGTCAAATGCCTGCGCGCACGGGTCGAGCACGGTGCGACGGCCGTTCCGCTCGTGCTGCAGGCGCTGGAGGCGAAGGGCCTTTCCGTCGACTCGGTCTCGGTCTCGCGACCCTCGCTCGACGACGTCTACATGCGCTACACCGGCCGCGAGTTCGCGCGCGCCGACGAGGAAGGCGCCCGCAAACAGAAGCCTTCAGGAGAAGAGAAGAGATGAGCGAGCTGCTCAGTCACAGCCTGACGATGACCGATCGCGACCTGCGCCGGCTCATGCGTCAGCCCTGGTGGATCGTCGTCTCGCTGATCCAGCCGGTGATCTGGCTCTTGCTCTTCGGGCCGCTCTTCAAGAGCATCGCCAACATCCCGGGCTTCAAGGCGACCTCCTACATTCAGTTCCTGACGCCCGGCGTGGTCATCATGACGGCCTTCTTTTCTGGTGGCTGGAACGGGATGGCAACCATCGACGACCTCAACCGCGGCGTTGTCGACCGCCTGCTCGTGTCGCCGCTGCGACGCAGTTCCTTCTTTATCGGTCACGTACTGCAAACGTCGGTCACGATCATCATCCAGGCGGCGATCATCGTCGTGCTGGCCTACGCGCTCAACGCCCACTTCGCGAACGGCGCCCTAGGCCTGCTCGTCATGTTCACGGCGGCCGTCCTGCTCGGAGGAGCGCTCAACGCCGTCTCGAACGGCATGGCTCTGATCTTCCGCCGCGAGGAGACCCTGATAGCGACGCTCAACCTCTTCATGCTGCCGCTCACCTTCCTCTCCTCCGCCTTCATGCAGCAGAACCTGATTCCCCACTGGATGCGGGTCGGCGCCCGCTTCAACCCGCTCAACTGGGCGGTGGAGGCATCCAGGTCGGCCGTCAAC
>PMZQ01000041.1:0-271 GCA_003170155.1 Actinomycetota bacterium | reverse complement strand
TCAATCCGCCGAGCGCCCAGAGCGCGACCACGAGCAGCGCCACGTGTGTGTGGTTGCCGCCGAAGTAGACGGTGTTGCGGATGAAGCGAACGGTCGCACCGTTCGGAAGCGCCTGCCCGATCTGGCGAAAGACGTTGGGCAGAAACTCCTGGTTCGAGCCCCCGCCGGCGGTCGCGTTCCCGATCAATACGAAAGTGAACGCCGCCAGTCCGGTGCCGGCGAAGCCGAGGACGGACTCGAGACCATAGGTGGTCAGCGCCGCGGCGCCGGC
>PMZQ01000118.1 GCA_003170155.1 Actinomycetota bacterium | reverse complement strand
GAGCTGCCTTGCCTGCGCGCGATTGAAGAGGCGATCATCGAAGAGGGCCCGGAGACGGTCGCGCTTCTGATCGCCGAGCCGGTGCAGAACGTGGGCGGCGTGCTGGTGCCGCCCGAGGACTACTGGCGCGAGCTCCGCCGCATCTGCGACCGCTACGGCGTACTGCTCGCAAGCGACGACATCATCTGCGGCTTCGGGCGCCTGGGCCGCTGGTTCGGCTTCGAGCGCGTCGGCGCCGAGCCCGACATCGTCACGTTCGCCAAGGGTGTGACCTCGGCTTACGCGCCGCTCGGAGGCATGATCGTGCGCCGGCCGCTGGTCGACGGCCTGCTCGACTCGTCCGTCGCCACCTTCACGCACGGCGCCACCTTTGGCGGCCATCCCGTCTCCACGGCGGTGGCGGTCGCCAACATCACGGCGCTGCGCGAGGAGCGAATCCCCGAGCACGTGCTCGAGCTCGAGCCTTACTTCCGCGCCGGATTGGACGAGCTGGCGCTCAAGCACCGATCGGTCAAGGAGGTGCGCGGCGCGGGCTTCCTCTACGGACTCGAGCTGGCACCCGATCGCGACACGAAGCGGGAGTTCACTCCCTCGGAGAAGGTCGAGGTGTGCGGACGAGTACTCCCCGGCGCCATGAGCCGCGCCGGCCTGTTCACCCGCGCCGACGACCGCGGCCCGGCCATGCTGATGCTGGCGCCGCCGCTTGTTGCCGACCACACCGTGCTCGACCACCTCTTCACGATGGTCGACTCGGCGCTATCCGAGCTGGACAAATGGGTGGCGAAGAAGGTCAAGGCGTAGAGGCAGCCCCTCGAATTCCGGCTCGGCGATCGAAGTCGTAGATGGACGCCGAGCCGGAGCCCGTCACCAGAGTGCTACGGGCCGGGGAGAACGGTGGTCGTGAAGCTTCCTGTCCTTGGTTATCAGCCGCCAGCCGTGCTCGATCGCCGTCGCGTAGATCAGCCGGTCGGCCGGGTCGCCCGGGAAAGTGGACGGCAGGGAAACGGCCGTGTCGGCGATCGCCGGAGTGACGCCGATCGTCCGCACCTCGGCCGAGAGGCGCTCGAGCCAGGAGCGGATCGGGATCGTCACGGCGATCCGCTCGTGCCTGGCCAGCCAGGCCAGCTCGAACCAGGAGATATCCGCCACAGCGAGCTCGTCGGCTTCGCTCAGCGCCTTCGCCGCCGCCTCGCTGACTCGCTCCGGCTCGGCCGACCACCAGTGCACGACGTGAGTGTCCAGCAAGACGGTCGTCACGACGCGTTCCAGGCCGCCCCGGTCGAGAAGAGCTGCTCATCCTCGGCGGCGCTCATCGCGACACCGGCCAGCTTCCCCTTGAGCGAATGCGGCCCGCCGGCCGGCACGAGCCGCGCCACGACCCGGCCGTGCTTGCTGATCTCCACCTCGTCGCCGGCAGCAACTTCGTCGAGTAGCGCCAGGATCTTGGCCTTGGCTTCCGTAGCGGTCGTTCTTCTGGTCATATGACCATAATAACGGTCCGTTCGTTCAGACACAACTAGAGAAACATAGCTTCGACGCTATTCACGGAACCGTCACGCGTCGGTGCCGCGATCGAGCCAGGGCCAGCGAGAGAGAGTTCGTCCATCAACTTGGGGGAAGACAGGGGCGCCAGACCGTGCGCCAGCATGGTCGGCTGATGCTCGTTAGAGCCGACTTCGCTCTACCGAGTACAGGTTTCTGATTGGTTCTTTTTCGCCGATCAGGGAAGACCCGCGCTTGACATCAACGCGTCCTACGGTCACTATCCGACTGTCGAGATAGCCTCGACGAGTTTTGATGGGCCCCTTTGCGGGGCCCTTTCTTTTTCCTCCGACGACCACGTATTGTTCCTGAGCATGGACCGTCACGTCATTCTCGTGGATGTCGGATACCTGCTCGCCGAGGGCGGCAAGGCTTACTGCGGAGAACACCGTAGATCACTCATTCGCTGTGACTACGCTGAAGTGGCCCAAGCGCTCGAGAAGATGACATGCGAGCACTCAGGTCTCCCGCTACTGCGTTCCTACTGGTACGACGGGGCGCCCGACTCTGTGCCAACGCCGGATCACCTTGTGATTGCGGAGCTCCCTAGAGTGAAAATGAGGCTCGGACGTTTAGTCCAGCGCTCACGCGGATCGGAAAAAAAGCGAAGTTCAGAGCAGAAGGGCGTCGACTCGCTTCTCGTTCACGACATGATCGTTCTTGGACATGAGCGTGCCGCCGCGTCGGTATACCTGCTCGCAGGAGACGAGGACCTGCGCGAGGGCGTTGCGGCGGCGCAACGTTTGGGAGTGCAGGTGATCGTCCTCGGCATTCGCGGAAAAGGACCAAACCAATCACGCCCACTCCTTCGAGAAGCGGATGAACAAATCGTCCTCGATCCAGAACTCCTCCGTCGGTTCTTCCGCCTCTCCGGATTTCAACCCGGGACCGCTGCTCCACTCGCTTCAGAAGCCGAAGCCGATCCGATTAATGCGATCCAGCGTTTTTCTGAGAAGTTCGTCCGCGGCTGGATCGATCGCGCCGAGCCGTCGCAGATAGGCGATCTCGTCGCGCGCAAACCCAAGATCCCCCAGGAACTCGATGCTCAGCTTCTCATCTCCGCCGAGGAAGCACTTGGCATACCGCTTCGCGGCGAACAAGAGCTGCGGTACGCGCTGAGAGGTGCTTTCTGGGGAGAGATCGGACAGTGCGCCGGCGCCAAGTTGTCAGATCAGATATCACCTTGCGAAAACGCTGAAGCTCGCAATTAGCCCACTCTTGCCAGACCGGACGGGTGAGCGCCTTTGGGTTGCGCCGGCTCCGATCTCGGTCTTTGAGCGTTCAGCTGCTGCTCGCCGAATCGGTACGCATTGCGCCCGCGCTGGAGGTAGACCACCTCGAGGCGCGAAGCACTCGGCATACGGGCGGTTCAAGCGCTCTAGGTCCGAGACGGCGATGACTATTTTAATCGAAGCGGAATCGGTTCACACCGAAGCGCATAGCGCGGAAATTCGCTCCGGCCTCCTACTGCATCAAGCGAAACCAATCGCGAACGCTCAGCCGCAGGCGAACGATTTCGTCCTCCGCAAGTGGGCAGCAATGGGCGATCGGCCCACGTAGCGAGTTAAGGTTCGACATAACACGTTCGACGGCTTTCACGCTCAGGAAAACGGGTCCGAAGACATCCCAATTGGCTTTGATGATCTCGCCGAGTTCGCCGAAGTTCGTGAAGTCGAGCGGCTCCTCGGAGCGAGGCGTGACGCCGGAGTCCAACTCGCGCTTCTGCCGCCCATCCGCTTCCGACTTGATCTGTGTCGGCACGCGCTTACTATCCCACCAGTTTGGCCCCTCTGCGTCTTCCAGCGAGTCACTAATGAAGCGACGAATAGTCGTTTCTAGCGAGTAGAACACCTCGTAGTGAGGCGCCATCGATGCGGCCTCGGCGCGTATCTCCGTCTCAATCTGCGGGTAGTACTCCTCATCAGCCGCAAGCGTGCGCCTGTGGCCTCGTTTCAAATCAAGGCCGTACTCCCGCTCGATACGATCGAGATCGTGTTCCATGAGCTGGCTCGATATACCGAATAGCTTGATGGCATCTTTAGCGGCTTCCATGGATCATGTACCACTTTTTAGAGCAAGTGCTCGCGCAGGCTCTTGAAAATCGCGTTGAACACCGCGATGTCAGAAGTAGCGGGCAGATTGAGGTTGATCGTATAGCCGAGCCTGATGCCGCTCACCGCCCCGCCGCTGGGAGCCCCGTTTCTTAGTAGGTTCGTATCCTCCTCGACCGCCTCACCCTCAGCTACGTCGCCGTTATAACTAGCGAACGCTCGGAGAGCCTTGAAAGAATGAACGACGACTCTGACCATCTGCGAGTTTGGCTCGGCCCCAGTTACCTGAACAACAATCCCCTTTAGGTCCGAATCTTTCGCTTCGTGCACGTACTCGTTCACTTCGTAGAGCGCGGCATAGCCGATGCGTAGGGCTTCAGCTGCAGCAGCGCCCCCCTGCGACTCGTTGCGGAACCTCGTATAGATGGAGGTAGGAGTCCCGTCTGCTCCCAAGAAACCAGTGCGCTTAAGGAATGCAATTACGGGCCGCGCGCCTCCGCCCTTGAGATTGAGCTTCGTGCCGAGGAAGTCTTGAGTGAAGCGCTCTGGAGTTGGCGCTTTCCGAATACGCTCCAACACCTTCGTGATGTTTCCGTAAGCCGTCATGTACGGAACGCTGGCCTTCGCCATGCTGATCTCCTCTTTTCGCAAGCAATGAACGTTACTCCCGCATTCGGACGACTTCTTGACGTAGCGAACAACTCGTGAGCCGCGCCCGACATGCGCGGGCGCGGCTCATCCAACGCCGTCCCTCACTTCTTACGAACCGGACCCCGCCCACAACGGCCAGTACGCCCCGCTCGCAGGAGCAGACGAGGCACGAGCGCCGCAGGCGCGTGACTCGTTCGCCTAGGTAGCTCCGCCGAAAGTCTCGGCCCGTTCCGGGCGGACTTTCGGCGGATTCATTCCCACTCGATAGTCGCCGGCGGCTTCGAGCTCAAGTCGTA
>PMZQ01000122.1 GCA_003170155.1 Actinomycetota bacterium | reverse complement strand
AGTGCGATCGCATGCTTAACGGGCTCGGCCTCGGAGGGAGAGAGATTGAGCTGGCGAGCGATGGCGACATCCAGAGTCGAGCCGCCCCACTCGAGTACGCGCGTGAACTCACACACGTTTCCGTCGGAGACGGCGAAGGTCGAACGCTCGTGCCCGATCGAGACGACGACGTGAGCGGCGTCCGACCGCTCACCGCCCATACCCGGAGTCAGCGCCCGCAGCAGGCCGAAGGCTTCGAGGTCGATCCCCACCAGCCGCACGCCTGCTTCCTTGAAGGCGATCACGTAGCGATCGATCAGGTCGCGATAGGCGACCACGAGCAGAACGCGCCGGACGAGCTCACCGTCGGCGTTGACGCTCTCACTCAGTTGCTGGTAGTCGAGCACCGCATCCTCGAGTGCGATCGGCAGCACCTCCTGGGCGCGGAAGCGAATCGCGTTCTCGAGCTGCCGCGGCTCCATCACTCCCGACACCTCGATGATACGAACGCCGATGCGATTGTTCGAGATGCCCAGGCGCACGGCCTTCTTCGGCAACCGGTGCAGCGCGAACACGTTCGCCAGCGCGGTGGCCAGCGCGGGCACGTCACGTACTTCTCCGGCTACCACGACCCCGCGCGCCAGCGGCTCGCGTACGAGCTCCAGTAGTTCCGCGCGACCGCCGTTCTGAACCACGCGCGCGGCCGAGATGCCCGAAGCCCCGATCTTGACACCGACGAGCGCCTTCTGCCGGTGCGCCGCGCCTGCGCTCGTGCCTCCGGAAGCTCCCGGAGACCGCGATCCACCGAATGAGATCTGGCGCTTGTAGAAGGGAACCTTCGGCACGGGCGACCGGGTAGGAGCGGGCGCGGGCGCGGCCACCGATTCCGCGGTGTCTTCAGGAACTTCCGCCAGCGCCTCGGGGGCGGACACGAGCGGAGCCACGACGGGCTTGATCGCTGCCGACTTGGGCTTACGTTTGAAGGAGATCTCGCGCTTGTAGAAGGGAACTTTCGCCTGCGCAGGCGCGTGCGCCGCTGCCGGCGGAGTGGGTGCCGCTGCCGCGGGAGTGGGTACCGCTGCCGGCGTCGCCTGAGGTTCGAGCGGTTGCACCACAGGAGTCGGCTGCTTCTTCTTGCGCCCGAACGTGATCTCTCGTTTATAGAAGGGAACCTTCGCCGGTGTAGGGGCGGCGGCGGTCTCCGCGGCCGGGGCGGTCGACGCCGGCGGACGCTTCTTACGACTGAACGTGATCTCGCGTTTGTAGAAGGGAACCTTCTTCTGCTCGCCTCCCGAGTCGATATCGTCGGCAGCCGACGCGTGTACGGCCTCCGGCGGCGAGAGGGTCGAGCTCGGAGCTGGGGGAGCCGGCACGGCGGGCCGAGTCGGCGGCGCAGCTGCGGGTACAGGCGGAGCGGCAGGTGCAGGAGGACGCGCCTGCACAGGCGGTTGCCCGGGCTGAGGCGGGCGGGCAGACGCGCCCGGAGCCGGCGACGGAGTGGGTCGAGGCGATGCGGGTGCTGCGACCGGAGGACGCGGAGGCTGAACCCCGATCGGTGGCGGGCCGCTCGGAGCAGCCGGCCGCGGCGGGCCTTGAATCGGCGGCGCGGCGGGAGGTGGGGCACCGGCCGCTGCCGGCGGACGCACAGGCGAGGCCCCGGCCGGTGGTGGGCCACCGGGAACCGGAGGACGGATAGGTACCTGTACGGGCGGGCGCGCCGGCGGCGCTCCTACCGGCGGCGGGCCGCTCGGGGCAGCGGGACGGATCGGCCTTTGCGTGGGCGGTCCAGGTGGAGAGGCCGAGGGTCGCGCCTGCGCGGGTGGTTGCCCGGGCTGAGGCGGGCGAGAAGATGGTGCTGTGGGCGTAGGCCCGGCCGGCGGGCGCACCGGCGGAGGTCCGACCGGCGGCGGGCCACTCGGGGCGGCGGGACGGGCCGCCGGCCTTTGCATGGGCGGTCCAGGTGGAGAGGCCGGAGGTCGCGCCTGCGCGGGTGGTTGCCCGGGCTGAGGCGGGCGAGAAGGTGGTGCTACGGGCGGAGGCCCGGCAGGGCGAGCACCGGCCGGTGGCACAGCGGGGCGAGAGACGTCGGGAGGCGCGGCCGGAGGACGCGCAGGCGGAGGCCCCGCCGGCGGCGGACCGCTCGGTGGGGTCGCTCCCTCGCGCGGACGCTCACCTTCTGGCTTTCCTTCGCTCCCGGTCACCTCGTCACGTTCCTCCGCCATGGCCTAAGTTCCTGCTATGCGAAGGCTCGATTCCGGCGACCCGCCGGAACTCGGAGGCGCCTGACTGGCCTGAATCCCGCTTCGTTCCAGGATTCCGAGCAGTTGCTCGGGACGCGTGGAACGTGAGACGGCCTGCTCGACTGTGATTGTGTGCTTGGAAACGAGATCGGCAAGCGACTGCTCCATCGTCTGCATTCCTCGTTTCGAGCCTGTCTGCATGAACGAGTAAACCTGCTCGATCTTCCCCTGGCGAATGAGGTTGCGGACGGCATCGTCAGGAACCAGGATCTCCAGCGCAGGCACGCGTCCCTGGTCGTTTGCCGTCTTCATCAGCGCCTGCGTAAGCACGCCCTCCAACGAGAGAGCGAGCTGCATTCGCACCTGATCCTGCTGCGCGGCGGGGAAAACGTCGATGATGCGGTCGATCGTGCTCGGCGCGCTCTGCGTGTGCAGGGTGGCGAAGACCAGGTGCCCGGTCTCGGCAGCGGTCAGCGCGATGCCGATCGTCTCGAGGTCACGCATCTCGCCGACGAGAATGACATCGGGGTCCTGGCGCAGAGCGGCGCGCAACGCGTCGCCGAAGGAAAGTGCGTCGGCTCCGATCTCGCGCTGGTTGACGATGCAGTTCTTGTGACGATGGAGGAACTCGATCGGGTCCTCGATCGTGATGATGTGGTCGTAACGAGTACGGTTGATCTCGTCGATCAACGCCGCCAAGGTCGTCGACTTACCCGAGCCGGTCGGCCCGGTGACGAGCACGATCCCGCGCGGCTTGCGGGTCAGATCGTGCAGGTGCGATGGCAATCCGAGCTCCTCGAGTGTCTTCAGCTCGGTCGGGATGAGACGAAACGCCCCGGCCAGGCTCTCGCGCTGCGAGTAGATGTTCACGCGGAAGCGAGCCAGACCGGGCACCGAGTAGGCGAGATCGAGCTGACGCTTGATCTCCAGCTGTTTCTGTTGCTCGGTCGAGAGGATGCGGTAGAACATCTCGCGCGTCACCTCGGGCGTCATGACGGGCTCTTCCTCGATCCGTCGCAGCGTCCCGTGGATGCGCAGGATCGGCCTGGAGCCAACCGTCACGTGCAGGTCGGAAGCAGCGTGCGCCACGACATGCTCGAGCAAACGGTCGATGGACGTTCCTGAGGGGTGCGGGTTCATGGCCACGGCGGTCGTATCGGCAAGCTCCGGGCGTTTCTTGAATACTCGAGCACGGACGCTAGATCATCCGCGGGTGCCTCACCGTGGGCAAGGTAACTTCACCCATTTGGGGCTACTGGTCAGCAGCGGCTCTGCCGATCGCCTCTGAGTCAAAGTCACCGCAGCGTCCACAAGGAGCTACTCACCAATGGCAGATCTCATTCGCAAGCGCTTGACCGGAAGGGAAGAGGGCTTCACCCTCATCGAGCTTCTGGTCGTCATCGTCATCCTCGGCATCCTGCTGGCAATCGCAGTGCCTTCCTACCTGGGCTTCCGCGATCGTGCGGCAAGGACCGC
>PMZQ01000107.1 GCA_003170155.1 Actinomycetota bacterium | reverse complement strand
GAGGCCAGCCGCGCCTGGCCGGAAGGAATCACCGGCCGAGGGCGGGAGATGGAACTAAACGGGGCACTTTCGAACCATCGAGCCGGGGTTGAGCTCTCTCGGCTAGGCGCGCTCCACGACAAGTTGCTTCGTAGGGCCTCGGTCGATCCTCGCGAACCTCGGTCTGTTCCCGCCAAGGTGAGTCCGGTGCTCGCAAACCGCGTCTGACCCCATACTACGCATCAGCGCTGGAAAGCCCGGCGGGGCTCTACACAGGCCGGACTTTCTGCGTTTGGCTATTCAAAGAAGCGCTTGACGAATTTCCGATGCGGTACCGTCTCGTAACCTAACGCGGCGACGCCAATGGCCTCAATCGTGAAAAGACGTTCCGGAAGACCACGTAGCGCGCAGATCGACAGCGCTGTTCTCAAGGCGACCGGCGAGCTGCTCGCCGAGAAGAGCTATGCGGCGACCAGCATCGAGACCATCGCCCGCCGTGCCGGAATTGGGAAGGCGACTATTTACCGGCGCTGGCGCTCGAAAGAAGAGTTGGTCGTGGCGCTGCTATCGGACGTCGCAGCCGATGTCGAGCCGGTGCCCGATCTCGGTGATACGCGCACTGAGCTACTGCGACTCGTGAGCGAAGCGATCGTTGTCACTACGCAGACGCCGACCGGCGGCATCATCCAGGGGCTCGCGTCCGAGTTCTCGCGCAATCCGAAACTCGGACGGCTCGTACGCGAGCGCGTGATCAGCATGCGCCGCGGCGAGGTCGGGGCGGTGCTCGAGCGAGGCATCGCTCGTGGCGACCTACGTGCCGACACCGACGCGGAGATCGCACACGAGTTGCTCATCGGCCCGGTGTACTACCACCTCTTGCTCGGAGGCAAGCAGCTCGACGAGCAGTTTGCCGAGCGTATCGTAGATGCCTTCCTGCGTGGCGCCGCCGCGGATTGATGCGCCCCGTCGCCGGCGGCCGCGACGATAACTCCGGATTCGATTATCAATGCTTGCCTGGCGGTCGACTATTTAGTTACGAAACGGTATCGTCTCGTTATTATCTGATATCCGCCCCGCCACAGCGCGAGCAACGAAGGAGTAGATCTCGTGCCAAAACAGCTAGTCCGAAACCCGCTCGTCTGGATCGCCGGCGTGTTTGCCGTCGCCCTGGCAATCATCTTCACCTATGCCTATGTCGGCGCCTTCCTGAACCCAACCGGAAACGCCCGTGACGTGCCCGTCGCGGTGGTAAGCGAAGACGCGGGCGCAGCCTTCCATTCCATCAAGCTGAACCTCGGCGGCGAGTTCGCCAGCTCGGTCACCTCAAAGGAGAACGCCAGCAAGGAGGTTCGCTTCACAGTTCTCAAGAGCCGTAAAGCGCTTCTCGGGCAGATGCGTGACGACAAGGTGTTCGCGGCGATCGTCGTACCGCGCGACTTCTCGCAGAAGGTAGTGGCGCTGCTCGCGGGGGACGTGAGCGCGGGCAAGGGGTTACAGATCGAGATCCTCACCAATCCGCAGGCGGGCACGATCGCAAGCTCGTCGGGCGAGCAGATAGCCAACGAGACGGTGCAACGGTTCGAGAAGGCGGCCGTGACGAGAATCAACGCCGGCCTGAGCCTGCTCGGTGTCAAGCATTCCGGCGCGCTCGCAAGCGCCTTCTCCGACACGGGCATCGTGAGAGTCGAGCCGGCCGTCGCCCTACCGGGGAAAAGCGCGCTCGGCACAGGTCCGTTTTTCTTCCAGCTGACGATCGTGCTCGGCGGCTTCTTCATGGCGGCGATCATCAGCGCCGGAGCAGAGGTGGCAGCCGGACACACCAAGCTACGCCTGCCCGGCCTGACGCTGCAGTACCCGAAAACGAACGCATCCGAGTCGGGGCTGGCATTGCTGAAAACCGTTTTCACGCTTCTCTTCGCCGTGCTCGCGGCGCTCCTGCAGACGTTGTTCGCGGTCAAGTGCCTCGGCATGCAGGCGACGAATCCGGTCGCGCTCGCTTTCTTCTCGGCGCTCGGATCGGCCGCCATCGCGATGATCACTCTCTTCTTCCTGCTGACGTTCGACGTCGTCGGCAGAATCGTCGCCGTCCTCGTGACGATCCTCTTCGCCGTGCCTTCGTCAGGCGGCGTCTATCCGGCGCAGACGCTTCCGCGCTTCTTCCGCTTCCTCGCCGATTTCCTGCCGCTGCGACGGATGACGGACGGCGCTCGCTCGCTTATCCTCCTAAACGGGAACAGCGCCGCGGGGCTCGGATCGGCGCTCTGGGTGCTCGCGGGCTACCTCGTTGCGTTCGCACTGCTGACGCTGCTCGTCGTCTGGCAGCGGCGCGCGCGCGAAGTGCGAGTACCGGCAGGCGCCACGCCGAGGGACTCATGAAGGCTGATGTCTCCCCGGAGATGCTTCTATTGAGAATGGGTGCCTCCCTGTGAAGACGGAAGAGGCACTCGACGAGGTGACGAGCTCCGAGGCCGCCGCTCAGGGGTTCGTACGTCGCACCTTGGCTCAAGCGCTTCTTTGAATAGCCAAACGCAGAAAGTCCGGCCTGTATAGAGCCCCGCCGGGCTTTCCAGCGCTGATGCGTAGTATGTGGTCAGACGCGGTTCGCGAGCACCGGACTCACCTTGGCCGGAACAGACCGAGGTTCGCGAGGATTGACCGAGGCCTCACGGAGCAGCTCGTCGTGAGGCTCGTCTAGCCGAGATAGCTCAACGCCAGCCTGGGGGTTGGAAAGTGCCCCGCTTAGTTCCATCTCGCGCCCTCGGCCGGCGATTCCTTCCGGCCAGGCGCGGCTGACCTCTGGAATCGCCTGACACCGCTGAGCNNCCCCGAGAGCGCGAGAGGCATTGAGTTCGAGCCCAGCGAGCGTCGGGATCGCACACCGGGACCGCTAAAGTGAAACAGCAGGCGCCTAGCGCTTGCTTTCTCCTTCGACTGGGTAAGGCGCCATAAGAAGTGGCACTACTTGAGATAAAAGACCTTCACGTCGCACTGAACGACGGAACCGAGATCGTGAGGGGCATCGACCTCATTGTCCGGCCCGGTGAGGTGCATGCGATCATGGGCCCGAACGGCTCGGGCAAGTCCACCCTCGCCTACGCGCTGATGGGACATCCGTCCTACGAGATCAGCGGCGGCGACGTGCTTCTGGACGGAGAGAGCCTGCTTCCGCTCGGTGCCGACGAGCGCGCCCAAAAAGGCCTCTTCCTGGCCTTCCAGTATCCGTACGCCGTCCCCGGCGTGACGGTGTCGAGCTTCCTGCGCTCGGCGATGAACGCTCTGCGCAAGGCGCGCGCCGGTGGCACGGACGACCCGATCCCGATCCCCGAGTTCCGCAAGGACTTGACCGCCGCGATGGAGCATCTCAAGGTGCCACGTGAGCTGCTCGGCCGTTACTTGAACGACGGCTTCTCGGGAGGGGAGAAGAAGCGGATCGAGATCCTGCAGATGGCGCTACTGCGTCCTCAGATCGCCGTCCTCGACGAGACCGACTCCGGACTCGACATCGACGCGCTGAAGACGATCGCCGGCGGCATCAGCGATCTGGTTGGACCCGAGATGGGCGCCATCGTGATCACGCATTACCAGCGCATTCTCAACTACATCCACCCCGACTTCGTGCACGTCTTCGCGGCCGGGCGCTTCGTTGCCGAAGGCGACGCGGAGCTGGCAAAGAAGCTGGAGTCCGAGGGCTACGACGCCTACCTCCCCGAGGGGATCCCGGGAGACGGCTGATGGCCAAGCCCGAGACAGACGTCTCGCAGATCGGGCGCGAGTACAAGTACGGCTTCCACACGACCGACAAACCGACGTTCAGCACCGGCCGCGGGCTCACGCGCGAGGTGGTGGAGACGATCTCGGCGCAGAAGGGCGAGCCCGAATGGATGCTCGAGCGCCGGCTCCAAGCCTACGAGCACTTCCTGACTCGTCCAGTGCCGACCTGGGGCGGCGACCTCTCCCAGATCGATTTCGACTCGATTTTCTACTACGTCAAGCCGATCGAGAACCAGGCCGGATCCTGGGAGGAGCTGCCGCCCGATATCAAGCAGACCTGGGACAGGCTCGGTATTCCGGAGGCCGAGAAGAAGTACCTGGCCGGAGTCGGCGCTCAGTACGAGTCGGAGGTCGTCTACCACAAGCTGAAGGAGGAGCTGACAAACCAGGGCGTCGTCTTCCTGGACATGGACAGCGCCCTGCGTGAGCACGAGGAGATCGTGCGCGAGCACTTCGGCACCATCATTCCCTTCCGCGACAACAAGTTCGCAGCTCTGAACACCGCGGTCTGGTCGGGCGGCTCCTTCATCTACGTTCCGCCGGGCGTCAGGGTCGAGATGCCGCTCCAGGCCTACTTCCGCATCAACGCCGAGAACATGGGCCAGTTCGAGCGCACTCTGATCGTGATCGACGAGAACGCCTTTGCGCACTACGTGGAAGGCTGTACGGCTCCCATCTACTCCAGCGACTCGCTGCATGCGGCCGTGGTCGAGATCATCGTCAAGCCGGGCGGGCGCTGCCGCTACACGACGATCCAGAACTGGTCGACCAACGTCTACAACCTGGTCACCAAGCGTGCCATCGCGCAGAAGAACGCGACCATGGAGTGGGTAGACGGAAACCTCGGCTCGAAACTGACGATGAAATACCCGGCGATCTGGCTGACCGGCGAGGGGGCGCACGGTGAGGTGCTCTCGATCGCCTTCGCCGGGCCGGGCCAGCACCAAGACACCGGCGCAAAGTGCGTGCACCTAGCGCCGCACACTACGAGTGTGATCACCGCCAAGTCGATCTCGCGCGGCGGCGGCCGGGCGGGCTACCGCGGCCTCGTCAACGTCGCCAGCGGCGCGCGCGGGGCGAAGTCGAAGGTCGTTTGCGATGCGCTCATCCTCGACGAGGAGTCGCGCTCCGACACCTACCCGACCATCCGCGTGAACGAGTCCGACTCCGACGTCGGCCACGAGGCGACCGTCTCGAAGATCGGCGAGGAGCAGCTCTTCTACCTGATGAGCCGTGGCCTGTCGGAGTCGGAGGCAAGCTCGATGATCGTCTCGGGCTTCGTCGAGCCGATCACCAAGGAGTTGCCGCTCGAGTACGCCGTCGAGATGAACCGCCTGATCCAGTTGCAAATGGAAGGAAGCGTGGGCTGATGCGGCGGAGCCGATCTTGCCAATGAAGCGCGCCGCCGCGCTCGAGCGCTATCGAGAGCTACCACTGCCGACGACCTCCGAGGAGAGCTGGCGCTTCACCGACCTGACCGGCTTCGACCCGGATGCCTACGAGCTGGCCGAGACTGCGCGGCCGGCAGAGATCGCGCCGCTGATCGAGCTGGAGCTTGCCGGAAGCGCTCGCATCGACGAGGGCGGCGTCGAGATCGTGAAGGCGCCCGAGGGCGTCGTCTTCGCGCCGCTCGACGAAAAGGACGAGCGCATCGGCGCTCTCGTCGCCGCGGAGGACAAGATCGCGGCCGCCAACGCCGCCTTCTGGAGGCACGGCCTGCTGGTCGAGGTGCCCGCCGGAGTGGAGCTGGCCCAGCCGCTGCACGTGAGGATCGAGAGCACTGTTGCGAACGGCTCGCTGCCGACACGACTACTTGTCGTCGCCGGGGAGAACAGCCGCTTCACGCTGATCGAGGAGCACGTCTCGGCCAGCGAGGATCTCGATGCTCTCACCAACTGCACGGTCGAGGTGCACGTGGGCGCCGGGGCCAAGCTGGAGCTCGTGTCGGTGCAGCGGCTCTCGCGCCGGGGCTGGCACTTCGCCCATCAGCGCGCCCGCCTGGAGCGCGACTCGGAGCTCGACTGGGTCTGCGCCGGGCTCGGCTCGAAAAAGAGCAAGACCTGGATCTCGAACGATCTCGCCGGTGTAGGTGCCACCTCGCGCGTGACCGGCGTCTACTTCGCCGACGATTCCCAGCACCTCGACTTCGACACCTTCCAGGAGCACGCAGCCCCGCACACCACCTCCGACTTCCTCTTCCGCGGTGTCCTGCGCGACCAGGCGACCACGGTCTGGCGCGGCATGATCCGCGTCGAGGAGGAGGCGCGGGGGACGGATGCCTATCAGGAGAACCGCAATCTCCTGTTCTCGCGCCAGGCGCACGCCAACTCGATCCCCGGGCTCGAGATCCTGACCAACGACGTCCGCTGCAGCCACGGCGCCACGGTCGGTCAGGTCGACCGCGAGCAGCTCTTCTATCTGATGAGCCGGGGCCTGTCCGAGAGCGAAGCCGAGCGCCTGATCGTGAGCGGCTTTTTCGCCGAAGCGCTCGATCGAATCGAGCGCGAGCCGATTCGCGAGGCGCTGGCCCGGGCGCTCGAAGCGCGGATCCCTCAGTAGCCACCGCGCTGTAGCTCGCACGCTCGCCTGCCGATGCGTGACTCGAGGCAGTCGCCCGAGCACCCATGCCCCCTGAGACGAGCTCAACCGACCGCTACCTGGCCGAGATCGATCGGCTGCTCGATCTGCGCGGGTGCGAACGCCACCGGGCGCTTGCCGCCGCGCGACGGCGCCTCGCCCGGCTCGAGAAGGAAGAGCGAAGGCGAGGAGCAAGCGATGCCGAGGTGCACACGCGGGCGCTGGCTAGTCTCGGTCAGCCGGAGCAGGTTGCCCAGGAAGTGCATGAGTGGACACTGGCGCGACGGGCTCGTGTCAACGCGCAAGCGGTTCTGGCGGCGTCCATTCCGATCCTGCTGGCGATCGCCGCGATAGCGCTCAAGGCTCTCGAGGTTCGTCGCTTCAGGCAGAACGGCGAGATATCCATACAGGAGAGCATCAACGAAAACGTCAGCGGAGACGGCTTTTTCCATCATTTTCGCGCGCTCGATATCTACCTTCCGCCGCGATACCTCTCGCTGAAGCTCGCCCTCAGTGCGTTCCTGATTGTGATTGCGCTCGTTCTCGCCGAGTCGGCGCTGGCATTCGTGCAGCGACGCCGGCGTCTCGGCGCGGGGCTCACGCTCGCGGGTGGCGCTGCCCTGGTCGCGGCCGTCTCGCTTCAGATCGCGCTTGCCTTCGAATGGCACCGTCTGCACCAGGGGCACGACGCGTGGCTTCTCGCTGCGATTCTGGTCGAGGTTGGAGCGGTGCTTTTACTAGCCGTATTTCTCGTCCGCGCCACCAGAACGATCTTGGCCGGGCGACTAGCTCCGCTGGCCAGAGCGCCGATATTCGCTCTACTCGTGCTCGCCCCGATACTTGCCGTCGGCGCCAAGAGCGGGCTCAGCTCGACCGATCTGTGCACGCCTTCGGGTTCTTGCGGCCTGGATCCCGAGCAAGTGATCGAGTTCACGAGCGGCCATCCCGTAAACGTGAGCTTGCTCGCAGGGCCGGCGGGTTCGCAGGGAGCGGTCGCGCTAAAAGGAAGGCGTCTGGCGTTTGTAGCATCGGCGTGGAGGAAGCAAACGAAAGGCACCAGGGAGATGGAAGCCACCGGGAAGAGACCGGTCGACCTCGCCGTGTGGGAGGGACGCTGGCCGGCATCATTACCGGGGCCGTGCGGTGCGACTATGTCGCTGACAATGGATAGGCTCGCGCCCAAAACGGAGGCCTCCTGCGACATTCTCGATCCGCGGAGCCATCCCGGGACTTACTGGAAGATCGTTGCGAGCCTCCCGGAATCGAAGGCGCGCGCGGTCGCTATCGCTTATCGATCGAACGGGCGATTGGCGGTCGCTTATTCCCGACCCGGCGGCGTCTACATCGCCGAGAGTCCCTCGTGGCGGCCTAAGCGCGTGCTTGCCACTGGCGCCGAATCGGTTCGGCTCGTTCCGCTTGCCGGAGGCGATCTCGCGCTCGCCGCCATCGTCTCCGGTCCGGGCGGATCCGAGCTCGAACTGTCTCGCTCGTACATCGGGCACTGGTCTCGATCGATCTCGGTTGTAGCCCAGCCCGGGCTCAGTATGGTCTCGGGAGGCTCTCAGATCGCACTGGTTTTTCGCGATCGCGCGGGTCGGCTCGTACTCGAACGCCGAACCGACGACCTCGCTCTACTCCAACGTCGCAGCTTCAGCACTCGCGCTCGCGGCGCGCTCGGCAGCCTTCGCGGTGGCAAGATCGGAGTTGCGGTCGCTGATCCACTGCGTGGCCACGCGCTTCGACTGAGGCTATTTCGAGCCAGCGGGAAAGCGCTCATCCTGTTGGTGCGGGAACGAGTGTCGACCTACAAGCCTGTTGCGATCCCGATCACGTCGGCGACTACAACCGGCGTGTACCAGACGCAGGTCGACCGAAAGACGCTGACCGGTGTGGTGCAGATCGGCCGGGTAGTCCGGGCGCTCTACGACGGCAATTCGTACGGTCACGCCGCCGAGCATGTTTTCGTGTCTTTCTACCTCGGTGAAGGACGCCCAGCGTTCGTTTCGGACTGGCCGAGGTGGGCCGTTCTGCAGCAGACGACCCAAGAGGAGACGAGATTCCGAAAGCCGGACCTGCGCTGGACGAGCTTCAACCTCATTCTCTTCCAGCCGCCCGCGGCGCAGCTCAAGTAACTCGTGTCGCCGCGAGGGCTCAGACGCGATCGCAGCGACTTTCCAAACGGCTTCTGGCCCGCGCTCGTAAAGCCCTCGCTGCCGCAGCGGTATTAGAGCCGCTTATTTGACTAACAAGCAAGCGCTATTGATACTCTGCATCGGCACCCGCGCGCGAGAGAGGCGACCTGATGGCACCAACTACCCCGGACATCCCGCCGGTAACCGGCGGTGTCCAGCTGTTCCGAAGCTGCTTGGTTACGACCGAATATCCCGGCGTCGAGTCGGCGTCGAAGTGGCTGTTCGATCGCTTCGACGTCGAGTACATCGTCAACCCCGACCAGACCTGCTGCACCGGGCTCGGCTACTACTCAGACCTGCTGCCGTTTCCGACCACACTAGGAGTCGCGGCGCGTAACGCCTGCGTCGCGGTCGAGGCCGGGCATCCGATCCAGAGCTACCTCTGCTCGACCTGTTACGCGATCAACAAGAAGTCGCGCAACGTGCTCGAGGTGCCCGAGTTTCGCAAAGAATCGAACAAAGCGCTGGCCAAGATCGGGCGCGAGTACAACGACGAGGTCGCCGGCACGATCCGGCACATGCACACGCTCGAGATCCTCTGGAGCCGCCATCACTCGATCCCGGGGCTGATCAAGCGCCGCCTGGACGGGATCAAGGTCGCCACCCACCCCGCCTGCCACTACTGCAAGGTCTTTCCCAACGAGGTCGTGGGCGACGCCGAGAACTTCATGATCCCCGAGGATCTGCTCGAGCCGACGGGCGTGATCAAGACCGGCAACTACAACGAGAAGACGACCCACTGCGGCGCCGGCTTCCGCCAGCGCTTCGTCAATCCCTCGATCTCGGTTGCCGTGACGAGACAGAAGCTGAGGCGGCTCGCGGAGGAGAAGATCGACGTCTGCGTGCACATGTGCCCCAACTGTGCGCTCCAGTTCGACCGCCACCACTCGATCATCGAGCAGAGCGCGAACGAGGAGTACCCGTTCGTTCACCTGCACACCCAGCAACTGGTGGCGCTCGCGCTCGGGGCCGATCCCGACACGGTCTGCGGCGTCAAGGCCCATTCCCAGAACGTAGAACCGATCCTGGAGCGGATCGGCGCTCGGGAACGAGCAGTGGTCTGATGCGCTGCGGCGTCTTCCTCTGCGAGTGCGGAGGCAACATTTCCGGTGTTCTCGATCTCGACTCGCTGGCCGACTCGGCCAGGACTCAGGACGGCGTCGTCTCGATCTCGCGCAACCAGTTCATGTGCGGCACCGAGGGACGCCGGATGATCGAGCAGGCGGTCGAGGAACGGGGGCTCGATCGCATCGTGATCGGTGCCTGCTCGCGCCGCTTCCAGGGCCCGACCTTCGAGCGGATCACACGCGAGCTCAGGCTGGGCGAGAACGCCGTAGCCTTTGGCAACCTGCGCGAGGGCTGCTCGTTCATCCATCGCGACGAGCCGGCGAAAGCGCAACTCAAGGCCGAGAAGATCGTCGCGGCTGCGGTTGCCCGGGCGCGCTTCCAGTCGGATCTACCGCGTGGTCGCACCTTCCTACACCGCTCGGTGCTGGTTGTCGGCGGCGGTATCGCGGGAATCACGGCCGCCGAGGAGCTATCCGGCGCCGGCATCGACGTGCACCTGATCGAGCGCGAGCAATCGCTTGGCGGCTACATGGCTCGGCTCTCCAAGACCTTTCCCACCGAGGACTGCGCGATGTGCTCGCTGGCGCCGCAGCTGACCGGCGCCGCTCTCGATCCGCGCATCCGCATTCATACGCTCACCGATGTAACGGAGATCTCGGGCCCGCCCGGAGAGTTCCGGGTCAAGTTGCGTCAGCGACCGCGCTTCGTCAGCGAGGCCTGCGTCGGTTGCGACGACTGCACCTCGGCCTGCCCGGTCTCGGTCTCGAGCGAGTTCGAGCTCGGCGTCGCCAACCGCAAGGCGATCTCGCGACCGTTCGCAAACGCTGTGCCGTCGCTTTATGCGATCGACAAGCGCGGCTCGTCGCCGTGCAAGTCGGCTTGCCCGGCTGGGACCTCGGCTCAGGGCTACGTGGCGCTTGTCGCCGAGGGGCGCTTCGACGAGGCCTACCGCGTCGCCAGCGAGCTCAATCCGTTCGCCTCGGTTTGCGGGCGCATCTGTACGCACCCCTGCGAGAGCGCCTGCGCCCGCGGCGAGGTAGACCAGCCGCTGGCGATCGCGGCGCTGAAGCGCTTTGTAGCCGACCGCGTTGGCCCCGAGACTGTTCTGGAGAAGGTGCCGGTCATCCACTCCGAGAAGGTGGCGATCATCGGCGCCGGTCCGGCCGGCCTCACCTGCGCTCGCGACCTTGCCAAGCTCGGCTATCAGACCACCGTCTTCGAGGCGCTACCGGTCGCCGGCGGGATGCTGAAGGTGGGTATTCCCGACTATCGCCTGCCCAAGGACGTGCTCCGGCGCGAGATCGATCAAGTAACGGCGCTCGGCGTGGAACTCGAGCTAGGGCAGCGAGCGGGCAAGGACTTCACCATCGACGAGCTGCTCGAAAACGGTTACAGAGCCGTCTTCCTAGCGGTTGGATTGCAGAAGTCGAGCGAGGTCGAGGTCCCGGGCGCGGAGCTCGAAGGCACCGAGCGCGCGGTCGAGTTTCTGCGCCGGCTCAATCTCGGTAAGCCCATCTCGGTTGGCGATCGGGTCGTCGTCATCGGTGGCGGCGACGTGGCGCTCGACGCGGCCCGCAGCACCATCCGCCTGCAACGAATTTCCGGCCGTGAGCCCAACGTCACGCTCGTCTACCGCAGGACGCGCGAGGAGATGCCGGCGCTTGGCGAGGACGTCGAGCACGCGATCGAGGAAGGCCTGAAAATCGAGTTCCTGGTTGCCTCGCTCGAGATCGTTGGCGAGAAGGGACGCGTCTCGGCGCTGAAGCTACAGCGCTGCAAGCTTGGCGAGACCGATTCGTCGGGCCGCCGCCGTCCGGTTCCGATCGAGGGAGACGTGACCGAGATCGAAGCCGACTCAGTCGTTCTTGCGATCGGGCAGGACATCGTCTGCGACTTCCTCGAGGGCTGCGAGGACGTTTCCGTCGAGAAAGGCCAGATCCAGATCGATCGCGACACTTTGATGACGGGCAAGAGCGCGGTTTTCGCGGGTGGCGATGCGGCTGCCACGGGCGGCTGGACTGCAATCGAGGCGATCGCGGCCGGTACGCGAGCGGCGCGGTCGATTCACAATTACCTGCGCGGCGAGAAACTGCTCGAGGTGTGGCCGGCGAAGGTGGCCGAGGCCCGTCCCAGCGCCGAGGAGCTTGCGCGGCGCGAGGTTGGGCAACGCGTTCCGGCTCCACTTCTCGATCGCTCCGAGCGCCGCGGTTCCTGGGACGAGGTCGTGGGCGGCTACAGCGAAGCGGAGGCGATCGCCGAGGCGAGTCGCTGCCTGGCCTGCGCTGTCTGCTCGGAGTGCGAGGCCTGCGTACGCGCCTGCCCGGCCGGCGCGATCGAGCTCGACCAGCAGGAGGAGATCGAGGAGCTCGCCGTAGGCGCGATCATCGTCGCCACAGGGCACAAGGAGTTCGATGCCCGGCGCAAGATCCCACTCGGCTTCGGGCGCTTCAGCAACGTCGTAACCCAGAGTCAGCTCGCCCGCCTGCTCGCGCCCTCGGGACCGACCGCCGGCGAGCTCGAGCGACCCTCCGACGGCACCGTCCCGAAGAAGATCTTCATGCTCCAGTGCGTCGGCTCGCGCGACTGCACTTCGTCGGGCAACGAGCACTGCTCGGCGATCTGTTGCCTGTTCGCGACCCTGCACGCCTCGCTGATCAAGCAGCACTACCCCGATGCCGACGTCACCATCGGCTACACCGATCTGCGTGCGCCGGGCAAGGCCCACGAGGAGTACTACCGGCTCGTTCAGGAGCGCGGTGTGCGCTACGTGCGAAGCCGTACCGGCGAGGTCATGGGAGAGCCCGATGGGAGCTTGCGCGTTCGCTTCGAGGACACCGTCACCAGGCGTAAGAACGAAGAGCTGTTCGACCTGGTCGTGCTCTCGGCCGGTCTCGAGGCCTCGGCCGGGACTACCGAGATCGCCCACGTCGCCGGGCTGCAACAGGGTTCGGCCGGGTTTATCAAGGAGTACCACCCCAAGCTGAAGCCGGTTGACACGCAGCGAGCCGGGATCTTCGTCGCCGGTACGGCGCAGGGCCCCAAGAACATCCCCGATACGATCGCCCAAGCAAAGGCCGCGGCAGCACGCGTCGTCTCGATGCTCTCGGCCGGGTTCGTGTTGACACCGGCACAGGTTGCGTCTTCCGATCTCGCGCAGTGCATCGGCTGCGGCATCTGCGAATCGATCTGCCCGCAGAGCGCTGTCACGCTCTCCGGCGGCGACAGCCCACACGCGATCATCGACGCCAATTCCTGCCGCGGCTGCGGCATCTGCGTAGCGGAGTGCCCGTCAGGCGCGATGACACTGGGCGGCTTCTCGGACGAGGAGATCCTGGCCGAGGTGATGGTATGACCAGCGCCGCCGCCGAGAACACCAGGGCGACCGAGACGGAGGACGGCGCCGAGCGCAAGATCGTCGCCTTCTTCTGTCGCGAGTGCGCCTACGCCGCGGCCGACGCGGCCGGCAACGCACGCGTCTCGCTACCGACGACGATCCGCAGCGTGCTCGTGCCCTGCACCGGCCGGGTCAGCCCGCTCCATCTGCTCAAAGCGCTCGCCGACGGCGCCGATGGCGTCTACGTCGCGGGCTGCCTCGAGGGCCAGTGCCACTATCGCGAGGGCAACCTGCATGCACTCGATCGGATCGAGTTCGCCCGTGCGCTGTTGGAGTCGGTCGGAGTCGAGCCCGAGCGGGTGCAGATGTTCACGATGAGCGCCGCCGACTCGCCCAAGTTCGTCGCCGCGGCGCGCAAGATGCACGAAACGATCTCTAGCCTGCCACAGCTCGAGCGGAGGTGATCGCGCGATGCCGCTAACGGCACGAGGCGAGGCCATCTTCGAGCGGCTTCCGAACGCGGCTCCGCGCACCAGCACGGGCTCGATCGGCTGCCAGATCGTTCGCCACGAGGAGCTCTGCATCGGTTGCGGCCGCTGCGCCTCGGCCTGTCCGACGGGGGCCACCTCGAAGGGAGACATGTTCGACCCGATGCAGCTCTACTCGGCACCGCCCGAGAGTCGCCGCGGTGCGCTCGGTGCCGCTCTGCGCACGATTGCCCGCCACCAACCTTCGGGCTCGATCGCCGTGCCCGATCGCGTGGCAGCCTTCCGCACGATCGTCTTCGACGCCGCCAGGTGCATCGGCTGCGGCGCCTGCGCCCGCGCCTGCCCAACCGGGGCGGCCGAGGCGCTGCCGGTACCGGCAGCGGAGATCGCCAGCGCCGGGATGAACGGATGAGCGCGGCGATTACCAACGGTGTCCGGCCTCGCATCCTGCTCTGCGAGTGCGCCGGCACGATGGCCTCGAACCTCGACTTCGACTGGCTCGAGCAGGTCGCCTCGGAGCAGGGCGAGGTGCTACGCAGCTCTACCTGGTGCAGCCGCGAGGGTCAGGCGCGCCTGCTCGAGATGACGGAGACAGACGACGGGCGCCCGCTCGTCTTCGCCGGTTGCTCGCAGGACTTCGCCGCCCAGCGTTTCCAGCGCCTGTATGCCCGTGGCCTGCAGATGGAGGTCGCCGACATCCGCGAGGGCTGCTCGTGGGTGCACGAGGCCGGCGGCGAGGCGGTCACCGACAAGGCCTCGCGGATCATCGAGGCGGCTGTCCGCTTCCCCGGTCCGCACTCAAACAAGCTCGTGCTCAAGCGCAAGGTCGACTCGGTGCTGGTGATCGGCGGCGGCGTCTCGGGCACCCAGGCCGCGGCCGAGCTGGCGCAGATGGGACACACCGTAGAGCTGGTCGAGCGGCGCCCCTTCCTCGGCGGCCGCGCGGCCCGCATTGGCACCGTCTTTCCCACCAACGACTGCGGCCAGTGCCTGCCCACGACCGATGCCCAGGCCGGCGTGCGTAAGTGCTTCCACAGAAACGTCGCCATCGACAACCCGAACCTGCGCATCTGGCGCCGCACCGAGGTCGAGTCGGTGAGCGGGAAGCCCGGCAACTTCGAGGTCTCGCTGCGGCAGCTGCCGAACATCGTCACGCAAGACTGCGTCAACTGCGGCGCCTGCGAGCCGGTCTGCCCGGCCGAGAGCGCCGAGTCGGGCGGCAAGGCGATCTTCACCGAGTTCTACGACGGCCGCGTTCAGCGCACGGTCGATCTGGAGGCCTGCACTTTTTGTGGCGCCTGTGCCGAGGTTTGCCCGATGGACGCGATCGACTTCAGCCAGTCGCCGGAGCTGACGACGGTGCCGGCCGGCGCGATCCTGACCGCGGTTGGTTGCGAGCCGGCTCCCGCGAGACTGATCGAGCACCTGGGCTACGGGCAGGAGAATGTCGTCACCCAGACCGAGATGTCCGAGTTGATGGACGATTGGGAGGAAGCCTCCTGGCTCGGGCAGCAGCCGGCGAAGGAGGTCGTGATGATCCAGTGCGCCGGCTCGCGCGACCGGCGCCGTCTTCCTTACTGCTCGCGGATCTGCTGCATGATCGCGCTCAAGCACGCGATCAGGCTGCGCACGCTCTTCCCGGAGATGAAGGTGACGATCTGTTACCTGGAGCTGCGCGTCGCCGGGGTCGGCTATGAGAACTGGTACCTGGCCGCACGCCGAGCGGGAGTCGAGTTCCTGCGCGGGACACCACCGCGGGTGCAGTTCGACGACGAGGGCAAGCCGGTGATCGAGGTCGAGGACGTGACCGCAGCCGAGAAGAAGATCCTTCGCCCCGATCTGGTCGTGCTCTCGACCGGGATGGTTCCGGTACCCGACACCGCCCGGATCGCCGAGGTGCTTGGTGCCGAATTGGACGAGGACGGCTTCATCGCCATCCTCGACCGCAAGAACCGCGCCACCGAGACGAGTGCCGAGGGTGTCTTCATCTGCGGCTCGGCGGCCGGGCCGAAGGCGCTGGTGGAGTGCAACACCGAGGCCTCGGCGGTGGCGAGCGAGATCCACAACTTCCTCGCCTCGGCCGGGCGCAGGACGCCGCCGGCCTCGGTCGTCGATCCCGCCAAGTGCGTCGGCTGCGACACCTGCCAAGCGGCCTGTCCCTTCGGCGCCATCAGCCTGATCGAGCGTTCCGCCGCCGCGCCGCGCCCGACCGAGGTGCGCGACGACGGCAAGCTCGCCGTGATCGACGAGGAGGCCTGCCGCGCCTGCGGCATCTGCGCCGCCAACTGCCCGGAGCTGGCGATCACCCACAACCTCGACGACCAGCTTCTGTTCGGTCGTTTGCGCACGATGACCGAAGGCGTCGAGCGGCCGGTGGTCGGCTTCTACTGCAAGGAGTGCGCCGGCGCCGCCATCAGCCTGAGCGGACTGCGCCACGATCGCTATCCCGAGAACGTACGCCTGGTCGAGCTTCCTTGCCTGGGCAGAGTCAGCGCGCTGCACATCGTCGAGGCGGCGCGGCTCGGAGCCGCCGGGGTCTTCCTCGCCGGCTGCGCCGAGGATCGCTGCCAGTACCGCAAGGGCGACCTCTCGGCCGAGGAGCAGGTCGAGTTGGCGCGCGAGCTGCTCGAGGAGGCGGAGATGAAGCTGCCGCTCGAGCTCTGGCACCTGTGTGCGGTCGACCGGCACACCGTCGGTCGGCGGATTCGTCTCTTCTGCGCCCGCGCCGAGGGGAACGAGGAGGCCCACATGGCCGGGCTGGCGCTCGAGCGGACGGGAAATCCTCCCTGCGAGGGAGGTGAGGGCTGTGTCCACACAGGTGTCTGAACAGGCGCGCGCAGCCGTTCACGAGCTGGCCGGAGATTGCCTGCAGTGCTTCCAGTGCGGGCAGTGTCGCGGCGCCTGTCCGAACGGCTTCGACCTCGACCAGGGGCCGCGCCGGGTGGTGCGTTTGATCCTCTCGGAGGACGTCGAGAAGTTGCTTGCCTGCGAGGATGTCTGGCGTTGCAGCGAGTGCCGGGCTTGCTCGGACGTGTGCCCGATGGAGGTGGACGTGGCCGGGATGATGGCCGCGGTGCGTGAGCTCCAGGTCACGTTCGGCGGCGTGCGCTGCCCCGAGCGGCGCGCGGCAGCGATCGCGACCAAGCGGCTGTCGCGCAAGGGCTCGATCGACAACATGCTGTTCGGGACGGCGATGGCTTCGCGCGGCTTCGTTCCCAAAGATCTGCTGGCAACCGCGGCGATGGGCTACAAGATGGCGTCGGGGAAGGTGCGCCGGAGCCCACGTCTGGGCGCGAAAGACGCCGTCGAGCCGAAGCCGTTTTACGTCGGCTGCGCCCTGCAGCAGGATAAGAGCGCCCTGCAGGCCACCGCCAGGGTCATCCGCGAGCTCGGCTTCCCGCTTGCCGAGATGAAGGGAGCGGGCTGTTGCGGTCATGCCACGCGCGGCAAGATCGCAGCCAAGGCCGAGTCGGAAGAGACGGTTCTCACCGCCTGCCCGGCTTGCGATCACGGTCTACACGAGTCGGAGATCGAGACGGTGCCGGTCTGGGAGGCGCTGGTTGAGCACGCGCGCCGCGAGGAGCGAAAGCTCAGCGCGAAGGCACCGCGCTTCGTCCCCTACGTCGGCTGTCTCAGCGACCGCGACACGGCTCTGGCTTCACTGGCCGAGGCGGCCGAGCTGGCCGGCGCCGAGATGGTCAGCTCCTACCCTTCGCTGCACGCGGGCTGCTGCGGGGCGCTCGGCGGGATGTACCGCGGCGCCAGCGAGGCCGTACACAAGCTCGTCGTCTTCGCCCAGGAGGAGGCTGCTCCGATCGTGACTCCCTGCCTGCTCTGCCGCGACAACGTCCACTCGGCCGGGCGCAAGCAGGGCGTTCACGTCTATTTCTGGCCCGAGTTCTTCCAGGTCGCCACGGCGGCCGAGACCACCGCTGACGGAGAAGCCGATGACTGACGATAAAAACAAGAACGACGGCGCCAGCGAGCAGCCGAATCCCTACTCGGTCATCGCCGAAAACTCGTTCGCCGAGCGCCCGGTTTCGCGCCAGGATCTGGTCGACCGCATCCTTAACGATCCGCGCATGCACGATCACAAGGAAGGATTCCTCTCCTGCATCCAGTGCGGTATCTGCACCTCGGGTTGTCCGGCCGCCCGCTTCACCGATTACTCTCCGCGCGAAATCGCCCGCCGTGCGCTGGAAGGCGACCCGACCCTGCTCGAAGACGACTCGCTCTGGTACTGCTTCTCCTGCTACACCTGCCAGGCCCGCTGCCCGCGCGGCAACTCGGTCGCCTGTATCAACCAGATCATCCGCTCGATTCAGGTCGAACAGGGCTACGGCGTCAAGCACGTGGCGATGTTCGCAGCCTGGGGCGAGCAGTTCTACGACAAGGGCATGGGCGGCACGCCGGGCGTCTTCTTCGCCGACATCTCCGACGCCTTCGGTCCCAAGTGGAAGGAGTTCATCGCCAACCGCGATGAGATTCGCGAGGAGCTCGGTCTTGGTGACATGTATCCGTCGGAGCAGGCGGTCGAGGAGATGCAGACGATCATGGACGAGACCGGCTTTCGCGAGCGCCTCGTCTCGATCGGCGCCTGGGGCGGCAAGGATCCGAAGACGAAGTAGCTGGCGGGCCGCGAAACGCCGTTAATAGGGTGCTACGCGGCGGGGAAGCAGCTATCCCGATTTTACTATCGGGTAGGACGCCGCGGAGGCGATGATGACGGTATGACCGCCGCGCCAAATACCGCCGTGGCACCCCGCCCCTGGAGAGTTTTACCCCAGCCTCCGAGCGCTACGAGCTTCTGCGCCCAGGTCGAGGACGGCGGCCGGTTTGTCGCTCAGAAGGGCCCGCTCGCTCCGCTCGTCTCCGAGAGACAGTCGATCTGCTAGTCGCACACGTAGTTCGAGCGACCTTCTCCCGAGCTGCTCGCCGTCTGTCGATCGGCGCCGGGGAGAAGTAGCTCCGGAGTCTCGCCGCGATCGCCCGCACCTCGGTGTCAGACACCGAATCCTGTCAAGCGAGATCGGCGACAGAAGTGGAACATGTCGTCCACAAGCCACCGGCTCGGAACATGAGCGCCGGGTCGCTCCTTCGCTGCCGAATGCAGTACCCGAGCCGATCGTCGAGCATTCATCGCTCTCTTCGCCCCGGTAAGGCTCTCCCGGCAGGGGAGCAGACGACACGTTTCCGACACACCCCGATCCTTGACACCAACAGGTGTCTGACACCGGCTCTTGTCGGCGGGCTTCTCGCGCCCGTCTGATCGCTCGCGAGAAGGCGCGAGCCGAGATCACCCACACCCACCTCGGTTTTCCCGACCCGTGTAACTCGCTGAACNNATCCCCTCTGGGGCGGCCGACTCGAAGGGCTCATCTACGGATGATCCGGCTTGGAGAGTGGCCGCGGGGGTAACTCGCTCATCTGGGCACTTGTCTCGTCTGGGGCTTTTCGCTCGCATTTTTGTCGGCAATTCCAGGATGGGGAGTTGAAAGATGAAGCTCGTAATCGGGATCGTTCGTCCCGAGAAGGCAAACGACGTGCTCGAGGCGCTCTATCGCGCCGAGGTACGCGGCCTCTCGATGAGCAGGATCCAGGGGCACGGCGGTGAGACGGACCAGGTCGAGACCTACCGTGGCACTGTCGTGAAGATGGAGCTGTACGAAAAGGTGCGCTTCGAGGTGGGAGTCTCGGACAACTTCGTCGAGCCGACCGTGGCGGCGATGGCCAAGGCGGCGCGCACCGGCGAGGTCGGCGACGGGAAGATCTTCGTCGTCCCGATCGAGAAGGTCGTTCGTATTCGCACCGGAGAGGAGAACACCGCCGCGGTCACACCCGTGCTCTAGGCGGTGACGAGACCATGCACGATCTCATCTCCTTTCCAATTCTGCTCGGAGCGGTCAAGAACGGCATCGACAGCGGCGACACCGCCTGGATGATGATCGCGACGGCGCTCGTGTTGATGATGACGCCGGCGCTCGGGCTCTTCTACTCCGGGCTGGTGCGCTCGAAGAACGCCCTCAACACCTTCATGATGAGCCTCGGCGCGATGGCCGTGGTTAGCGTCACCTGGGTCGTGATCGCTTACTCGCTCGCCTTCGACAAGGGCAACGGCTTCATCGGCGACCTGCACAACGTTTTCCTCAGGCATGTGACCAACGGGCCGCGCGCGGGTCTGGCGATTCCGGAGCTGGTCTTCGTCTGCTTCCAGGCCTCGTTCTGCATCATCACCGCGGCCCTGATCTCGGGTGCCGTGGTCGAGCGCATGCGTTTCGGCTCGTACCTCGTGTTCGCGGCGCTGTGGGCCTGCCTGATCTACGCGCCGATGGCGCACTGGGTCTGGTCATCGAACGGCTGGCTCGCCCATCGCCACGTGATGGACTTCGCCGGCGGCGTGCCGGTCGAGATGGCCTCGGGCTTCTCGGCTCTGGCGGCGGCGCTGGTGGTGGGGGCGCGTAAGGACTTCGGCCGGCAGGCGATTCTGCCGCACAACGGCGTCTACGCGCTGCTCGGCGCCAGCCTGCTCTGGTTCGGCTGGTTCNNCTTCAACGCCGGCAGCGCGCTCACGACCGGTAAGCAGGCACCGCTCGCCTTCACCAACACGCTCCTGGCTCCGGCGACGACGCTCGGAGTCTGGATGCTGATTGACTACCTGCGCGGGCGCAAGGCGACCGCGATCGGGGCGGCGACCGCGATCGTGGTCGGTGCGGTCGGGATCACGCCGGCGGCCGGCTTCATCAGCCCGATGAGCGCGATTCTGCTGGGTGGGCTGGCGGCGATCCCGTCCTACGCGCTGATCGTCTGGCGGCCGCGCACGCGGCTGGACGAGACGCTCGACGTGCTGGCGGCGCACGGTCTCGCCGGCTTCACCGGGATCCTCTTCATCGGCCTGTTCGCCCAGGCGAGCTGGAATCTGACCGGGAACGGATTGCTGTTCGGATCGCCGATTCAGCTCGGCCGTCAGGCGATCGCGGCGGCGGCAGCGCCGCTGTATGCGTTCTGCGGGACGTTCATCCTGCTCAAGCTGATGGGGCTGGTGATGCGGATCCGTGTTCACGAGCGCGACGAGGGCCAGGGTCTCGACGTCGGCCAGCACGGAGAAGAGGCGTACACACGCGGCGAGGGTGCCATCCTGATCCGCCCGGAGCACGCCTTCGAACTCGAGTACGAGGACAGCGCCAAGTAAGGCTTCTTCGAGACGAAATGAGTTGAGAAACCGAGGAGGCGCCGCGCCTGCGCCGACTCGGGCGTAGCCCTCCCCTGCGGGAGCTTCGAGCTCCGTCTGGCGCTGGTCGAACGACGTGAAGCCGATCGCCGGTGCCGAGAGCTGCGAGGCGCCGCTTGCCGACCACACACCTCCCGGCATTCACGCGGGAACCGGTTCTCACTATCAACGAAATTAGACCAACGTCAAAGAGGGTAGACCAGAAGGAGGTCAGGTCAGACGATTTACGACGAAAGGAAGACGCTATGCGACGCATCTACTCCGACAGAAAAGGCATGCGCGCCCATCACGCGCTGAGGCTCGCGTTGCCGCTGGCTGCGGCCGTCGGGCTGGCGGCTGCACTGCTGCTCCCCGTTGCCGGCTCGGCGCAGTCGCAGGCAGTACCGAAAAACACCGCGGCGCCAAGCATCCTGGGAACGCCGGTCGTGCACAAAACACTGACTGTTGCGAAAGGCACCTGGTCGGACTCGCCGACGACGATCACGTACCGTTGGCTCCGCTGCCCGGAGGATGCCGCGGCGGCGGCGATCAGTTCGAACTGCGGTGTGATCCCGAACGAGACCAAGAGCACATACCAGGTGCTTACGGCCGACGTCGGCTTACGCATCCGCGCTCGTGTGACTGCGAGCAACACGGAAGGATCGACAAGCGCGTTGTCCGACGCCACGAGCGTCGTCACCACCACGCCGACGGCGCCGGCTACCGGCTGTCCGAGCGGCACCGGCCCAATGCAGATCGCGCAGATTTCGCCTCCTGCACGGCTCAGCATCGACGGCTTGCAGGTGTCGCCGAGCGTGATCACCGGCTCGACCACTCACATCGTCGCCCGCTTTCACGTCTCGGCATGCAATGGTCGGAACGTCCAGGACGCGCTTGTCCACGCTGCGGCTGTGCCCTTCAACCAGTTCTCGATTCCCGCCGAGCAGCCGACGGGCGCAGACGGTTGGATCACGATGACGATGCAGCGTCTGTCCGGATTCCCGGCCGCGCGCCAACAGCAGTTGCTCGTGATGTTCGTTCGCGCCCACAAGGTGGGCGAGAGCGTGCTCGCAGGTATCTCGAGCGACCGGCTCATCTCCTTCCGGGTCAAACTGTCCGGCTGATCGCCGCTTCGATTGAGCCGCCGGCGCAACGTTCCGGCGGCTCTCAGGACCACCCAGGCTGGAGCAAGCCCGTCCGGAAGCGCACGAGCTGTGTAGCGGCTCTCCCTCGAGGAACTACGATCTCCGCATGGCTGTCTGCGTCGTCTGCAACCAGGAGATGCTCACCGCCTCGTCCTGCACTGAGCGCTACGCCGAACTGATCGACGGGCGCTATAAGCGCATTCGCTGGGGTGCGCTCGAAGGCGAGCCCACCGACGAGTCCTGTGGCGACTGCGGAGTAGACCCGGGCGGGCTCCACCACGTCGGCTGCGAGTTCGAGACCTGCCCGCGCTGTGGCGAGTCGCTGGCGCTCTGCGACTGCTGGCCGGAATAGGAAGAGGAGCTCTCGGCGCGGCTCACTCTTCGGCCCAGATGAAGGTGCCGGCGCGCAGGTCGTCGAGCGCCCGCTCGATCTCCTCTCGAGTGTTCATGACGAACGGCCCGTAGCGGGCGACCGGTTCGCCCAGCGGCGCGCCCGAGACGAGCAGGAAGCGCACCGGACCGTCGTAGGCGCGCACGCGCACCTGATCGCCGTCTTCGAAGACGACCAGAGCAGGGGCCTTTACCAGCGAGCCCTCGAGGTCGCCGCGGTAGCCGAGATCGCTGGCGACACCGAACTCACCCTCGCCGCGGAAGACGTAGGCGAAAGCGGCGTGGCCGCGGGTAACGGGCTGGACGAAGTCGGCACCGGCGGCCACCTCGACGTCGAGATATTCGGGGTCGGCGTAGATCTCGGTGACCGGCCCCTGCACCTCGTCGCAGCGGCCCGCGACCACACGCACGCGCGCCCCGTCCGGCCGCTCCACGACCGGAATGCTGGCGTCAACCACCTCCTGATAGCGCGGCCGCGACAGCTTCAGCTTCGCCGGCATGTTGACCCAGAGCTGAAAGCCGCCCATCTTGCCCTCGCGCGGGCGCGGCATCTCCTCGTGCATGAGGCCGCCGCCGGCGGTCATCCACTGCACGTCGCCGGGGCCGATCGTGCCGGCGTTGCCGATCGTGTCTTTGTGATCGATCTCGCCGGCGAGCATGTAGGTGACCGTCTCGATGCCGCGGTGGGGATGCAGTGGAAAGCCGGCGAGATAGTCGTTCGGGTCGTCCGACTCGAAGTGATCGAGCAGGAGGAAGGGATCGAGGTAGTCGAGAGCCCGGCCACCGATACTGCGCCTGAGACGCACGCCGGCGCCTTCCACGACTGGCTCTGGCTCGATCACTCGAGCGACGCGTCTCGTCTGAGCTTCCACGTCCCCTTCTTCTCTACTGGTCGGCGCCGAGAGCCGCGGTGATCTCCTCGATCGCTGCCCGTTCGGCATCGCTCACGGCGACGCCCCCTTCTCGGTGCGCGTTCGCAACCTTGTCGGCGACTCCGAGGACGAAGTGCCTGTAGGCGGCGACCTCTTCGGGGGTCGCCTTTTGCTCGAGCAGAGCGACCGCATCACGCAGGTGCTGCAGTCCGCCTTGCTTGAGCTCCTCGGCCGAGTGGTAGCGCGTGTGATCGCGCGCGGGCTTCGTCCCGACGATCTCGTCTAGCAACTGGCTCTCGCCGTGGAGCCGGCGCGCCTCGGCGTACGCCTTTCCGATTGCGTAGGTCTCGCGGAAGACTCCTCCGCGCTGCGCCGTGACCACGATCAAGCCGGCGCTCGGCGGCCCCTCCGAAACGAGCTCCCACTCACCCAGGTTGAAGTCGGCCTTTCCTGCCATCGCGTTTCTCCTTTTTGCGTTCGACAACCAAGTCGCCCCCGAAGCAACGGAGTCCCGGATGACGATTCGAGTGTCTTGAGTATGTCCGCTGGGGCGCGGGGCGTAACGGCGAGCAGGTTCCGCGCAAGGGGAGCACCGGCTAGCGGGGCGACGGATTGTCGGGCAAGATCGACTCGTGCTGTTCTCAACGAACGCGGCGGAGTACTTGCCGCCGGAGGAACCCGGAGCGGCGGCGACCGCGATCGTCGTGCCCGGGCACGGTCGCCTACACCGCGACGGGGTCTACCGGATCAGCGCGCGCTGTCACCGCCTCGTCCGCGAGGCCGAGCGTCTGGCTGAGCGGTTGCCGGCCGAGACGGTCGTCTTCAGCGGCTGGTCGCCCAGCGGCGGCCCGTCGGAGGCGGAGCAGATGCGTACCCTCTGGCGCGGCCCCGAGGTGGAGCTCGTCATCGAGCCGACCGCCAGGGTGACCGCCGAGAACGCCGGGCGGACGCTGCCGCTGCTCGTCGAACGCGGTATCCGGCGTGCGGTCGTCGTCTGCGCGCCGCTTCACCTCGTCCGTGCGCACTACCTCTTCTCTCGGCTCTACGCCGACGCGGGGATCGAGACGAAGTTCCGAATGGCGCGGATTGTGCCGTCACCGTACGCCCTCGCCTGGGAGCTGGGAGCGTTGTGGGTGCGGCGAGCGCAACTGCGCGCCGTTCGTGCGGAGCTCGCTCGAAGCCGGAAGCGCCGATGAACGACACCGTCGTCTTCATCCCCGCCTGGAATGAGCAGGAGAACCTCGCCGCGGTGCTCGACGAGCTTCGCGCCGAGCTGCCCGAGGCGGACGTGCTCGTCGTCGACGACGGCTCGACGGACGCTACCGTGGCCGTTGCGCGTGAGCACGGCGCCGACGTGCTCTCGTTCGGGGAGAATCGCGGCCTGCGCGCCGGTATCGCCGCCGGCTACCGCTGGGCGCTCGAACACGGCTACGCCTACTGCGGTCGTGTGGACGCGGACGGGCAGCATCCACCGGCCGCGCTCGCGCGGCTACTCGAACTCGTGCGCGCGGATGCCTGCGACGTCGCCGTCGGTTCCCGCTTCGTCTCGGGCAACGGGTACGCGGCGTACCGCTACCGGCCGAGCCGCGCTCGCCGCTTCGGCACTGCACTGCTCCGCCGCGCGATGGCGAGTGTTCTGCGGCGGCCCTTCGGCGACGCGACGAGCGGACTCTACGCCGTGAATGCAAAGGCGCTGCCGGTACTCGCGGCTCCGTATGCGACCGAGGCGCCGGAGGTCGAGGCGCTGATCCGCGTCGTCGGTGCCGGGCTCCGGCTCGAAGAGGTACCGGTGAACATGGCCGAGCGTGCGGGCGGCGAGTCGAAGCTTCGTAACGGCAAGGCGGTGAAGGTCGTGCTGACCGTGGTCACGACGCTCGCGCTGGCCAAGCTCGTGCAGGCGAAGCACCGCTAGTATCAACTCCCTGCTGGCAGAGTCCTCGCCAGAGCGGGAAACGGCGGTTTCTTGTTCGTTGTACTAACGATCATCGGCCGGAGTCTGAGATACTCAGGCAGAGCTAAAGGAGGGAATGTGAGGAAAAAGGTTTTGTTCTTGACCCTGCTCGCGGTCGCGGTCGCCGTAGTGCTGGTGGGCTGTGGCTCAAGCAAGAAGAAAAGCGCGGCGAGCAGCACGTTCGTGTTCGCCAGCTCTGCGGATCCGGTGCTGCTCGATCCGGCGCTCGTGTCGGACGGTGAGTCACTGCGGATCACGAATCAGATCTTCCAGAGCCTGGTCGGCTTCAAGCTGGGCGGCTCGGAGGTCGAACCACAGCTCGCGACGAGCTGGACGCCAAGCGCCGACGCGCTGTCGTGGACGTTCAAGCTGAAGACGGGCGTGAAGTTCTCCGACGGCACGCCGTTCAACGCGGCGGCTGTCTGTTACAACTACGACCGCTGGTACAACTTCCCGGCGCCGCTCCAGAACCCGGCTGTCAGCTACTACTGGAACACCGTGTTCGGGGGCTTCGCGCATCCGGCGAAGGGCAACCCGGGGCCGGACAAGAGTCTCTTCAAGAGCTGCACGACAAACGGAGACGATTCGGTCACGCTGAATCTGACCCGGCGTTCGTCGTCGTTCATCTCGGCGATCGGACTGCCGAACTTCGGCATCGCCAGCCCGACGGCACTGAAGAAGTACCAGGCAGATGCCGGCACCACCGACTCCACCGGCGTCTTCCACCCGAGCGGCACATTCGCGACCGCGCATCCGGTGGGCACTGGGCCGTACATGCTCAAGCAGTGGACGCCGAACGTGAAGCTCACGCTCGTCGCCAACCCGAACTACTGGGGGTCGAAGCCTGCGATCACGACGGTCATCTACAAGCCGATCCCGGACAACACCGCCCGTCTACAGGCACTGCAGAGCGGTGAGATCCAGGGCATGGACTATGTGGCACCGGCTGACTACTCGACCGTGCAGAAGGACAGCAAGCTGCAGCTCCTGAAGCGGCCGGTCTCCTCGATCGGCTACGTCGGTCTCAACCAGGCCAAGCCTCCGATGAACAACCTGCTCGTTCGCGAGGCCGTTGCGCACGCGATCGACAAGGCGGCGATCATCAAGGCGGTCTACGGTCAGACAGGCGAGGCGGCGAACCAGTTCCTGCCACCTTCGCTGTTCGGCTTCGCCAAGACTGGTATCCCGGACTACGCGTACAGCCCGGCCCAGTCGAAGGCGCTCCTACAGAAAGCCGGACTCAAGCTGCCGGTGAAGATCGACTTCTGGTATCCGACGGGCGTCACCCGCTCCTACATGCCCGATCCGCAGCGCATCTTCCAGGCCATGCAGGCCAACCTGGACGCTGCCGGCTTCCAGGTCGTGCCTCACAGCGCGCCCTGGCGCCCGGATTATCTCGGAGGGGCTCAGTCCGGCCAATACCAGATGTTCCTCCTCGGCTGGATCGCCGACTACTACGATCCGCAGGACTTCCTGAACGTGCACTTCGGGTCGGATACACCGCTCTTCGGCTTCAACAATCCGTCGCTCTTCAAGGAGCTTGCAACGGCGGATGCTGAGCCGAACGCGGCACTTCGCACCAAGGATTACGAGCAGGCAAGCATCAACGTGATGAAGTTCGTGCCCGTGGTGCCGTATGCGTGGGGCTCGTCCGCGCTGGCGCTGAATAAGAACATCCTCGGCTACGTACCCGGTCCGATCGGACCGATCAACGAGCCCTGGGCAGATCTGCATTACGCCAAGTAGGGAATAAGCAGCAGGCCGGCGGACGAGAAACAGATGCTTCGTTTCATCGTCCGCCGGCTGCTCTTACTCATCCCGATCCTGCTCGGGCTCTCGATCCTCGTTTTCGCCTGGATCCGGGCGCTGCCAGGCTCGGTGGCCACCTCGCAGCTGGGTGAACGCGCAACCCCGGCGCTGGTCAAGCAGATCAATCACCAGTACGGGCTCGACAAGCCGCTGCTGGTGCAGTACTGGGACTACCTCAAGAGCCTGCTCAGCGGCAATCTCGGCACCAGCATCAGTAGCTTCCGCCCGGTCACCTACGAGCTCGAGCACCGCTTCCCGGCGACGGTCGAGCTGGCGCTGGGGGCGATGATCTTCGCCATCGCGCTGGGGATCCCGCTCGGCTTCTGGGCGGCGAAGAAATACGGCTCCTTCTTCGACCAGACGAGCTTGGTCGCGTCACTACTGGGTATCTCGATCCCGATCTTCGTGCTGGGCATTGTCCTCAAATACATCTTTGCCGTACGCCTGCACTGGCTGCCTTCGATCGGCCGCGAAGACATCACGGCCATGCGCTCGCACCCGACCAACTTCTACGTGCTGGACGCGATCATCCGTGCCGACCCCGGAGCACTCTGGGATGCGATCAAGCACCTGATTTTGCCCTCGATCGCGCTCGGCTCGATTCCGCTCGCGATCGTGATGCGCATTACGCGCGCCTCGGTGCTCGACGTCCAGCACGAGGATTACGTGCGCACCGCCCGCGCCAAGGGCCTGCCTCCGGGCCAGGTCGACCGGCGCCACGTGCTGCGAAATGCCCTGCTACCGATCTCGACCATCATCGGACTGCAGACCGGTCTCCTCCTCTCGGGGGCGGTGCTGACCGAGACGGTCTTCGACTGGCCGGGGGTCGGTAGCTGGCTGACGACAGCAATCAGCAACCGTGACTACCCGGTGCTGCAGGGAGGGATTCTCTTCCTCGCCATTGTCTTCGTGCTCGTCAACCTGGTCGTGGACATCTCGTACGCGATCATCAACCCGCGGATCAGGCTCTCATGAGTGTCGCCGAGATCGAGGCCGTCGATATCCAGCTCGAAGGGGCGCCGAGTGGGCTCTGGCGCGAAGCCTGGAGCCGGCTACGGCGGAACCCCGTGGCCATCATCGGCTTTTGCCTGGTTGCCTTCTTCGTTTTGGTGGCGATCCTGGCGCCCTGGATTGCTCGCTACAGCCCGCTCGACGCCAGGTGGTTCAATCAGGTTTCGACCGGAACTGCCCCGGGGCCCTCGGCGCAGCACTGGCTGGGGATCGATCTGAACGGGCGCGACGAGTGGTCCCGCCTCGCCTACGGAACCCGTTACTCGCTGTTGATCGGCTTTGTGGCGGCGGGCTCCGGGCTCTCGATCGGGCTCGTTCTGGGCTCGATAGCGGGCTACGCGGGTGGTTTCGTCGACACGATCATCATGCGCTGCATGGACATCATGCTGGCGATCCCGGGCTTGCTGCTGGCGATCGGGATCGTGGCCATGCTCGGGCCGGGGCTCTGGCAGATCATGGTGGCGGTCGGCGTCACCAACGTGCCCATCTTCGCTCGACTCTTGCGAGGCTCCGTGCTGGCGCAGAGAGAGCAGGACTTCGTGCTGGCGGCAAGGGCGATCGGGGTGCGCCGGCGCGCGATTCTCTTCTCGCACATCCTGCCGAACGCGATCTCGCCGGTGATCGTGCAGGGTACGCTGGCGATGGCGACCGCGATCATCGACGTGGCCGGGCTCGGATTCCTGGGACTGGGGCCGCAGGATCCGAGGACGCCGGAATGGGGAACGATGCTCACCCAGGTGAACCAGTATCTGGAGAGCGACCCGCTGCTGGCGATCGCCCCCTGCGTGGCGATCGTGCTGGCCGTACTCGGCTTCAACCTGATCGGAGACGGTTTGCGCGAAGCGCTCGACCCGAAGCTGCGTGGCCGTGTCTGAGCAAGCCGGCACTCCGATCCTCGAGGTGGACGGGCTCCGAGTCGAGTTCTGGACCTCGCGCGGAACGATCCACGCCGTCAATGACATCTCCTTCAAGGTGGCGCCGGGCGAGATGATGGGGATCGTCGGCGAGTCGGGCTGCGGCAAGAGCGTCACGGCGCTGGCGCTGCTCGGCATCCTGCCGCGTGCGGGCCGGGCGGTCGCCGGCAGCGCCATGTTCGACGGGCGCGATCTCTTGCAGCTCTCCGACCACGAGCTGCGCCGGATCCGGGGCAAGGAGATCGCGATGATNNTGATCTTCCAGGACCCGATGACCAGCCTGAACCCGGTGATGACGATCGGACGCCAGATCATCGAGCCGCTCGAGACCCACTTCGGGCTCCATCGCCACGAGGCAAAGAGGCGGGCGATCGAGCTGCTCGAGCAGGTCGGAATTCCGGGCGCCAAGGCGCGCGTCGACGACTACCCGCATCAGTTCTCGGGCGGGATGCGGCAGCGCGCCATGATCGCGATGGCGCTCGCCTGCGAGCCCAAGCTGCTGATCGCGGACGAGCCGACCACGGCGCTCGACGTCACCATCCAGGCGCAGATCCTCGACTTGCTGCGGACGCTCGTGACCGAGCGGGGAACGGCGCTGATCCTGATCACGCACGACCTGGGCGTGGTCGCGGGACTGTGCACGGGCATCGACGTGATGTACGGCGGGATGTTCATGGAGAGGGGGACGGCCGAGCACATCTTCAAGCGGCCGCGGCATCCGTACACGCTCGGGCTGCTGGAGAGCGTGCCCCGGCTCGACTACACGCAACGCGTCGCGCTCCGCCCGATCATGGGCTCTCCGCGTGACATGCTGAGCTTCCCCAGTGCCTGTCCGTTCCAGCCGCGCTGCCGCTTCGAAGTCGAGCAGTCGCGACAGGAGGTGCCCCGGCTCGTCGAGATCGAGCCCGGACACTTCGTCGCCTGCTTCAACCCCGTGCCGGCCGACGCGTGGAAGAAGAGTCGCGAGGCGGCGCTGGGATGAGCTCGCAAAAAGAAGACAGGGGAAACCTGGTCGAGGTCGAGCACCTCAAGGTCTATTTCCCGATCAAGAGCGGCATCGTGCTCGACCGCCACGTCGGCGACATCAAGGCGGTGGACGACGTCTCGTTCGAGATCCGCCACGGCGAGACGCTGGGCCTGGTGGGNNGCCCACCGCCGGCCGGATCGTCTTCGACGGGGAGGACATCTCGGACCTGAGCGCCGAGGGTATGCGAACGCTCAGGCGCCGCATGCAGATGGTCTTCCAGGATCCCTTCGCCTCGCTCAACCCGCGCCACAGCATCTCGCGCATCATCGGCGAGCCGCTTCGAGTGCACGGGCTGGCTGGACGGCGCGCAGCCGGGCGCCGGGCGGCCGATTTACTGGAGATCGTGGGCTTGCCCAAGGACGCGGCCAGTCGNNCTGGCGCTGAATCCCGACTTCATCGTGGCGGACGAGCCGGTGTCGGCGCTGGATGTCTCGATCCAAGCGCAGATCATCAACCTGCTCGAGCAGCTGCAGAAGGAGTTCTCGCTCACCTATCTATTCATCGCGCACGATCTCGCCGTCGTCCGCCACATCTCCGACCGCATCGCCGTGATGTACCTGGGTTCGATCGTCGAGGTCTCACCGGCCGCCGAGCTGTACGCGAACCCGCTGCATCCCTACACGATCTCGCTGCTCTCGGCGGTACCGATCCCCGACCCCGAGATCGAGCGCGCGCGCAAGCCACTCCTGCTCCCCGGCGACATCCCGAGCCCGGCCAACCCGCCGCCGGCCTGTCGCTTCCACACGCGCTGCCCGTTCATTCAGCCGACGCTCTGCCGCGAGGATGTACCGCTGCTACGCGAGCTCGAGCCCGGGCACCTGGTCGCCTGCCACTGGGCCGAGCAGATCAAGGCCGGCGAGATCAAGCCGCAGGAGATAGAAGCGGTGTTCGTGGAGGCCGAGAGCGTACGGGGCTGGGAACCGCCGCCGGTCTAGGGGCCTATCACGCTAGCCTCACACGTTTCCGGCGCTCAATCGCGAGACTTTTCGCGGGCTCCCCGGGCTCCTCTCCGACTCGTTACCGGACCGCTACGGCAACGCGCTGATCGACATGTGGCTAGCCCTGCAGGGGCGACGACCGGATAGCTTCAACGCTGTCGAGCGCCTCTGTTACGTCGGTCGGCGTGGAATGGGGGCGCTCGAGTTCGCTCCCAACCTCGGCCCGAGGCAAACTCGTAGCAAGGAGATCGAGGTCGCCGCGCTGGTCGAGCTTGCCTCCGACGTGCTGACGCACCGAGAGGATTTCGCCGCCTCATTCACGAGCTCGCTGAGAGAAGAGGCGCTGCGCGACATCCTCAGCGTCTCCACCTTCGCCGCCGGTGCCCGCGCGAAAGCCGTCATTGCCTGGAACCCGCGCACGAGCGAGGTTCGCTCCGGCCAGGTCGATGCCGGCCCGGGATTTCAGTACTGGCTGCTTAAGTTCGACGGCGTCAGCGGCAACAAAGACAAGGAGCTTGAAGATCCGCAGGGGTACGGGGCGATCGAGTTCGCCTACTACGAGATGGCTCGCGCCGCCGGCATCCTGATGAGCGAGTGCCGCCTTCGACGTCACCTACGCCTACCAACCCAGCGACCGCTGGACGAACATGCACCAGATGTCGCTGAACGGCAAGCGCGACGAGTTCACGCTCGAGGACTTCCGCCAGTGCGCCGCCACTGCTTCGATGAAACGAGGCCGGGCCGACACGATCCTCGCCGAGGTGCTCGAAGGGGTCTCCAACTGGCCGTCCTACGCCGCCGACGCAAGAGTCGAAGCCGATCAGATAGCGCGTATCGGGCGCGCTCACAGGCTCAACTTCCCATCCGGCTAGCGTCCGCGAGCTCGAGCCGCGGGATCGGGATCGAGAGGAAAGCCGCCTATGATCCGTGCGATCAAGACGGTGAACGGACGTGCGCCGCACGGACGAGCAGCCGCCGGAGGGAGCGTCGATGGCTCAGACGATGCCAACGAGATTCCAGGCGATGCGCTGCCGGGCCTGCCGGCGGCTGATCAAGCCGAACAAGGCGCTCGTCGCGAGCCTCGGTCAGCGCCTGACCGTCCACTCGCGTGACGACTGCATCTACCGCTGCGAATGTGGCGTGGCGTACTCGAATGCGATCAACGAGCGCGACCGCGTGCTAATCACGGCGAGCCCCGAGCTGAACGTGCCCAAGGCGGTGCGCGCCGGGCTCGTCGAGACGCTCGACCAGACCGTCAATCGCGGGAACCGGCCCAGCAAGCTGATCAAGTTCTGCTTCGAGAACTCGGAGGACGCGATCACCTGGACGGTCTTCCACGGCCTCCAGCAACGAGGGCACCTCGACGCGCTCGTTGCGCCGGAGCGCCCGCCCGGCGAGCCGGCGTTGCTGCTCTGGGGAGTTCCGATCGGCGGTGCTCGTGGCCCCGAAGTCGCCTTGGCGCTCGCGGAGGTCTGCCGTTCGCTCGGAGAGACCGCGAACGCGCTCAGCGAGCCGGACGTGATCGTCGTCTGGCCCGACCTCGTCGTATTCGTCGAGGCGAAGTTCCGGAGCGCGAACGAGCTGCGCCCGAACTACCGCGGCTTTCCTCGCTACCTTGATCGCCCCGATCTCTATGCGGTCTCGCCCGAGCAGGTCGCCGCCGCCGGTTACTACGAGCTGACCCGGAACTGGCGGATCGGAACGGCGCTCGCGGAGAGCCTGCAGGCGCCCGGCTTCCTGCTCGTCAACCTCGGCCCGCCCGAGAAGATCGAGGTGGACGCCGACATCTTCTTGACGCTGCTTGCCCGTTCACCGCTTCGGGAGTTCGCGTCGTGTAGCTGGAGCGACGTGCTGGAGGCCGCGAAGCCGCTGGAGGCGTGGCTCGATCGGTATGCCTCTGAGCGGCACAGGCTCCTTTACTGGAGATGAGGTCGTGCCGCTGAATCGGCACACTTCCGCGGTACTTTTTCGGATAGGTTCGCCAAATGAGCCAAGAGCCCGAGGAGCGGGCGACTTTGAGGTGCCAANNTTGGCACCTCAAACGAGGGCTGCAGAGGGCGTCGGTATGCGCCTAACGTCTTCGCCGAGCAAGCTGCGGCAATGCTCGAAGAATACACTGTGATACAGTGTGATTCGAACGAGGAGATTCTATGGCACGAGGCGAGAAACGAGCCGGCGAAATGCAGAGCAGCCACCAGTTCTCGATACGGGTATCTGTCCCGACCTTTGAGAGCCTGGAACGGCGCCGGCAGGAGCTGGATGAGTCCCGCAACGCCTTGGCTGAGCGGTATATAGCCGAGGGCGTGCAGATGGACGAACACCCCGAGATCTACTTCCGCGCGGGCGCTCTGGGTCGCCGGGCTGCGCTGGTCGGGACGCGACTGGATATCTGGCAGGTGATGGACACGGTGCGCAACTCGGAGAACTCCGTCGCGCAGGCCGCCGAGTATCTGAACCTTCCGGTGGCCAAGGTGGAGGCTGCCGTTCGCTACTACGCAGTAAACAAGGAGGAAGTTGATCGCGTGGCCGGTCGCGAGATCGCTGCGAGCGATCGCGTCGAGGCGGCCTGGCGAGCCGGGGAAGAGATCCTTGTCAGTTGAGACTCCTGCTCGACGAGCACTACTCGCCGCGAATCGCCGAGCAGCTCCGCCAGGCAGGCCACGATGTCGTCTCTATCTCAGAGCGATCCGACCTTAGAGGTTTCACAGACCGTCGAGTCTTTTCGTTCGCCCAAGCGGAGCGCCGGGCGCTTTTAACCGAGAACACGGCAGACTTCATACCGGAGATAGAGAAGGCTCAGAGGGACGGCCTGACCCACTTCGGTGTCGTCTTCACCAGCCCACGCAGCTTCCCGCGTGGCCCGAACACGATTGG
>PMZQ01000060.1:221-3055 GCA_003170155.1 Actinomycetota bacterium | reverse complement strand
CTCTCCATCAGCTCGAACAGCCGGCGCTGAGGCAGCGTCCAGGCGACGAGCGAGGCGAGTGCCTTGCTCCACTCCTCGAGGCTGGGCTTACCGCTGAGGAACTCCGCCGCTCGCTTCTGCCCCGCGAAGATCGGCTCGACCAGCGTCTCCAGGATCTTCTCCTTGCTGGAAAAGTGGTAGTAGAGCGCCGGCTTGGTGACCCCGATACGCTCGGCGATCTCTCGCAGAGACGTTTTCTCGTAGCCCTGCTCGATGAAGAGATCGAGGGCCGTCTCGAGGATCCGTTCTCGCGTGTCTTTCATCCCAGTGGCCTTTCCGAACGAGCCGACTTGACAGCGCTCTTAACTTTGCTTACCGTACGGTCAGTAAGATTCTACCGAACGGATGGTAAGTAGATGAACAAGAATAACATGATTGAAGCCGAAGCGATATCCAAGCGCTACGGCGAGACGCAAGCCCTGGACAGGGTTGACCTCGAGGTGGCGGCGGGCACCATCCTGAGCGTGCTCGGGCCGAACGGCGCCGGCAAGACAACGGGCGTACGCATTCTCACGACGCTTACGAAGCCCGACAGCGGGCGGGCATGGGTGGCCGGGCACGACGTCGTCGCGGAAGCCGCCGCGGTGCGGCGCAAGATCGGCGTGACTGGTCAGGATGCGACGCTAGACGACGCTCTCACGGGGCGCCAGAACCTGGTCATGGTCGGCGAGCTGAGCCGGCTGCGCCGCGCCGAGGCCAAGCGCCGGGCGGTCGAGCTACTGGGGCTATTCGAGCTCGAGGACGCCGCCGATCGCATCGTCAAGGGCTACTCAGGCGGCATGCGCCGGCGCCTCGACCTGGCCGCAAGCCTGGTCATGCGTCCGCCGGTTCTTTTCCTCGACGAGCCCACCACCGGGCTAGACCCGACAAGCCGCCGGCGCATGTGGACGATGATCCGCGAGCTGGTCACCGACGGCGCCACGCTCTGGTTGACCACGCAGTATCTGGACGAGGCCGACGCCCTGGCCGACCGCATCGCAGTGATCGACCACGGACGCCTGATCGCTCAGGGCACGCCGCTAGAGCTGAAGGCGGCCATCGGCTCGCAGTTGCTAGAGGTGACGCTGGCGTCGCCTCACGCCGGCGCGGCCGAGGCAATCGAGGCGCTCGCGAGCGGTTCTGTCCACATAACGGGCGGCGGCCTGCGCTTGCGGGCGCCGGTCGCGAGCGAGCACGGTCTGGTCATCAGCGCCTTGCGGGCTTTGGACGAGATCGGAGCTCAGGTCGACGACATCGTTGTCCACCGGCCCTCGCTCGACGACGTGTTCGCCACGCTCACCGGCGTTGCGCCCAGCCCTGATCAAGACGAAGAGACAGAAGGAGTCGCAGCATGACCGAGATGATCGCAACACCCGCCGAGCTGGACACGGCGACGGCGCTCGAGCGGGTTCGTTCCTGGTTCACGGACGTGCGCGTCATGACCTGGCGCAACGTCCTCCACATCCGCCGCGAGCCGATGCAACTCTCCGACGTGACCATCCAGCCGGTGCTCTTCACGCTGCTCTTCATCTACATCTTCGGCACCGCAATGGTCGTGCGCGGCGGCGGTAGCTACAAGGATTTCGCCCTGGCGGGACTTCTGATGATGAACCTCACGACCTCGGCTGTGGGAACGGCGATCGGGCTCAGTAGCGATCTCGCCACGGGCGTCATCAACCGTCTGCGCACGCTGCCCATGTCGCCGACAGCGATCCTGTTCGGCCGCTCGTTCTCCGACTTGCTGGCAGCGATCATCTGCAGCTCGTTCGTGGTTCTGACCGGGCTCGCGGTCGGCTGGCGACCGGACGCCGGCGCGGCCTCGATTGCAGCGGGCTTCGGCCTGGCTCTGCTCTTCAGCTACGCGCTCACGTGGGCGATGGCCTGCCTGGGCCTGCTCGCCGCGAGTCCAGAGTCGGCCCAGGGCATAGTCATGTTGTTCATGTTCCCGCTCGCTTTCGTGTCCAACGTCTTCGCGGCCACTCAGGGCATGCCCGCCTGGCTGGCAACGATCGCCAACTGGAACCCGGTCAGCGCGGTGACTTCGGCCTGCCGGAGCCTGTTCGGTAACCCGAACCCGTCATCCACGATCCATACCTGGCCGATGCAACATTCGGTCATGGCGTCACTGGTCTGGTCGGTTGTGATCCTGGTGGTGAGCGTGACGGCGGCCGGGCACCTGTACCGGCATCGCACGAATAGTTGAGCCGACGGGATCTGCCTGGATCGGTCTGACTCTAGGGGACAGTACTCCCCTAGTAACGCCTTTCCGGCGCCGCGCAACTTGGCAGAAGGAATCGAGCCTGGTGCCTGAACTGCACTTCTTCGACTACGCCGCCTCGGCTAATTGCCACAAAGTCCGGCTGCCGCTGGCCCAGCTCGAGCGAGAATACGAGCCCGCCGCGATCGGCGCCTTCGCCGGCGACACATTCAGCGGCGAGTACGCGCGCATCAACCCCTTCTGCTCGACACCGGTACTGGCAGTCGCTCCGATCGCCAACTGATCGAGTCGAACGAGATCCTCTTCTACCTGGCTGACGGCACACGGTTCCTACCGAGCGGTCCGAGCCCGCGAGCTGAGGTGGTGCACTGTCTGACCTACGAGCAAACCGCCGTCATGCGCACAATCGGCGGTCTTCCTTCGGTCGTCAAGTGATGACGCGAGATCATCCGCGGGTACCCCAATGTGGGTAAGGCGCCTCACCCATTCGGGGCTGCTTATAGGCGCCGATTCTGCCGATTACTACAGCGCCCCAGCCCACCCCCTCCTGAGGAAGCCGCTACACATGAATGACATCATTCGCAAGCGCTTGACCGGA
>PMZQ01000060.1:0-143 GCA_003170155.1 Actinomycetota bacterium | reverse complement strand
ACCATACTCAAGGCGAACTACGACTCTGGCCTTTCGCCGGCGATCAGCAAAATCACGAAGGGCGCAGCTGTTTACTGCATCGCAGCTACCGTCAATGGCCACGTCTACAAGAAGTCGGGCCCAGGCGGTACGATCACTTCAGG
>PMZQ01000058.1 GCA_003170155.1 Actinomycetota bacterium | reverse complement strand
CCCTTCGACGAGCGGCCGCCGACGGTGACCTCGGGCCTGAGACTGGGCTCGCCCGCCGTCACGATGCGCGGCTTCGACGAGCAGGACATGAGCGAGGTGGCCGGGATTGTCGTCGGCGCTCTGGGCCAGGACGCCGATCTCGAAGCGTTGCGGGCCCGCTCCGCCGCCCTCTGCGAGAAGCACGTGCTCTACCCGGGCTTTCGTGGTTACTGCTCGTACGAGTGCTAGGTCGTAGTACCGTGGCCCGATGAACGTGGCGCCTCAGTTCCTCGCCGCCATCCACATGCCCCGCGAAGTCATCTTCGGCTTCCTGGCCGCGCTTGTGATCGTGCTGGCGCTGACTCCGGCGGTCGGCTCGCTGGCCCGGCGCGCCGGCGTGGTGGACGAGCCCGGGGGGAGGCGCCAGAACGAGCTGCCGATTCCGAGGCTGGGTGGGATCGCGCTCTTCTTCGCCATCTTCGTGCCCGCGCTTGTCTTCCTCGACCTCTCGAGACCTCTGCGGGCGATCCTGGTCGGCGCGGGGATAGCGACCGCGGTCGGGGCGATCGACGATGCCCGCAACCTCGTCTGGTGGCAGAAGCTGAGCGGCCAGGCGCTCGCCGCCGCGGTGACGGCCGGGCTCGGCGTCTACGTCGATCGCTTCACCTTCCCCGTGATCGGCGTCGGAGCGCTGCCGAAGTGGCTCGGGATCGCGCTCACGATCCTCTGGATCGTGGCGATCATNNGCGATCATGAACATGGTCAACTTCCTCGACGGGCTCGATGGGCTCGCCGCCGGGGTCTGCGCAATCTCGGCCGTTACCTTCTGCTTGATCGCGCTCTCGATCAACAAAGACGCCCAGCCGGCGATCCTGTCGGCGATCGTGTTCGGGGCGGCGCTCGGTTTCCTGCGCCACAACTTCTATCCGGCGCGAATCTTCATGGGCGACTCGGGAGCGCTGCTGCTCGGCTTCGTGCTGGCGGCAATCTCGGTCTGGGGAGTGCTGAAGACCGCCGCGACCGTTGCGCTGGCCTTCCCGCTGCTCGTGCTGGCGATTCCGATCCTCGATACCTCCTTCGTCGTGGCCAAGCGCATCAAGCACGGCAAGCCGATCTACTCCGCCGACCGCTTCCACCTCCACCACCGCTTCCTCGACCGCGGCTTCACGCAGCGTCAGGCGGTGCTGACGATGTACCTCTGGTGCGCGACGCTGGCCGGCGCCGCGCTCGCCACGCGTTTTTTGGCCCCGCACGCGCACGGCCATTGGCAGCTCTGGTCAACCTTCGCCGACGCGCTGATCGGCCTCGCGGTATTGGCGGTTTCGGCCTACATCGTCTACGTGCTCGAGATCGTCAAGGTCTCGAGCCCGCGCGCCCGGCGGCGAAGACGGGCGGCCGAGCGAGAGCGGCGCTCGGCCTGAAGTAGCTACGGCCACCCAATCAAGTCACTTGGCGACAGCAGGCCCATTCCGATCAACGGCGAGAGCGACTGGCTGAAGAGCCCTGACACGATGGCGTACGGCTGGACGAACGACGGCCGTGCGATCGTCTTCATTCCAACCAGGCCGAGCTGCGGGACGGGAATCTTCCATCCGGGCATCCACCTGGTTGCGGACAGCTGCCGGTGAAAGCTGATCTGATCCGGCAGAGTGCCCCTGGCCAGGCTCGAGCGCTCGCTCAAACCGCGCGCGCGCACGTCTGCGAGCGATCCTCGGCCTGAGCTACCTGTGAGCGAAATCGCAGCGTCAGAGCGGATTTCCGTCGTTCTGTAGGGGGCTCGGACGGCGGAACGGCTCTGATATCCTCGGCGCGGCATGGAGCGTCCACCGCGCCCGTCGTTCGAGCCCGTGGGGGCCGGTGGTCTCCTTGTTGCGACGACCGTGGCGCTGGCGGGGATCGGTGCGCTCGTAGGTTGGGCGCTCGGCGGTGCCGGGGTCGGAGCGGCGGTCGGAGCGGCCGTCGGCATTCCAGCGGGCATCTTCGTCGTCTACCGACGTTACCGGGGGTATTTCACCTGAGTTCCAGAGCGCCAAGCAAGATCGCCGCGCCTCGCCCGCTGCCGAACCTGAGGCTGCCTGCACTCGCCGGCGCGCTCGTGATTGTTCTGGCGCTGCCGGTCTTTTTGGCTGCGGGCTGGTCGATCGAGGGCTGGGGGCTGGCCGCGGCTCTCTGGGCTGCCGTGCAGGTCTTCGGTCTTGTCGCCACTCGTCTGGCGCCCCGTGATGCCAGTCTCCAGGCGGTCGGCCTGGCCGGCTTCGTGCGCATGTTCCGTCTGCTTGCGATCGTGGTCGTGCTGGCGGTGCTGGCCGCTACCAATCGCGACCTCGTACTGCCGGTGATCGCCGTCTTCGGGCTCGCCTACACCTGCGAGCTCGGGCTCTCGCTTCTCTTTTACTTTGGGGGCGAGCAGCTGTGAAGAAGGCGCGGCCGATCCTGTTTGCACTCGGGCTCGTTCTGATCGCGGCGATCTTCGCGCTGACGACGCACAAGCCGCAAACGTTCAAGCCCGACGAAGAGTTCGCGCTCAAGACCTGGGTCCCGATCCACCTCGGCCCGCTCGACCTCTCGATCAACAAGGCGGTCGCCTACCTGGCGCTGGGCTCGCTCTTGACCATCTTCCTCGGCATCTTCCTGATGCGCAGCCGGCTCGCGCTCCTACCGGGCAGGCGCCAGACGATCGGTGAGGCCATTTACGAGCTGACTCAGACGCAGATCGCCGAGCAGGGGCTACCGACCAAGGCGATCGGCACCTGGTTCCCCTACGTCGCCTCGCTCTTCCTCTTTATCTTCACGCTCAACATGGTCGGCTTCATCCCCTTGCCGCTCAGCGACCAGAGGTTCCACGTCGCCGGGGTTGCGCTTCCGACCTGGGGTGTCTACGCGGTCACCTCGCAGCTCTCGGTCACGCTCGTTCTGGCCGCGATGAGCGTCATCTTCACCCACATCGAGGGCTTCCGCTGGAACGGGCTCAAGTACGTCAAGAGCTTCATTCCCGCCGGGGTTCCGAAGCCGATGGTGCCGATCATGGCCGTGCTCGAGACGATCTCTCACATCTTCCGCGTGATCAGCCTGAGTGTTCGTCTCTACGCCAACATGCTCGCCGGGCACATGCTGATCCTGATCTCGATCGGGTTGCTCTTCATCCTCAGCGGCGCCACGGCCTATATCGTCGCTCCGTTCTCGCTTACGATCGGGATCGCCTTCTACATCTTCGAGGTCGGGATCGTGGTCACGATCCAGGCCTTCATCTTCGCCATCCTCACCGCCATCTACATCGGCTCGGCGATCGAGCCGTCCCACTAAGGAGGAATCCGTGCTCGCAACTCTCCTAGCCGCAACATCAGGTTCTGTCGTCAAGGCCGCGCAGGCGCTCGGCTTCGGCCTGGGCATGGGACTGGGCTCGCTCGGCGCCGGCGTCGGCATCGGCGTCGTCTTCGGCTCGATGATCCAGTCGGTCGCCCGTCAGCCCGAGCTGCGCGGCGAGCTGCAGGGAATCATGTGGCTCGGCTTCGCGCTCACCGAGGCCGTCGTCTTCTACGGCCTGATTGGTGGCTTCCTGGGCTTCGTCCTCGTCAAGTGATGACAAACGTAGCTCCCATACTGGCGAGTTCCAGCCCACTGACCCGGATCATCCCGGGTCTGATGATCTGGACGGTCGTCTTCTTCCTGCTCACGTTCTGGATCCTCAAACGCTTCGCCTTCGCTCAGATCCAGGGGATGATCGACAAGCGCCGCGAGCAGATCGTCCGCTCGATCGAGCAGGCCGAGCAGGCCCGCGACGAAGCGGCCAGTCTGCTCGAGGAGCACCGGCAGATGCTGGTCGAGGCGCGCACCCAGGCCGAGCAGATTCTCGAGGACGCGCGCAAGGTGGCGGAGTCGCAGCGCGAGCGAACCCGCACCGAGCTCGACGCCGATCGTGTCCGCCGCCTGGCCGAAACCGAGCGCCAGATCGTGGCCGAGACCAGTAGCGCGCTAGACCAGATCAAGAACGAGATCGCCGAGCTGACGCTGATCACCACCGCCAAGGTGACCGGCAAGCTGCTCACCCTCGACGATCATCGCCGACTGATCGACAGCGCCGTCGAGGAGCTCGACTTCTCGGCCCTGGAGGAAAGCGGGAGCTAGTGGGAATCGTCGAGCGAAAATACGCGCAGGCTCTCTACGACGCCGCTCTCGAGAAGGAGCGCTTGAGCGAGGTCAGAAGCGGCCTGGCCGACTTCCTCGAGGCCGAGCGCACGGTGCCGGAGCTGGCGACGGTGCTTGCGAATCCCGAGCTCGACTCCGCCTCGAAAGCCGCTCTGTTGGAGGACCTTTTGGCGGGTGACGAGCCGCTGGTGCGCAACTTCCTGCGCCTGCTGGCCGAGAAGAAGCGGATTGAGGCCCTCGAGGAGATCGTTCGCGAGTTCGAGGTGCTCGTGGACGTGGGAGAGAAGCGCCTGCGCGTGGTCGTGACGACGGCACAGGAGCTCTCCGAGGAAGAGGCGCGCTCGCTCGTGTCCAGGATCGAGGCCGCGACCGGAAGCCAGGTCGAGGCGCGTCGCCACGTTGACCCGTCGCTACTCGGCGGCCTGATCGTGCAGGCGGGTTCGCTGCGCCTGGATGCCAGCGTCCGCGGTCGTATTGAGAAACTTCGTACCGAGCTTGTCGAGATAAGGAGTTGAGGTGAAGCCGTGAAGCTGCGCCCTGAAGAGATCACCACCATCCTCAAGCAGAGGATCGAGCAGTTCGAGATCGAGACCGATCTCTCGGAGACCGGCACCGTGCTGCAGCTTGCCGACGGCATCGCGCGCGTGCACGGCCTCGAAAACTGCGTTGCACTGGAGATGCTCGAGTTCGAGTTCGGGGTCATCGGCCTCGCCTTCAACCTGGAGGAGGACAACGTCGGCGCTGCGCTCTTCGGTGAGTGGCAGAAGCTCTACGAGGGCTCGAGCGTACGCCGGACGGGCCGCGTCGCCAGTGTCCAGGTTGGCGACGAGCTGCTCGGACGCGTGGTCGATCCGCTCGGCAACCCGGTTGACGGCGGCGGCCCGATCACCGCGCAGGAGCGCCGTTCGCTGGAGCTGAAGGCGCCGGGCGTGATCGCGCGCCAGCCGGTGAAGGAACCGCTCCAGACCGGGATCAAGGCGGTCGACGCGATGATTCCGATCGGCCGCGGCCAGCGCGAGCTGATCATCGGCGATCGCGGCACCGGCAAGACCGCGGTAGTCGTCGACACGATCCTCAACCAGGCAGGCCAGGACGTCATCTGCATCTACGTGGCGATCGGGCAGAAGGCTTCGACCGTCGCCCAGGTTTACGAGCGGCTGAAGGACGCCGGCGCGATGGAGTACACGGTCATCGTCAACGCCGCCGCCCACGAGGCCGCGCCGATCAAATGGATGGCCCCCTTTGCCGGCTGCGCCATGGGCGAGCACTACCTCTACCAGGGCAAGCACGCCCTCTGCATCTACGACGACCTCTCCAAGCACGCCGACGCCTACCGGCAGCTGTCGCTGCTACTACGCCGTCCACCCGGCCGCGAAGCCTTCCCCGGAGACGTCTTCTACCTGCACTCGCGCTTGCTCGAGCGCGCCTGCAAGCTCTCAGACGAACTCGGCGGCGGCTCGCTGACGGCGCTGCCCGTGATCGAGACCCAGGCTGGCGACGTTTCCGCCTACATCCCGACCAACGTCATCTCGATCACCGACGGGCAGATGTTCCTCGAGTCCGACCTCTTCTACTCGGGCATCCGCCCGGCCATCAACGTCGGCATCTCTGTCTCGCGTGTCGGCTCGAATGCGCAGACCAAGGCGATGAAGAAGGTGGCCGGCCGCCTGCGCCTCGACCTTGCCTCCTTCCGTGAGCTCGAAGCCTTCGCACAGTTCGGCTCGGAGCTCGACCCGGCGACGCTACAGACACTGGCCCGCGGCGAGCGGATGGTGGCGACCCTCAACCAACCCCAGTACCAGCCCTGGCCGATGGAGGAGCAGGTTGCGGCCATCTTCGCCGGCATCCACGGCTTCCTCGACAGCGTTCCGCCCAGTCAGGTGTCGCGCTTTCAGGAGGAGCTACGCGAGCAGCTGCGCAGCGAAGCGACGATCCTGAAGGAGATCCGCGAAACGAAGGATCTCTCCGACGAGCTGGCTGCCCGGCTCGAGGCGGAGCTGCAGAAGTTCGAGAACGGATTCAACGTCGAAGAGGAGTTCGGCCTGGTTTTCTAGACCACCGACGTCATGGCTTCCCAGCAAGACATCAAGCGACGGATTCGCTCGATCCGCTCCACGCACAAGATCACCAAGGCGATGGAGCTGGTCGCGGCCGCCAAGCTCAGGCGGGCGCAGCAGCGGATCGTGGCGATGCGCCCCTACGCCGACCGCATGCTCGAGCTGATCACCTCGACCTCGCAGGCGGTCGGGAATGTACGCGGCCTGCCGCTGCTCGAGAGCCGCGAGACGCGCACCGTAGCGCTCGTGCCGCTCACCGGCGACCGTGGGCTAGCCGGCGCCTTCAACGCCCAGGTCCTGCGCCGCTCGTTCGCGCTCGAGCGCGATCTTCAGGCTCAGGGAATCGAGGTCAGGTGGCTGGTCGGTGGCAAGCGCGGGCGCTCCTCGCTCAGATTCCGCCACCGCGAGCTCGCGAAATCCTGGACCGGCTTCAGTGACCAGCCGGGTTTCGGCGACGCACAGGCGGTAGCACATGGCCTGAGCGAGCTCTACGCGAGCGCCCAGGTCGACACGGTGCTGCTCGTCTACAACCGCTTCGTCACTCCGATCACCCAGACCGTCGTCGAGCAGGAGATCCTGCCGCTTCCCAGTCAGGTGCTCGAGGGCTTCGACGAGGAAGATGCGCCGCCGCCCGTGCGCGGCGAGGTTCTCTACGAGCCCGATTCTGAGACCATCCTCGCTCGCCTGATCCCGGCCTATCTCGAGACCGAGATCTTCCGCGCCTTGCTCGAGTCGGCCGCCTCCGAACATGGCGCTCGCATGAGCGCGATGCGCAACGCCAGCAAGAACGCCGAGGAGCTGATCGATCACCTGACGCTGGTCATGAACCGAGCGCGCCAGGCAGATATCACGCGGGAGATCCTCGAGGTCGTGGCCGGCGCGGACGCTCTTTAACCGGAGCAAGTCCGCTCGCTTCGCTCGCATTGCGACTTGCTCCGGCGAAAAGGGGAGGAGCCGCGACTGCGTCGCGTCCTCCTCTCAGAGTTGGGGAAAACGTCGATTGAGCCGCGCCCGTCATGCCGGTCGCGACAGCTGCCAGTTTGAGCACCGCCTGGCCGTGGGCCTACTGCTGGCGCAGAACAGTCTGGGCGAGTCCGTCTCGAAAACGCTCGCGCTGGTCGGCAGTCTCCGGCGAGTAGGGCGGCTCGCCGTTCGCCCGGGAAGCGTAAGGACAGTGTCAGCCGGCCAACCACCCCGGGTTTCAGTCGAGTTCGACCTGGGCGTAGACGATTAATCGAAGTTGCCGTTGGTCGTCCGGAAGCGACACGGCATTTCGTTATCTAGTCTCAAGTCCACAGGAGCGGTTTCCCGTCCCTCTGGCACGGGTCGCGTAGCGCTTTCTTATCTTTTTCTAACAATCCCTAGCCAGCGCCGTCCCAGTTCACGTGAGCCCCTTGAACGCCAGCCGCAACTGCAGGAACACCCGCGAGCTTTTCTCGCTTTCGCTCGACGGCGAGCTGGACGCGCTCGAGCGCCTCAAGCTCGACCGTCACCTACGCGACTGCGCGCCCTGCCGGCTCCACGGCGCCCGGGTCGAGGCGATCACGCGCGCGCTGCGATCCGCTCCGCTCGAACGGCCTTCGGTCTTCATCCCGCCGGACTTTCCCTGGCGGCGTCTACTGCGCACGGGGGTTCCGACGGCGACGCTCGTTGCCGTCACTCTTGTACTGGGCTTCCTCTAGGGATCGACCAGCGGGAACAGTGCGACGGCGCCGGTCGCGAATCTCCTACGCGGCGCAGCCGCAGCCGCAACCGCCTGCTGACGCCGAAGTCGTGCCCTGGTGGACAGGCTACTCGGCGGCGAAGTGTCTTGGATAGACTGGCGCGCAAGTGCCCACGAGGCGTCGGCTACGCCGGTATCTTTGAGTTAACCAGCCTGCTGCAGGAGAGAGATGTCCGAGTCAAAAAACAGCGCGCCCAACGTCGGGAAGGTCATCGAGGTGAAGGGCGTTGTCATCGACGTGGCCTTCGAAGGCCGCCTACCGGGGATCTACAACGCTCTCGAGATCGAGATCGGAGCAGGCGAAGGCGAAGAATCGCGCACGCTAGTCGCCGAGGTTCAGCAGCATCTCGGTGACGATCGCGTCCGAGCCGTAGCCATGGACTCCACCGACGGGCTCGCCCGAGGAGTGGCCGTGCTCGACACCGAGACCTCGATCACAGTTCCCGTCGGCCAGGCGACGCTGGGACGGCTCTGGAACGTGCTCGGACAGGCGATCGATGAGCGCGGCGAGCCGCCTGCAGACATGGAGCGCTGGCCGATCCACCGCGATCCGCCCTCCTTCCGCGACCTCTCACCGAAGCTGGAGATCTTCGAGACCGGAATCAAGGTCATCGATCTGCTGACGCCCTACATCAAAGGTGGCAAGATCGGCTTCTTCGGCGGCGCCGGCGTCGGCAAGACCGTATTGATCGAGGAGTTGATCCACAACATCGCCAAGCAGCACGGCGGCGTCTCGGTCTTCGCGGGCGTGGGCGAGCGCACCCGCGAGGGCAACGATCTCTGGCTCGAGATGAACGAGTCGGGTGTGATCGACAAGGTCGCGCTCGTCTACGGGCAGATGAACGAGCCGCCGGGAGCACGGCTTCGCGTCGCCCTTTCTGCCCTTACCGTCTCCGAGTATTTCCGTGAGAACGGCCAGGACGTGCTGCTCTTCATCGACAACATCTTCCGCTTCGTCCAGGCGGGCTCCGAGGTCTCCGCGCTGCTCGGCCGCATGCCGAGCGCCGTCGGCTACCAGCCGACGCTGGCCACCGAGATGGGCCAACTGCAGGAGCGCATTACCTCGACCCGCACCGGCTCGATAACCTCGGTGCAGGCGATCTATGTCCCCGCCGACGACCTCACCGACCCAGCTCCGGCGAATACCTTCGCCCACCTCGACGCCACCACCGTGCTCTCCCGCGCGATCTCCGAGAAGGGCATCTACCCGGCGGTCGATCCGCTCGACTCGACCTCGCGGGCGCTCCAGCCGGGCGTCGTCTCGGCCGAGCACTACCGCACGGCCGCCGAGGTGCAGCGGATCCTCCAGCGCTACAAGGATCTGCAGGACATCATCGCCATCCTTGGCATCGACGAGCTCTCGGACGAGGATCGCCTGATCGTCGGGCGCGCGCGCCGGATCGAGCGCTTTCTCTCGCAGCCCAACTTCGTCGCCGAGGTCTTCACCGGCATTCCGGGCGAGTATGTCAAGGTCGAGGACACGATCGCCGGTTTCCGCGCCATCATCGACGGCGAGTGCGACGAGCTGCCCGAGCAGGCCTTCATGCTGGTCGGCACGATCGACCAGGCGTTCGCCAAGGCGGAGGTCGAGCGAAAGAGCGCGACCACCGCCGCTTCGGTCTAGGGAGAATCCGTCATGGCGGAACGAAGCCTCTTCAGCGTCTCGGTTGTGATTCCCGAGAGATCGGTCTTCGACGGCGACGCGGAGATGATCGTCGTTCCGGGCGAGGACGGCGAGATCGGCGTGCTGGCGCGCCACGTCGCTCTCGAGGCGCTGCTGAAGGCGGGCTCGACCCGCATTCACCTCTCCGGCGGAGAGGTGATCGAGCTGGCTACCGGACCGGGCTTCTTCGAGGTGCACTCGAACCGAGCGCTCATTCTCGTTGACGACGCGGTCGATCTGCGCGAGATCGACGCCAGTCGCGCGATCGCACAGCTAGAGGAGGCCAGGGCCGAGCTCGGTCGCCTGGAGAGCGGCGAGATCGAGGGCGACCGCTGGCGCATCGAGCAGAAGATCAAGCATGCCGAGTACCAGCTAGCCGTCGCGGGTAATTAAGAGCGCCTAACAAAACGAAGCACTCCATCGCCTGGCCGCGCTCGGCGGCGCGATGCGTTGTCNNGTCGCGCCCGTAGCTTCCGGCTACGAACGCGACACTGCGTCCTAGCCTCACATCCACCGATCGCACCCAGCCGAAGGGTCTTCATTCTGTTAGGCGCTCTAAGGGCCTGGCAGGATCAGCCCTAGGCGTTAACGGCGAGCGGCGAGTGGTCGGCGTTACGGCTGCTTCCATGGCGGTCGAGTCAGGGAGGGCCGCTATGCTGACACCCAGGAGCGCGCATAGGCGTGCCTTCTTTTTTCGTATGCGGACGACGCTGAAAAGACGGATCGGACGCTGGGAGCAGGCCGCGGGTAACGCACGCTCGGCCCCGCTTCCTCCTCGCCGCAGGATCAAACATTACGAGCAGCCAGTTGCGAGCGGGCGCGTCCTGCGCGGCGTCGGGCGCTTTCTGCTGAACACGTTGCTCTTTCTGGCGATCATCGCTGGCGGCATCGGCGGAGGCCTCTACCTTTGGGTTCATCATGACGTAGCTCAGACAGCGGCTGTCCACCCCGATGTCGTGAGGAGTCAGAAGTTCCTAAAAGTGTCGCTGCCGAACGAGCCAGTGATAGCGCTCGTGATCGGGTACGACCACCGCGCCGGCATGGGCGCAGATCGCGGGCGCTCGGACACGCTGATGCTCGTGCGCGCCGATCCACGCAAGGGCTCACAGAGCATCACGCTGCTCTCCTTCCCGCGCGATCTACGTGTGCCTCTGTACTGCGACGGATCGGGCTACAACCCGAATGTCTCCTACGCAGACGCGAAGATCAACTCGGCTTACGCCGCCTGCGGTGCGGAGGGCTCCCTGCTCACCGTCAAGGCCTTGACCGGGCTTCCGATCAACTACGTAGTATCCGTCGCCTTCCGCGGCTTCACGCAGATCGTCAGCCACGTCGGCGGTGTCTGGATTGACGTCGACCGGCGCTATTACATCCCCCCGAACACCGGCACCTCGGCCATCAACCTCGAGCCCGGCTACCAGCGTCTGAGGGGAGCGCAGGCGCTCGAATACGTGCGCTTCCGGCACTTCGACGACGACTATCACCGGATCATGCGCCAGCAGGCGTTCATGCGCGCTTTCCGCCAGCAGCTCGCGAAGATGTCGTACTTCGGCTACGTCAAGATCATCAACACGATCTCTAAGAACGTCGAGGTCGGGAACAGGGCGGGAGGATCGATTCCGCTCAGCACGCTGCTCGGCTATGCCCGTCTGGCCCAGAGCCTTCCGAGTGGCAACCTGATCCAGGTCAAGATCGACAATGTCACCAATATTCCTGGTGGCACCTCCGACACCACGGTTTCCACGACCGATCTCCAGAGCGCGATCTCTCAGTTCACGAACCCCGACCTGACGGCGGCCGCACGGGCTGCCAGTCAGAACCACGTCGCCCGTGTGAAAACGCCGGTGGCCGCGGCTCCGGCGCCGGGGAAAACCTCGGTACTCGTCCTGAACGCGAGCAACACCGGAGGTCTCGCACGCGACACCGGAATCGGCCTGACGCAGCGCGGCTACAACGTCGTCCAACCGGCGGGCGGAGCGAAGGGCAACTACCCGGGCGCCAATCTCTGGGACTCGATCGTCTACTACGACCCGGCCCAGCCCGGCGCGAAGGCCGCTGCCACCGAGATGGCGTCGTCCTTCTTCAGCACCACCAGCGTGAGCCGGATCGGTCCCAAGATCGCCCCGCTTGCGAACGGCGCCATGGTGGTCGTGGCTCTCGGGCAGTCGTTTGACGGCACGCTGCCGCCGATCGTCCCCAAGGTCGAAGTGCCGGCGGTCGAGCCGCCCAAGGTGAAGGTCGACCCGGGGATCACTGTCCCACAACTGCGCGCACTTCAGCGCAAGTTCCCCTTCCGCCTTCAGGCGCCGTCCCGGGTCGAGAGCTCTTCCTACATGACCAGCGACTCGCCGCGTGTCTACTGGATGACTCCGAAGGAGCGCACGCTGCGCCTGACCTTCAAGATCAACGGCTCGCTC
>PMZQ01000025.1 GCA_003170155.1 Actinomycetota bacterium | reverse complement strand
GCAGGTTCAAATCCTGCCCCCGCTACTAGAAAGGCCCTGGAAACAGGGCTTTTCTGTTTCCTGCGGCGAGATCGGGGTCGAGGACTTTTGCCCGATTTTTGCCGGAGCGTGCCGTTAGAGCCGTGCAGGTTGGCATTGGCCACCTTCCGGCTTCGCCAGGACCGAGCTTGTCCGCTCGTCGCGCGACTATAGATTTATGGACAAGACGAACTTCTTTCTTGCGTCAGCAGCCGTGATCCCTGTATTGGTTCTGACGACTGTGGTCGGACGAAGCATCAGACTCCAAGCCGTTAGCGAAGAGGCCGCTGAGGAGCGAGCGATAATCCTTCGGTCGGCGCGGAACCTGGTCATTCTCGCGATGTGGGCGCTGAGCGGCTGGGCGGAATTCGTCTGTCTGCGTCAGCTTGAGACCGGCCATGTACCGTTCGGCGGCCCCACAGTCGTCTGGGTGGCGCTCGTCGTTATTACGCTCCCGGCCGTCACCACATGGCTCGATCCGCACCCCGGCGTCTGGTTTGTGAACGTCGGCTTCCGCCTTATGTACCACGGACTCCACCCAGATCGAGACATCCGAGGGGGTCGTGACTAACGTTCGCGTCCGACGGCGCGAAATTCGCGATCTATCGGCCACCAACTGCAGAAGCTCGTCTTTCGCTTCAACTCCGGGGCGCTCGGCCCGCCGCGGCCTAATCTTCCGCCGGCTGCTCGAGCTCGCGGTGAAGATCGATCTTGTCGCCGCCCGGGAGATTATCGCCTCGCCGGCGCCGCGGAGGGAAGACGAGAACATTCCGTTCTACTCGCGTGACCCGTTCCTCGGACATTCCAAAGTCGACCGGGCCGATAGGCACGATGAGCGGTATGGGTCGAAAGTCGAGAGGAAAGCAAGAACGACGCGAAGCGAAGGCGCTACGTCTTTGCGAACGCGAGAAGCGGGCGAAGGAAGGTGTCGCTCGCGGCTGCCTGATCTGCCGGGGACACGATGGCGGTTTCCTCTCCGAGGAGCACCCTGTCCCCGAGTCACTCGGGAACACCGAGATCGTTCTGCCGAACGGCGTCGTCTGCGATCGCTGCAACAACGGCGTCCTCTCCCAGCTCGACGCGACTCTTCAACAGTTCTTCCCGATCGCCATCCAGCGTGTGCTCAAGGGCGTTCCTTCAAAGGCGGGAAAGCTACCGACTGCTCGCTTCAGTAACGGAGTGCTCGAGCTCTCGAGCCCCGGCAACGTCGTGATGAACACCAACGAGAGGAAGGCTCTTGTTGTCGATCCGACACCGCTTCCGGGTGGCTACCGGAAGCTCAAGATGTCGATCGCGGGTGGGAGGCGGATGACGCCGACCTATGCCTCCGAGTTGTCGCGGTCGCTCCTCAAGATGGCGATCGAGTGCGCCTGGCTCGACCACGGGGAGAAGATTCTCGGGCCGGAGTGGGATCACGTCCGGGACGCGATTCTCGGCAGCAAGCGTCAGGGCTACTTCGCCGCCCTGCGCAACGGCGATCCCGAGGACAACCAGCTCCAGTTACAGTACGTCCCTCAGGTGCGAGAGGATGGCAGCCTCATCCTCGCGGTCGTCGTCCGTCTCTTCGGCCTAGTGATGGGGACAGACTCGCGGAACCCCGAGCCACTGGTGGAGTTCGACCCCGAAGCCGCCATCGTCATCAGCTTCTAGCTAAGGCAGGACACGGCGGTTCGGTCGTCGGCGCATTAATGTCGGGTTCAAATCCCGCCTCCGCTACTGGAAAGGCCGCAGAAACGGGGCTTTTCTGTTGCCTTAAGAAGAGTGCGGCTGGAGATCTTTGCCCGACTTTTGCCCGACTCCTCCGGGCGAGCACGCTCGAGTGACAGAATGCTCACCTGGGCGAGTGTGCGGGAATGACCCCTGGTCCGATCCGTCCTACTCGCGTTGGCGGGGTAGCGAGGGCCGGGCGGCGCTTGAGCGCTCTGCACCTGTGCCCGGCCTCGATCGGCGGATACGACAACGAAAACGAGCTGCCTAGATGGCTCTTTCAGGCAGGGCCGCAGTGGTCTATCGCTTGGACGGCGGCACAATCGGCGGCGACGTCGGCCCGAGAGGTTCCGGAGCCCGAGGAGGCACGATCGGCGGCGGCGTAGGACCGCGGCGCTCTGGAGGCGGAGGTACGATCGGAGGAGGGGTCGGCCCCTTCGGTACTTCAGGTGTCGCCGGCATCTTGTTTATCGGCGTGGCTCCTCCGACAACGGCGCGAGGTTCACGGCGCATGGCGTCGGCCATCGTAATCACATCCCTTTCGTAGCCGAGTGGATGAACAGGGCAAGGAGCGCGCCACCCGCAAGGATGGTAATAAGCGATGCCCAGTTAAGGATTCTCGTCATCCACGTCCAAGCGTTGTCGGTTGGTCGCTTGCTGTACCTGATGTCCTTGTACAGCCGATGCTTGCAGTCACTCTGAGCGGTCATATAGGACAGGACGCCGCAGCCGAGGGAGATGAGGAAGAGAACGATTCCCCATACGCCCTGTACGTTGAGTTTCTTCAGAGCTGTCGCCAGTGTCACCGTGATCCCTACGCCCCCGGCGGCCAAGCGACTCATAAGGGAATCCAGGGCAGCCTGCGATTCCATGTACACGGTCACGTACTGCTCCCAGAGCCTGACGCGTTCGTCAGGATCTAGTTCGTCGATGAACTCCTGTGCCTGCTTGCGGAGCGTCGCAGTCTGGGCGAGTTGCTCGGCCCGTTCTCGATCGACGGCAGTAAGCTGCTCTTCTCCCACGTCGAGGAATCTACTCTTGGTACCTGACGGCGTTCGACCGCCGCGCATCCCAGGCGAAGCCGCACTTCTATGGGTAAGTGTTCCGGAATGTTCCCTCGAAGGCGCCGCCGAGACGCGCGTAGCATGCTGCGCGCGCGCTGTTTCAAGCCCTGTCTGCTTAGGTGCGCTCGCCGGGTTGCAGCCATCGGACCGCGGAGAGATACTGGTTCCTCTACCCCCAACCTAGGAGCAGGCCCACAATGAAATCACGTACGAAAGGGGCCCTGGTCGCGCTGGCTGCAGCAGGAGTGCTGACAGCGCTGCTATTTGGCAGCGTCACTACGGCTGACGCAAAGCCCATGAATCGGACGCAAGCGGTGCGAGCTGCCAAGGAATACCTGCAGACGCAGGCGTTCTCCTTAAAGAGCCTCGTCTCGCAGCTGAAGTACGAGGGGTACTCCACTAGCGACGCGACTTACGGGGCTAAGCACTCGGGTGCGAATTGGATGTATCAAGCTGTCAGGGCCGCGAAGGAATACCTGCAGACGCAGGCGTTCTCCTTCTCGGGCATGGTCGGGCAACTGGAATACGACGGATTCACGCACACTCAGGCGGTGCACGGCGCGCGAGCGGTGAAACTCTGACGAGCGCAGGACGTGCCGACGGCGTAGCGACCGCCGAGCTGCAATCGCGAGGCGGCGGCCTCTTCACTTGAATCAGCAACGAAACTCGTGGCTCTCAACAGACGCCACGTGCCAGAAGGCTCACGCAGACGCGACATCGAAGGGGTCCCTACCGAACATCCGCTCCTCGCCCCGCGCTGCCGCTCCCGGGAAGAGCACCTGCGACGCGTGGATGTAGCGCTCGGTGATCTGGCTCTGCGAGTGACCGGCCTTGAGCTGGACGTAGGCCATCGGGTTACCGGCCGCGGCCTCGTGCGTGAGTGCCGTGTGGCGGAGATCGTGGAAGGGGCGAAAGGGCTTCGTGATGCCGGCTCGCTTGAGCGCCGGCTTGAGATAGACACGGGCGAGCTTGCCCGGGTCGAGCGGCGTCCCCTTCTCGGGGTGTGAGAAGACGAGCTCATCCTCACCCTGGAAGGGAGTCTGGCGCCAGTGCTCGGCGAGCAAGTCCTTAGTGCGTGGCCCGAGTTCGATCATCCGGCGCGAGGCGCGCGACTTAGGGGTCGTGAAACGGCTCTTGACGAGCGCTTCTCTGACTCTCACTTGTCCTTCGAGTAGGCGTACGTCCTTCCAACGAAGAGCAAGAAGTTCTCCGCGGCGCATGGCGGTGCCAAGGCCGAAGAACGTGATCGTGCGAGCGATCTGCCACCAGACCCGCTCTTTCGCTTCGGCTTCCCACTCCAGCTCGCCGTAAGCGGTCCAGAGCCTCGCGATCTCGACTTCGCTAAGGACGTTCATCTCGCTCTCCCAGACACGCGGGCGGTCGCAACCCGAGACTGGGTTCGTCCGCATCAGGCGCCAGCGCACCGCTCGCTTCAACATCACCTGCAGGCAGAGGAGGTGGTTTACCACCGTCTTCGGCGAATAGCCGGCCTGGATCTTCCGAGTCACATAGCGATCGATCAGCTCGGGGTGCTGCTCGAGATCGGCCAGCAGCACACGCCCGAAGGCGGGGAGGAGGTGATTAGAAATCGTCTGCCGGTAGCCGTCTGTCGTGGTCAGCTTGAGTCCGCGTCCAGGTAGGTACTCGGTCAGCCAACGACCCGCGAACTCGTCGAAGTGAATCTTCTCTGGCTTTCGGTAGCCGTCACGCTCGACGTCGACGATACGGCGGCGAAGCTCGGTCTCGGCGCGCTTACGGTTCCAGAGGGGCTCCTTGCCGAGCGTCTCCATCACGCGCCGGCCGGAGGCATCCTTGTAGCGGATCCGCCAAACGACGCCACGTGGACCCTCGTAGCGCCAGACGCGGCCCCATCTCGGCTCCTTGCTTGGCATGTCGTCAATCACAAGCTCGAATCCGGCCAGAACGCAAGTCGGTGGTAGGCGGACCTCCCCGCTTTGCCGCGAGCCAGGATTCGATCGCGTAGCGCTCGTAGCGGCGGTAGCGGCCGAGAGCGAGGAAGGGGAGACGCCCTTCGCGGGTTGCTTCTCTGACCCAGGACTCCGGCACCGAGAGGAGCTCTGCCACCTCCTTGGCGGTTAGTAGGCGCTCGGTCATGCCGCCTCGACCTCGTTACCCCAGGCGGACCAGCCGGCCCGCGGGACTCCGCGGGCGAAGAGCTCGAGCTTCGAGGCGATCGGGTAGGCGCGCTCGATCAGTTCGTAGGCGCAGGGCGGCTTGGCGGAGTGGCGTCCCCTCGGTGCCTCGAACACCGAGTTCGGGCGGTCCTCGGGCTCGGGCGGCGGGTAGTTGCCCCTCCTACCGAGGAGAAGAGGCTCGTGGCGATGCCTGACCCAAGTACCCGGCCCGATCCAGTCCTTGACCCAGACGAGGAAGCTCTTGTACTCGAAGTCCCAGGCGTCCATTACCTCGAGCGCCTCTCGAAGCTTGGATGAGACCGCCCAAAGGAAGAGCACCGCATCGTCTGCCGCCGGCACGGGCAAGGCCTTGATCTCCTCTAGCGGCATCGTCGGGTAGTGGTTTTCAGGGGCGAAGGCAGAGGTGGGGTTGCCGAGCTGCCAGGGCGGATCGGCGTAGATCAGCTCGAACGGACCGTTTGGGAGCGGGGGAGCGATGAGCGCAAGGTCCCTCTGCTCTCGGCGCACTCGGCGTGCGGCGACGTGTGCCGGCGTCTTCCCTTGCTTGATCTCTTCGAAGAGCTGCGGGTCGTTGGCGCGCGCGGTCTCGGCGTCCTGAACGGTGCGGGGAGAGACGCCGGCAGTGCGGGCGACGATCTCACAGCTCCGCTCGCACCGAGGTGGCAACGTTGCCACCTCGGTGTTCTGACGGAGGTTTGCGAGCTGGCGCTCCCTCGCGCGCTCCCTTAGCTGCTCGTACTCTTCTAGCTCGAGCGCGAGAGCCGCCTTCTGTGAGGCGGTGAGTTGGCGGCGACTCAGAGCCGCGCGCAGCATGTGGGAGACCTCGTCCTCGGGCTCGACCACTCGAACCGGCACTGCGGTGAGCTCTAGCTCGCGAGCTGCGCGAAGGCGATGCCGGCCATCCAGGACGGTGCCGCTGGGCGTGATCTCGAGCGGCGTCACGACACCGCGCTCCTTAACATCGGCCAGGAACGCACGCCACTCGATCGCCTGCATCTCCGGTACGAGGCTCGAGCGCTCGTGCTCGCGGAGATCATCCGGGCGCAGAAGCTCTATCGCCGCGGCTTTTAACGGCGAGGGTGAAGCCTCTAGCGGCTGTGGACCCTGAGCTTGACGAGGCACGATGCGCCAAGCGTTACGGCGCGGCCTCTAGAGCACTAGGTATCTGCGAGGATCAATTTCTCGAGTTCTATTTGGCCCGGTTTCGCTCGAAGATCTCGAGCGCCCGGTCACGCTCGGGCGAGTCGATGTCGTACCAGTAGCGACGCAGAGTGACGCGCTCGAGCCGGCTAAAAGCGATGTGTCGCCAGCCGTCGGGGTCTCGGTCCTGGAAGTCCATCGCGGCATCGAGCACGTGCTCCAATACTCCCAACTCCGCGTAGCGCTCCAGCAGCCAGGCCTGTACGCGTCTGCGGCGCTCTTCGACCACGGGTCTCTTGAGCGAAGCGGCTCGACGCTTCGGGCCGCTAGAGCGAAGGTCGCGCAGGCGCTCTCGGTTAAGTGAGCCGTCGATCGAGCGGCGAGTCATCTCGTCTCGCTCTTTCGGGTCGTTAATCCCGGCCAGGTGAGGCTGGAGGGCGGGATCGAAGCGCTCTGCCTTGGCGATCCGCTCCGGCGTGACGAGACCGGAGGAGAAGACCTGGCCCGGGCAGAGATCACAAGTGAAGGTGGCTTTGGCGGAGTTCCAGGTCAGGCACTGGGAGGGAAGCCGAAACCCACCGAGACAGAGATCTCGCTGTATGACGAAGCTCTTGAAGCCGTGTGTACCTCGAACGTGCTCTCCCATCAGCTCGAGTACGGATTGGGGCGGAGCGAGCTGCCCTTGCTCTGCGTCTTTCAAAGGCTCTCTCGATTGAGAAGGTCGAGGCTTTGCTCGCGGCACCAAGCCTTGGTAGCAGACGCCTCGGCCGGTAGCAGCTGAAGAGCCTAGAGAAATTGACCCTATAGAAGACCTGGTAATCGGCCTGATCATGTGCATGCTCATACATGTGGCCACCAAGAACCCGACTCCAGAGCCGCTCGGTACGCCCTACCTCCGCCGCCGCGTGATCGTCGAGCTCACGCCCGCGGAGCTACCGCTGCTAGAAGAAGCCGAGCGCCGGCATGGCACGAAGCGCCAGGCGATCGTCAGCGCGCTCGAAGCGGCGAGCCGCGGCGCCGAGCTCGAGCAGCAGCTGGCCGAGGCGCAGGCAGAGCTCACGCGGCTCGAAGCGGAGCTAGAGACTTTGCGCACAGATCAAGCGGCCGGCGAGAAGGCGCGAGAGCGATCGGCCCGTGATTTCAAGAAGGCGAGAAACGAGCTTTCGAGCGCCAGGGAGTCCGCGGGCTCGAGCGCCCGAGAAAGCGAGCAGAGACTCCAGGCACTCGAGCGGCTCCTGGACGAGCGCGACGGAGAGATCACAGAGCTCGAGGAGCAGATCTTCGACAAGCTCTTCTGTGCGCGCTGTGGGACGTGGACCTCGCCGAGCGACTTCGGCTGGACTCGCTGTGAGGGTGGCGACTACGCCTATCACCTAGCCTGCGGTGATCATGGCCCCGAGCTAATGAAGCCATCGTCGTGGCTCGGCTGGCAGTCTGATTCGTAGCTCTCTTTGTGAGGGGTTGAATCGCACGAGCATCGCAATAAAAGCTTCGCTTGTCTGCACCTCATG
>PMZQ01000027.1 GCA_003170155.1 Actinomycetota bacterium | reverse complement strand
CTCCCCGCTCGACAGCGATACTGTCGGCTCGAGATTGCCGAAGTCGATGTGTCTCGCCACAAGAGAAAGCTCTCTTCGCCGGTCAATATGCTTCGACATCCGTACCCCGCTCCGAGGTGGTCGGAACGCCTCCTGCCGGGACTCCGGCGGGTACGGCAGTCTCGTCCTTGACTTCACACCCACTCCTCTTCCGAGCCACGTAGCTCGAAAGCCTCGGGGCGTCAGCAAGACCGGGTCAACTCCAGTCGACCGTCGTGCTCCCCCACAACTAGTTTCGATGACGCCTGCGATCCCACAACCCACGTGATCCGGCCGCCGTCGAAACCGGTCTGGCTCAGATCCCGTTACAACGATGCGACGGTGGTCATCCCAGTTGGCCGCATGAAGTTGCTTTTGCCTCCCATGATGGGTGCTTGACCCTACCCTGAGGCCGGGACGAACTTCAGACCCGGAAGCTTGGCGATAGGGGCCCACCAAGCCTTCGGATTATGAAGTTGCTCCATCGGACCTATGACCACGATTATCCAGGGCTTGTCCTTCGCATTTTTAACCTCGGAAACGGCTTCGGAGACTGGTATACGAGCGAGCTGAACAAAGCGCCACGTGAGGGCTACGCCGTCGTCCTTCCCCTGCACGCTCGAAGCAAAGCGGCTGCAGTCATACGGATCAAGATCGTTTGGGTCCGGCGCAGCCTGATCTACCTGCAAACAAAGCACGCGCGGCCCGAGGCTTACTTCACGTTCCACCGCGTCGAACCACACCGTCTTCGCGGAGGCGGTCGGCCAGTGGAGCGTCTCCGCTTCATAAATGGGTCCGCCTTGGATGGTGCTCGTCCACAGCACAGCAACGACAAGGACCATGACTGAATTGAGCTGCCGTCGACCGATTTCGAGCCTCGAGACGACCTCGATGACTGCTATCGGGACACAGGCCCCCGCGAGAACGAACTGCAACTTCGTGGGTCCGTACCCCGGGGCGGTGCCGAGCTCCCAAGCATTGACCAGCAGTACGACTACTACGTAGCCCACGAGCCACGCGAAAGGTGTCACAAAACCATTCCTCAGAGAGGAGCTGTTTAGGCGTGTCCTTGATGAAGAGAGCCACACGAACGCGAAGAGAAACGCCAGTATCAACACCTGCGTCGCCCCCGTGACCGCGGGAGTTGCGCCTCCGGCGGTGAACAGGGTTTTCCCACCGCCGATCGGGGCGACAACATAGCGGTATTGCTGCAACAGCTCGAGCTCCATAACTAACGCCGCAAGACAAAGGACAGCTGCTGCAGGGATCGTCCGCGGAAAGCCCCTGATCGCGAAGCCGAGCACCGGCAAGCAACAGGCTGCGATCGCGGCCCCTACCAGGGGAACAAGAGGTATCCAAGCTGCACCTGCACCGAATAGCAGCAACATGCTTGCCAGCCAAGCAACTTGCGTCGTTCCGTCCTGAAGACGGGGCCTGACCGATACCAGATATGCGGCCGGCAGCATAAAGAGCAACGCGAGCGCGGCAGAAAGGGATGCGTAACCGATCAGGACGATGCAGGAGCTAATGACCAGAACAGTGGCACACCCCCATACCAACAGCGTTACGCTCACGCGCCGACGGTGGAGCGTGCAGCGAACCAGGAGAGCCGCGATGACGGGAGCGGCTATGAATAACAGACCGTACGAGGAGAGAACCACTTGCGGGCTTAACGACAATGGCAGAGCCGCGGGTAGGACTCCACTACTGGCGGCGCTCACTGCGGCGAGGAAGGCAGGGACGACGGGCCCGAAGGCTCCTATCGATGATCCGGTAATTTCCGCTACACCATGGGTATCGCGCAGAATCGCCACCAGGTTGAACCAGGCATCGTTGTCTTCCGACCCCAGGAACAGCGCAGCACCCTTACTGCCGGTGGGAGAAATATCCGCCGCGAACTTCAGCGCGAGGAGAAGCGAAACCACGGCGGCAATCAGTTCGACTAATGCACCGACTCGCCAAGAGCCGTGTTGAGGCGCCAGGCGTCGGACGAAAAAGAGCAGCAGAATAACTCCGACTAGCGCGCATGGTCCCAACCATGAAAAGCTCCAACCTTCGCCGGGAGACAGGTAATGCGCCGCTTGAAAGGCTATTGCGATCAAAACAAGCATCGCAATGCAAGTCAGCACGAGATTCGCGACGCCCCGCCCCAGCCAAGAAAGAGCTCCGGCAATTCCGGCTGCGAGAATGGCCGCCAGAATCGACGATCGCAAAACCGTAGCCACAGCCAGACCAAAGAGAGCGCCCGAGATTACCCATGTTGCAGGCAGGACAAAGCGACAGTTGATCAATCTGACCACCGACGGCGACTCCAAGCGATCTCTTAGGAATCGCTGCACAACATCGTCTTGCGGGTCAGATTGAGTACTCATCGGTCGCTCGCTCGTGGCCGGGTCAGGGCACTTCCGCTCGTTCGATCCGACTCAGCACCGCTGCACTCCGCCGGGCACCAAACCTTCGCGCTTTGTGCGGCGACACACTCAAGCTGAGTAGTGAGCGGGCTTAGGCTCGCGGGAATGGCGGAAAAGAGGATCTCCACTTCGATGCCATCAAGTGATCAAGCGTCCTGAGCGCGCTCGTCAGAAAGGGTGGTCTTCGAAGCGCAGCTGGAGAAGTATAAAAGATGAACCAGAGCAAGCCTCACACTCGCTTGGATATCGACCGTAGTGCTCCCATTCAACTAGTTTCAATAACATGAGCGATCCCTAAACCCACCTAATCTGGCCGCCGTCGAAACCGGTCTGGCCCAGTATGGCGGCGTCTCCGCACTGCAAGCGCGCTTGACGCTACTTCTCTGCCGTAATGGGATCATCCCGATACCGCCCGGCAGATAACAGAGTCCCTGCACTGCCCGGGGTGGCTCGCCAAGACGGGTTGACACCGGTTGGTGTCGATCTCTGCCATTAGGATCCACCTAACTTCGAATGATTCTGATCCTTCTCAGCGCGCTCATCACTTGCATCGCATCTCTGTCGCTCGGCCAGGCCGCCCTGCGAATCTGCGGTGCACCGCGCTGGAGCTGGATGGCTCCGCCGGTGGGCATCGCCATCTTGATGCTTCTGGCGATGCCGGCGCGTTACGTGCCCGGGCGCGCAACAACAACCGCCGTGATCATCGCAGTTCTCACGGTGACGAGCTTGGTGTGGTGTCTGCGTGCGCCCGGGCACCGGCCGCCGCTGTTCGGCCTCATCGTGGCCGCTCCGGTCGCCCTGCTCGCTCTCGTTCCCTTCATCGTCGCCGGCCGCGCGGGCACGCTCGGAGTCGGATTAGACAACGACATGGGCTCACACATGGCATGGGTCGAGGCCTACATGTCCCAGGCCGTGGCGCAAATCTCGCCACTGCCCGTCTCGTATCCCCTGGGACCACACGCTGTCGTCGCCGCCCTCAGCTCAGGCCTGGGCATCCGCGTCGACCTGGCGTTTACCGGGTTCACGTTCGCGCTTCCGGTGCTCACCGCCTGGACGGCACTTCATGCCTTGCGCCGTCCTACCTGGTGGGGACAGCTTCTGGTGGCGATCGTAGTGGGTATGCCGTACCTCGTAGCGGCCTATTACGGCGAGGGGGCGTTCAAGGAAGTGCTGCAGGCCCAGCTCGTCCTGGCCATCGCGCTCTGGCTCGAGTGTCCTGTGCCGGCCTCCGGAAGATGGCGGTGGGCTCCCCTGGCCCTGCTCGTCGCGGGCACGGCATCGGTCTACTCTGCCGCCGGGCTGCCGTGGCCAGCCGCGTTTTTTGGCCTCTGGCTCGTAGTGCAGGCGGCAATCCGCATCTATCACGGCGGCGTTCGCGCCGCCGTGACGGAGCTCCGTCGCCAGCTACTCGGGGTGGCTGTGGCCGTCGGAGTCCTCTTCGTGGTCCTGGTGCAAGAGCTCCCGGGGATAAAGGATTTTCTCCAGTTCAAAATCCCGAAATCCAACCTGGGCAACCTGGCGGGCCCGCTTTCCAAGTGGGAGGCCTTCGGAGTATGGAACAACCGTGACTTCCGCTTCGGAGCAAGTCCACCCTTCGAAGGTGGCATGTGGACGGCCTTCGCTCTGATGCTCGTGCTCTTCGGCGTCGTCTGGTCGCTTCGGCGTGGGAGATGGATGCTGCCCGCGGCGGCCACCGCCTCGTACCTGATCTGGGTCTTCTCCGCCCACACTCAATCGCCGTACGTCGCCGCCAAGGCTCTCGTCATCCTGTCTCCGCTGCTTCTTCTCCTGGCCGCGTTGCCGTTGGCCGAGCGCTCGCAGCGCATGCCGGTCGAGTGGCTGGTGATCGCTCCAATCCTGGCTCTCGTCCTGTTGGTGCGCGTTTCCGACTCTAGCGCGCGAGTGCTGCGATTCAGCCCCGTGGGACCGACCAGTCATCTCGCCCAGTTGCGCGAGTTACGCGAGGACCTACACGGTGAGACGACGCTCTTCCTCGGCAATGACGACTTCATCGCCTGGGAGCTCGCCGGCGTGAAGGTGTGGGCTCCGGTGATCGGTAATCAGGTGCTGCCCATCCTGCCTCAGAAAGGATGGACGTACGGCTGGACGTTCGACATCGACTCGGTGGATGTTTCGGCGATCAACGCCAGCCGCTGGGTTATCACCACCCGCGATGCGGCGCAGAGCGCGCTTCCACCGCAGCTTCACCTCGTTCGCACTACCTCGGACTTCGAGCTGTGGCGGCGTACGGGTGTGGTCGCGCCTAGGCAGATCCTGAACGAGGGACCGTACCCGGGAGCGACGCTCGATTGCAGAAAACCATCCGTCCGCGCGCTCATCCGTAATGGCGGAAAAGCCGCCGTGCGCACGCCTCCGGTCGTGGTTTGGGTCCCTGGCGTGATCCCGCCGGGATCGACGACTACCGTTCCCCTATCGCTCAGCCCTGGGGCATGGGATCTGGAGACGTCGTACGTGAGCTCTCGTGAGGTCACGGTGAGCGGGCCAGGCGGCGTGCTGCGACGGCTACCGGCCAACCTCGACCGCCCAGGGCCGCGATGGCCGATCGCACGTGTTGTAGTCCCACCGTCGGGCTCGATCACGCTCACGATCCACGCCGCCGCTGGGTGGTTTACGAAGCTCACACCGGCGGAGGCCGGAGCCTACATGGGGGCCATCGTCGCCACACGGGTTGGAACCGAGCGCGTTATACCGCTACGCGCGGCGTGCGGCCGATACGTGGACTGGTACACAACCCCGGCGCGAAGCTCCAAGTGATGAGTCGCCGCTAGCAGGCCGGCTGGGCTCGCATCTCGGCCAGCGAGTGCACGTACCGGGGGCAGCGCCGCGAATGGCGCCCTACTACTGTTTCTCTCTCGCCCTTGGATCCGTGTATGAGGTTCATCTCTCGCACGGAGGCCGTTCCGACAGCACTCGAGGGGATGCCGCCGCGCGCACCCAGGCACTTCCTCAGCGACGCGAGCCACCCAGTGCGTCCCGAGCCCGGGCGCGAATCGATCGATCTCCAAAGATGCGTTCTTCGGAGATCGCCCGGTGCCGTGCGATCGTCTCCCTGGCCAAAGATCCGACGTTTACCTTGAGCCTTGGTACTCGGGCCATGAAACGCTCGGCCGTCTGGCACACAACCAACTCTGCGTTGACGCTGTCCAGGTACTCCGGATCCCATCCGAACGGCACCCAAACGAAGTGCACCTCTCGAAAGATCTGTGCCAGCCACCACGACAGTCCCTGGTAGGCGTCATCGCCGAACCCGTAGGAATCGCCAAAGACCACAGCGGTTCGCTGATCCGGCGCGTCCTCATGGCGAAACACGCGCATCGTCCCGATATGACCCCCGACGCTAGCGACCTCCGCCCGGTTGTCTGAGACGACGGTGGCCCGGGAGGCACCCGCCATCAGCCGCATGACCTCTACGAGCGACGGGTCGAAATGTCGGCCCAGGTCTCCGGCGGCGAGATAGGGACTCGCGGTGTCCACATCCGGGAGGAGAGCCGGCGAAACACCGAGTTCCCTCACCGTAGCCTCCGCCAAGATCTGGTTTCCGCGGACGGTCAGATGGCTGTCGGTGGACAGGTAGGTGTTGCCGCCGTTGCGAGCGTCGCGCAGCGCCTCCATCGGATAGACAAGCGGTAGTGCGGCCTCTTCGAGCTGGCGCAGCACGGGTCGCGGGGCGATAACGGTTAAGTCCTGCGGAAAGCAGTCCGTGTACACAGCGAGCTTCTCGGGCACGACCAGAAATGCGAGACGCCGGCCGGCGCGCTGCGCGTGATCCAGCCGCTTCGCCACGAGCGTCCGCCATTCCTCCAGCCAGCCCTCAGCCATCTCCACTTCGCCACGGTGCGTCGCGACATTGTCGTTGGTGCCGCCGTAAATGAAGAGGTGACCGGACTCGCCCACGATCACAACACCGTCCGGAGAGATATCGCCGGGAGGACGGGTGAATCCCTCCCAGCCGTCTATGAAGCAGTTCAGGTACGGCCTGCCGGTGCGCGCCGCTTCGCCTATCTTGCGCTTGGCGATCCGCTCTACGTACTCTTCGGAGGCGAGCACTTCATCGAGGAAGGCCTTCAGCGATCCGGTCCGCATCGAAGCCGCGATATCTCCCGGCGTCGCGACCCGTCCCAGAAACTCGAGGAAGACAGCTTCGATGTCCTCGCGACTGAGATCGCTGCCTGTCTCGCGCTTGGCCACCCGCTCTGCGTACTCATCGGAGGCGAGCACTCCATCGAGCAAGGCCCGCAGCGATCCGCTTCTCATCCAGAAAGAGACATCTTCCGAAGCCGCGGACCTTCCCAGAAACTCGCGGAAAACCGCGTCGATGTCCTCGCGACGAAGGTCGTCGCCTGCGGCGCGCGCCGGCTCGCGCTTGGGGACGAGGAATGACATGCGGCTCAGCGTAACAGCAGTGGAGCAGTGGGCTGTGAACGCCGACCGCCGTACTGAGCACAGCCACGACAAGCTCCGTTTAGGGGTCGGCGCGTATGGACCGGTCGATGGTGCGAAGACATCAAGGAGGCCGGGCCTAGACCGACTCCGGCCTCAACTTCCATGAAGTATCGTCTCTTTCCATGTGTCATCGGTACCTCCTGATAGCGGTCACCCGTGCGACCGCTCCCGAGGTACGCGTCCTGGCCGACAGTCTGGCGCGAGTTGACCCCACCGTGCCCCGCACGATCGTGGTCCTCGACGAGGACCCGCAGTTGCTCGTTCAACTCCGCGGCGCCGGGGAGATTCTGACCGATAGCGACCTTGGTCTCGACCCCGATTTAGTCGGTCGTTGGATCGGCTCCTACGGTGAACGCGGCCTAATCTGGGCAGCATTTCCGCACGTGCTGTCGAGTGTGGGCAACCCCGGCGATCACGTTCTGTGGATCGGGGGCGACGTCGCGGTCGTGCAGGCGCCCGCTCCGTTCTGGACGGCGCTGAAGGAGTCTGAGGTGGTTGCCGGTCTCGCAGCCCCGTCACTCGCGCCACACGATCACGAGCGGAGGGATAGCCCGAACGGACGTCCGTATGCGCTGCAGTCGGCGTCTGCCGTAGCGCGCCACGACGGAGAGCTCGTCTCGCGGTCGCTGTTCGGTTGGAAGGTCGGCTCCCGAGCCGCAGCCGGCGTGCTCTCCGAGTGGCCTGTGCCGCGGGACGTCCCCACTCATGAGTCGCTCGCTACGAGCGCCACCGCGCAACTGTGGTTCAACGCGCTGGCATTACGCGACGAGGTCGATCTCGTTCAGTCGGCAGGCGCGGTACTGTCCACGGCGCAGCTGCTGTCGCATACCGTCGAAGCGGGCCCGACGGAGACCACGCCTCTCGTCGATGGCCAGCCCCTGACTCTGCTCGGCCTGCGTGAGTTCGACCCACGCCGGCCCCACCTCCTCGACGGCGAGATCGTGACGGCCCGCGTGAGCGAACAGCCCGCCCTCGCGCCTCTGCTACGCGAACGGGCCACCGCACTGCTGGCGGCCGGCTGGACTTGTTCGAACGAGAACAGCCGGTTCGGCGCGATGGTTGAGGCCCCGCGCACTCGCTGGGATGAGCTGCCGGAGGGTCTTCCGCTCAACGAAATAACGCAGGGCCTGATTCGCGGCGGCTTGCGGGAGGGCACGATCACGCACTCGCCGTTCAGCGAAGAGGGTTTCGAGCAACTGCGTGCTTACGCGCTACAACCTTCCAGACAAGGCGGCTCGACCGGCGTAAACCGCATGCTCTGCGCCATCTACGGTGTGCGCCACGATGTCGCCGAGGCGTTCCCGTCGCTTGATGGCAACGGCGGTCTCGACTTCGTCGCGTGGGCGTGGAACTCCGCCCATCGGGAAATGTCGATCCCCGAGAGCTTCTTGCCGCCGCGCCCGGTAGTCGTCGAGGTAGCTCGAGAGGATCTTCCAGATCAGGTGGAGCCCGATACCGAGGGCGTCAATCTCGCCGGGTACTTCACGTCCGTGCTCGGGCTAGGAGAGAGCGCCCGGCAGATCGCGGTGGCGCTCGAGGCGGCCGGTGTCTCGACCACGCCGGTTCAGGGACTATTCGTGCCACCGACCGACCAGCAGACTGACTACTCCCCGGTCGGCCCGGAGGACGCAGACCACGACGTCAACATCGTCGTCGTCAACGGCGATCGGATGCCGGACTTTGCGCGCGGTGTCGGAGAGGAGTTCTTCGCCGGGCGCCCGACGATCGGCGTCTGGTGGTGGGAGGTCGACCCGTTACCCGGCGCGGAGTGGTCGCGGGCGCTGCAGTGGCTCGACGAGGTGTGGGTAGGAACAGATTTCATCCGGGGCCTGGTTGAGCCGCACGTCGAGGTGCCCGTCTGGGTGTTCCCAGTACCGGTCTCGGTGCAGCGCCTGGAGCAGCCGCTCGACCGCGCCCACTTCGGCTGGAAGGATAACGAGAAGGTCTTCCTCTACATCTGGGACTACCACTCGACCGAGGCGCGCAAGAACCCGAGTGGTCTCGTCGAGGCGTACCGTCGCGCCTTTCCGGAGGGATCGAAAGCACGCTTGGTACTCAAATGCATCAACCACGAGAGTCTCCCGGAGTCCGATGAGAAGGTGCGTCTGGCTGCGGCCGGCCGCGACGACATCGTGGTCATCGACCGCTTCCTCAGTCGTCGCGAGATGGATGCCCTGCTCGAGCTCTGCGACTGCTATGTCTCGCCGCACCGCTCCGAGGGCTTCGGCTACACCCCGGCGGAGGCGATGCTCCTCGGCAAGCCGGTCGTGGTGACCGGGTACGGCGGAACGACCCAGTACGCCGACGACACGGTCGCGCGGATCGTCAAATGGACGCCGTCGCGGGTCGGCCCGGGCGCGCTGCCCTACCCGCCCGACGGCCGCTGGGCGGATCCCGACCTCGATGATCTCGCCGACGCACTGCGCTGGATCGTCGCGCAACCCGAGGCCGCCGCCGCAATGGCCGAACGGGGTCGCCGACGCGTGGCCGAGCAGCACAACGCGGTCGTCAGCGGTGCCGCGATGCGCGAGCGCCTAGACCTCGTACGAGCTCGATACGCTGCGGCGCACAGCCCCGCGGCGCAGCCGCCCGACGCCGAACTCGAAACCCAACCCGGCGCACAACGTATCGTACGACGTGTGGCGCACAACCGTCTGACCGGCCTACCGCTGCGCCCTCTGCGCCGTAAATGGCGGTCGCTGATGGACAATGCAGTCGCATCTCGCACCGAGGAGCTGAGACAAGACCTGATCGAACTCGAGCGAAGCATCGATCTTGGGAGCAAAGAGATCGGACAGGAAGAGCGCGCGCGCCAGGCGCTTGCGGCTCGTATCGAAGGCGACATCGCGCATCTCGCGGGGAGCTTCGACCAACAGCTCGTCGCACTACAGCAACGCGACGATGAGGTGGAGCGCCGAGTAGACGCCATGGCGCAGACCCAAGTAGAGCACCTCGAGCGCCATGCGGCTCAGCCTTACGGCATCGCCGAGGCGGGGCTGATCGTGGAGCAGGTCGAAGGGATCGGTCTGGCGCTGGGCGGCAGCGATCTGCGCGCCAGCGGCGACCAGTACGCCGACTTCCTGGCCGTGTTCCGCGGCCCGTACGAACGCGTCCTGGAACTGATGCAGCCCTACGGCGCGCTGCTCGCCGGCCAGGGACCGCTGCTGGACATCGGATGCGGTCGCGGCGAACTGCTCGAGATCGCAGAGCAGGCCGACATCGAGGCGCGGGGTATCGACCTCGACGAAGAACTCATCCAGCAGGCCAACGCACGGGGGCGGACGGCCATGGTCGGCGACGGTATCGCGGCGCTTCGAGAGATCGCCGAGCACTCGCTCGGCTCGATCAGCGCCATTCACGTCGTCGAGCACCTGCCCGTCGAAGATCTTGAGGTGTTCTTTACCGGCGCGCTCAGTGCCCTGCGGCCCGGCGGACTGCTGCTCGTGGAGACGATCAACCCGCACGAGGTAAGTGCCGCATCCACGTTCTGGGTCGATCCGACCCACCGCAGGCCGATCTTCCCGGAGGTCTCGCTCGCGCTCGCGCTCGGTACCGGCTTCGCCTCGGCGCACGTCTTCGCGCCGGACGGTAGCGGCGACTGGGAGCAGGATCGTACGCGCTCGACGCGGTATACGTTGGTGGCGCGCAAGTAGCGTCGTTCCAGCCGCCCCGTTCAACCTCGACCTGCCCGCCGCACTGGCGATCGCTTCCGGTCAGCCGCCGCGCGTATCGACCTGAGCACGGAAGACGATCAGCCGGTTTGCGATGAATGTCGTCGCTACGATCGGTGGGAGGATTACCAGTTGCGCCGCGACGGGGGTCCAGCCCAACCACTCGACCGCTACGGTGAGCGCGGCGACGTTAACGAACGCGCCGAGACCCTGCACCGCAAAGAACCACGTCACGAGCCGTGCCGAGTGGTCGGCAACGCGAAACGTGAACCTGTGATTTAGAAGATAGGCGATCGCGATCGAGATACCGAAAGCCAGAATCGAAGCCGCCAGGTACGGCAGGCTGATCGCGACGAATACGAAGTAGAGCACGGCGTAAATAGCCGTGTTTGCCAATCCGACGACCATGAAGCGCAGCATCCGAGCCCATTCCCGGGCGATGATCACGCGGTCTGCCATCGCACCGGAAGATAGCGAAGCGCGCTTTCGACCTCTGTACCATGCAACCTATGCTGCGCAGCAGGCTTGCCGCCGCCGGAACGTCGCTACGCGCGCGGCCCTGGATTCGGGAAGCCGAGTGGACGCTGGCAACAGGCGTTGTCGCACTACTCGTGGCAGTCGTCACTTTCCAGTTGTGGTGGGCTAACCCGCACACCCCGATTGTGGCCGCGGGTGGCGACTACCTCGTGAACCTCACCCTGGTCAAGGCGATGATGGCGCACGGTTGGTACTGGCACGTGTCCGACCTCGGTGCACCGTTCGGGCTCAGCATGTACGACTTCTCGTCGGTCTTCGGCGATTACCTGCATTTCGGATTGATGAAGACCTTCTCGATCGTCTCTCAGGATCCGATCCTGGTTCTCAACGCCTTCATGATCGCCGGGTTCCCGCTGGCGGCTATGACCGCCTTCGCCGCGCAGCGCGACCTCGGCGTAACCCGCCCAGTCGCTCTGGTTACCAGCGTCGCTTTCTCAGCACTCCCGTATCACTTTCTCGCGCTCGCGTGGACGCACACGGCCTACTACGCAGTTCCCCTCGTCGTGTGGCTCGTAATCGTCGTGATTCTCGGAAGGCCGGTGTGGACGATGCGCGGCCGGGTGCCGTTACCGACCCTGAAAGTCGCTATCGCGGTGCTCATTGTCTCCGGTGCGTCCGTGTACTGGACGGCGTTCTGCATTGTGCTACTCGTGGTCGGCGCGCCCGTCATCGCACTTATCCGCCTGTCGTGGCAGCCGCTGCTGCGGGGTGCCGCGGTTGCGGGAATGGTCGCGTTCTTGGCGGTCGCTGCCCAGGCACCATCGATCATCTACCACGCGCGAAATGGCTCGAATAAGAGCGTCGGTGTCCGGCAGCCGTTCGAAAGCGAGATCTACGGGCTCAAGCTCGCCGACCTGCTCATCCCGTCCCAGTACCATCCTGTCTCATTCCTCGCCCACGCGGGGAAGCGTTACGACACGACCACCACAATTCCGGCAGAGGGCCCCTCGATGGCTTGGTTGGGCTCCCTGGGAAGCATCGGCCTACTGCTAGGCATCGGTGCGCTCTTCCGGTTTGGGCTACGCAAGCCGAGGGTTCTGCCGACCGCTGGGTTCGTATCTCTCACCGCTCTTCTCGTTTCGTGGACCGGCGGCCTGTCGTCGCTGATCGCCTGGTACGTGACCCCGCAGATCCGTGCCTGGGACCGCATGTGCGTGGTGATCGGGTTCACCGCTCTGCTCTCCGTCGGGCTCGGGCTCGACCGCGTCGGTCGTCGCCTCAAACCCGAGGCCAGACGATGGCGCCGCATCGCAATCGGCGGCGGCTTGGCCGCGCTTCTCGTGCTGGCGGTCATCGACCAGACCCCGACGGGACTCAGAAGCGAAGCGTTTTACAAAGCCCAGACCGCTGTTTGGCGCTCGCAACAGCAGTTCACCGCCGAGGTCGTCTACCGCCTACCCCGGCGGGACGCGTCCGTATTGCAGCTCCCATATGTTCCGTTCCCTGAGGCTGGCCCGCAGCTCAACATGCCTGATTACGAGCAGCTGCGTCCGTATGTGCAGACCTTCGCACCGGTCAAGTGGAGCGGGGGAGCAATGAAGGGCCGCCCGACCGACTGGGGCCCCGAGATGGCCAACTGGTCTACGCACGGACTCGTCATTCGCGCGGCCGCCGCTGGTTTCGACGGCATCTGGCTTGATCGTCGCGCGTACGCCGACCAGGGGGCCGCGCTTACGGCCGAGATATCCGCCGTACTAGGGGGGCAAGCCCCGCTCAACTCGGACGACGGGAGCATCTCGTACTTCGACCTCCAGCCGCTCGAGCGCGAGCAAGCCGCGCGGTACACACGAGCCGAGCTCCGCGTGCTCGGAGACGAGCTCGTGCGCCCCCTAACGCTCGTCTGGGGCGCCGGGTTTGGCGGCGTCGAGCAAGACGCAACGACTCAATGGCACTGGCTCGGCGCCCACGGCACACTCACGATCCACAATCCCGCCGGCGTTCCACGGGAGATAACGCTGCAAGCACTCGCTTTCCGTGCAATCGGCACCGCGCCGGCCACGGTGTCCGTCGTCGCCCCTGCGGCGTGCCGCCGAACCTTCCCCGTTGCCGCCGTCGGCTCACAAGTTGAATTCGCTTGCCGAATCCCTCCGGGTGACACGAACCTCGAGTTCGTCACGAGCGGCCCGCCGGTTCCCGTTGACGCGAGCAATCCCCGACCGAATCTACACGTTCGCCTCGTGAACCCACGATTGAGCACACCGACGGCAACGCGTTTCGGCAGCTAGCGCGGAGAAAGCAAAGTGTAGGTTGTGCTTGCCCGGACACAGGCGACAGTCCGCTGGAAACCAGGTCAGTGCCGGAACGTGTACTTCTCGCGGATGGCGGCGCCGGCGGCCTTCAGCCACTCTGCGGTGGCGACCAACCCTTGCTCAAGCGAAGTCCTCGGCTCCCAACCGAGTTCTGCCCGAATCCGCGCCGAATCCGCGACCCAGATCGTGGTGTCCCAGGAGCGCTGCGGCATCGTGTTCCAGAGGGGTTCTTCGTCTACCCGAAAGAGCCGCCGTGCTGTCTCAACGATCTCGCGAAGAGTCGTTTGGCGTCCTGTCCCCAGGTTGTAGATCCGACCCGTAGCAGCCTCGGCTTTTTCCGCAGCCGTGATGAACGCCTCGACCACGTCCGCAACGAAGACGAAGTCGCGGGCGGTGTCGGGCTCGACGAGCGGCGGTAGACGACCGGCGAGCGCGGACGAAACTAGCTTGGGGACGAGCCGGTCGGGCTCTTCCCAGGGACCGTACGCCGAGTAGAGCCGCAGCGTGACGACGTCCACGCTCTCACTGCGACCGATATAACCCGCCAGCAACGTTGCCGCGGCTTTCGCTGTCGCGTAGTCACTGTTCGGCTCAAGCGCCTCGGCCTCGGCCGGACTGTGATCTTTAAATCCGTACTCCGAGGAGGACCCCGCCACTACAACCGCATTGACGTTGTGAGCGACGGCCGCTTCCAAGACGTTCATCGTCCCGCCCAGGTTCGTCTCGAAAATCCGCCGGCGCTCACGCTGCCAGGAGTAGGCGCCGTGCGCCGCGAGATGAAAGATCGTGTCGGGCTTTTCCCGGCCGACGAGGTCCGCTACCTGTGCCGAGTCTTCGATGTCGAGCTCGACGCAATCGATGTCGTCGCGTAGCCCGTCGATTCTCCAGGTGTCGCTCTGGGGACGAACCGTCGCGACCACCTCGTGTCCGTCCCGAAGCAACCTCCGAACGAGGTTGGCGGCGACGAAGCCCGCGCCACCGGTAACGATCGCCCGCTTCACGTAGCCACTGCCGGGTCGGACGGAGCGCGCCGCCGCCCCGATGCGACGAGATTACCCGGGCGCAAGGAGATCGGAAGGGAGCCGATTCGGGAGTGCTCGAGCCTCGCGAGAAGGGGCGACTTCAGCCCGGCCGAGAGCGGGGCGAGCTTGAACCAGTACCGAAGCGGATAGCGATTGGTAACTCCCGCGACCCGAATATCTTCGAACCCCGCCCGCTGAAGCAACTCTCGAATACTGCGAGGCGAGAAAAGTTGAACATGCTCAACGTCTAAGATCGGCGACCGCCGGCCGACGAGTCGGGTCAAGAGCGCACGCCGGTTGTGGACGACAACGAGTATCGCGCCACCGACTTCCAGTAGTTCGTATGCGTCACGCACGACTCGAACTGGGTCAGAAACATGCTCGAGTGTCTGGAAAGCCGTGACCAAATCGAATCTCTCGCCCGCGAGCGATGCGCGCCGGAAGGGTTCGACGCGTATCCGGTTGCGGACACTTTCGGGCGCAGCCTCGGCCGATGCCGCGGCCGGCTCGATCCCGACCACGTTCTCGAAGCCCTCGTCGAGAAGCGCCTGCAAGAACGTGCCGTCGCTCGCGCCCACGTCGAGCGCGTTTGCGCGACCGTTTAGGCTCGCGAGCAGAGTACGAAGAAGCCGGCGATAGGTCTCGGCCGCAAAAGCCGACTCCTCTGCGCTCACAAAAGGGGCCGCTCGGTAAGCCTGCTCGAGAACTTTCTCGTGCGGAGCCGGCGAGGCATAGACGACATCGCAGCCCGGGCACTCGACCATCCTGTGAACCAGGTATTCAGGGAGCTTCCGCGAGGAGAACGAGAGGTCCTTCCACGTCGAGTCGTCGAGTGTCTTTTCCGCGAATACGCGCGAGTCGTCAGTCGACCCACACACGGGACAGGAGCGCGATTGAAACTCGACGGTCATCGTCTTTCCAGCGAACTTTCCGCCACGACCGTGTAGCCGAGGCAGTCGTCGCCACCGGCCGATCGAAGCGATAAGTTCGCGATCGCGGCGCCGAGAACAACAAAAGGGACCCCGGGGATTCCGACAGCCACAGATGTGATGCGCTTCGCTCGAGTGCCGTTCTGAGGAAATAAGCGCGTGAGGACGAGCGCCATCGTCTTGTACGCCGCAACGGTAAGCGCGTTCCCGCGAGCGTAGACCCGAGGCTTCGCGAATCCGTTCTCGACGAGGAGGAGCGCAAGCGACGAAGGCGTGAACCGCCAGTAGTCATGCGGGACGAAGTGCCACCGCGCTGAGAACGGAACAGTGAGGATGAGCTTCCCGCCCGGCCGAAGGCACCGATGTGCCTCCCGCATGAAACGGGAGGGATCGACAACGTGCTCGAGCGTCTCGGTCGCGAGCACCGTGTCCGCGCCGGCGTCGGCGACAGGCCACGTCTCGCCGCTGAAATACCTAGTCCCTGGAATCGCGTAGCCGAAGCGTTCCTCTACCTCGGCGATGTCGATCCCGATGTACTCGACGTCCGGGCCCAGCAACGGCCGGTACGGCTGTGCACCGCAACCGACGTCGACGAGAGTCCCTCGTAGTTGCCTCAGTTCTGGCGCGAGATCACGCCAGATCGACCCGGCCTGAACGTCGAAGAACCTGCGCGTTGCGCTTGCGATTCGCTCGAGCTTGCCACCAGGAGGCGCATGCAAAGGCGGGCGCCAGGTCTCATCGGTGCGGTCGACGAGGTTCTCCCGGCCCGCGAACGGGTCGCGTGATCGTGTTGTTTTGTCCACGGCGCCCAGTCTAGTACGGCCTCTGCCGTCTCTCCGGTCGCCGTAGAATAGTCTCCAGTCAATGGATAACCGCCGGACACCAGACGCGGAGCGAGCGCGAATCAGTGCTGTGATCGCCTGCTATCGGGACGCGCCGGCGGTCCCGATCATGCACGAGAGACTGACTGCCGTCTTTCGCTCGCTCGGAGTGGACTACGAGATCATCTTCGTAAACGACGGTAGTCCCGACAACGCGCGCGAGGTTCTAGCCGAGCTCGCAAAAGCCGATCCGCGCGTCGTGGTCATCAACCACACACGCGCATTCGGTTCCCAGAATGCGTTCACCAGTGGTCTTCGGCTGGCGACCGGCGACGCGGCCGTACTGCTCGATGGCGATCTACAAGACCCGCCCGAATTGATCGCGGAGTTCTACAAGCGCTGGATAGAAGGCTACGACGTTGTCTACGGTAAACGCGTCGAGCGCGACGCACCGCGCGTTATGCGCTTCGCCTATAAGGCCTTCTACCGCGTCTTCCGGAAGTTTTCGTATGTCCAGGTGCCTCTGGACGCGGGGGACTTTTCCTTGCTCGACCGGCGCGTCGTCAATGTCCTCAACGACCTGCCCGAAACGAACCGTTTCCTTCGCGGACTGCGCGCTTGGGCCGGCTTCAAGCAAATCGGCGTTCCGTATCGGCGCCCCGAGCGGATGTTCGGAACCACCACGAACTCGTTGGTCAAGAACCTCGGCTGGGCGCGTCGGGCAATCATCTCCTTCTCTTACGCGCCGCTCGACGCAATCATGTGGCTCGCGCTGGCGACCGTTACCGTCTCGTTCCTCGGAGCGGTCGCGCAGATTCTCCTTCGTATCTTCGACCCGTCGTCGGTCTCGCGCGGGATCACGACGATCATCGTGGTCGTGCTCTTCATCGGAGGCATTCAGCTGCTGTGCCTGGCAATCATCGGCTCATACCTCGCGCACATCTATGAGGAGGTCAAACGCCGGCCCTCGTATGTTGTCGAGAGCGTGCTGAACCGACCCGGCGACGTCGAAACGGGAGCGCCCGAGGCCGCTCAGGAGCCTCCGAGTGAGAGCGAGGCCAAGGCGGAGTCAGCCACTGCGCGTGGCGTCAGCCCATAGCGCTCGAGCAGGTACTGCTGCGTACCGCTTAATGCCCGCGGCATCTCACGAACAGCAGATCTGGTGAGGCGAACATCAAGACCGTGCTCGGCCACGACTTCCGCCACGAATGAGCCGAGCCCGCCGTTGACGTAATGAGTTTCGACTGTAATGGCCACGGAGATGTGGTCCAGCAAGGCGGCGATGTCTGCCGTCGGAGACGGGTTGAACGACGACACGGTCGCGACGGCTGCTTTGATCCCTGAGAGGGATAGGAGATCAGCGGCATCGAGTGCAATGCGAGTTGCAGCGCCAAGCGCGATGATCGCGATATCCCCTCCTTCGCGGAGGAGTTCTGCGCGCCCTGGCGAGAAGCGACCGCCGAGTTCGGGAATCGATTGGGCGCCTTTCCCGACGCGAAAGTAGATCGGGCCACGAACATCGGCCGTCGCAGTCACCGATGTGCGCGCCTGATCGGGGTCCGCCGGCGCTACGACCATCATCTTTGGCTGCACGCGCATCAGCGCGACGTCCTCGAGCGCGTAGTGGGTAACTCCGTTGTTGCCGTAGTCGAGGCCGGTTCCGACTCCGACTACTCGGACGGGCAAACCGTGGAGCAACGGCCCGTTGCGTATGAACTCGTACGGCCTCATCGTCGCGAACGTCGCGATCGAATATGCGAAGGGAACGTACCCAGCCTCGGCGAGACCAGTGGCAACACCGAGCATGTTCTGCTCGGCGACCCCGACATTGAAGAAGCGATCAGGAAATCGCTCCGCGAACTCTTCGATTACCGTGAAGCCGAGATCTCCGGTCAGTAGAACGACTCGTGGATCGCGTTCTGCCAGCTCGACGAGCGAGCAGATGAACGCGCTTCTCACGCTTCGCTCTTTTCCAGTTCGGCAATCGCGGTCGAGAACTGCTCATCAGTCATCGGCCAGTAGTGCCAGCTGAGCTGATTCTCCATGAAGGACACGCCCTTTCCGAACGTCGTCTTCGCGATCACGACGTGCGGAGCGTCTCCATCCACTCCGCTTAGCGCACTCTCGAGGGCCAGCGAATTGTGCCCGTCAACGCTCCGTACGTCCCAGCCGAATGCCTTCCACTTGTTCTCGAGAGGCGACAGGTCGAGGACGTCGCGGGTGTAACCCAAAGCCTGCTGCCCATTCAGATCGACGATCGCCGTGAGGCTCGAGAGCCGGTGGTGCACGGCGAACATGACTGCCTCCCAGAGCGCACCTTCGTTGCACTCCGCGTCGCTGACCACGACGTATGTCCGTCGCTTGGAGTTCTGCATTCGCGCCGCCAGTGCCGCGCCGCAGCCGATCGACAATCCGTGTCCGAGCGATCCGGTCGAGATATCGATCCCGGGCACGACGTGCTCGGGGTGTGTCCCGAGCGGAGAGCCATCGGAACAGAACGTCTCGAGCAAGTCGTCGTCGATAACGCCGACGGCGTTCAAAGCCCCATAGAGCGCGAGGGCAGCATGACCCTTCGAAAGGATCAGCCGGTCTCGATCTCCAGCATCCGGCGACGGGATTCGCAAGACGCCTCCGTAGAGAGTCGCGAGGATGTCGGCGATAGACAAGCACGAGCCGATATGCCCGACGTTCGCACGCTTCGATTGCGTGAGAATCGTCCTCCTGATCTTCGTCGCGAGTATCTGCGCGGCGGCCTCGCTCATGGGGCGGAGGTTATCGAAACGATCGGCACCCGACGATGACCATCGACAACGAGCATCCGCGAGCGAGCCCGTCGCGGCTTGCCCGGTCGACCGGAGGGCGATGGATGCGAGCGGAGTCGCAGTCCGTTTGATCGAGCCCGGGCTTGTGAGGGGCGCATCGCTAGTCGTTTAGACTCCGGCGGGATGCCTAGGGACGAACCCGATATTCCTAAGAGTCACCAACCACCGCGGCAGGGCGGAGCCGGTGAGGAGTATCCGGTAGCGAGCGAAGAGGCGCCCTTCCTACTGGCACCTCTAGTTACGAGAGTCACTCTCACGCTCGCCTACGGCGGCATGGCGTTCGTAGCGCTGTCCACGCTCGTCACCATGGCGATCGGCCATACCGAGCACGTGGAAACCGTTCTCTACCCGGCGACATTCGTGTTTCTTCTCCCGCTCGCAGCGTTCGCTGCTCGCTACCGGTTGAGGTTGCTCTCGTCCCGACCCGACGTGTCTGCTTTCCTGGTCGGAGCGAATCTCGCAGCCCTGTCGGCAATTCTGCTGCTCGGCCATTTCCGGTTCGATGCCGGAGGAACCTCGGCGCTTCAGGTCGGCTTTCTGCTCGATGTCGTACTGATCGCGCTCGGGAACTGGGTCGTGACGAGAGCGCTCTTGCGACGAGATCGGCCGGTGCGACTCCCGCGGCTCGCTTTGGCGATACCAGCCGTGCTCGCCGTCGGCGCGCTGATGCTCTTCGTTCCTCACGGTTTCTTCACGCGTCTACGCGTGAGCGCCTCAATCGAGCTCGGTGTCGTAATCGCCCTCATCCTGATGGCTGCGCCGGCGATCCGGGTTCGGCGCTCGATCACGCTCGCTCTGGACGCGATCGTCGTCCTCCTCCTCATTCCTCTACTGACATTCGACTTCAACCAGTACTACGGCAGACTGCGCATCGACCAGGACTATTACGTCGGACCGGCCAATGCGATCCTGCACGGATCGCCGATGCTCGTCGACACGTTCGCCCAGTACGGCGTTGGGGTCATGTACTTCCTGGCCGGGATCTTCGAGGTTCTTCCGATTGGTTACGGGAGCTTCCAGCTCATCAATGGACTCCTGACGGCACTTGAGCTCGTCCTCATCTACCTCGTGCTGCGGGTTGGTTGCCGGTCGCAGCGGTACGCTCTTCTCGGCACCAGCGCCTGCCTCGTTGCCCACGTTCTTACAGGGGAAGACGTCCACATCCGCTGGGCCAGCGTCGGCTTTCTCCGCTTCGGCCCTCCGTGGGTTCTGATCGCACTGGCGGTGCTCGCGGCGAAATACCCTGAGCGCCGCCGAACGCTCAACGTCGCGATGCTCGTCCTCGTGGGTATCTCCGCGATCTGGAGCTTCGAGACATTTCTCTACACGATCGCAGCGTATCTCGCAGTTGTCGCGCTCGAGCTGGTCCTCCAGGACGGGTCCGGGAGAGAGCGGACCAGGCGAGCCGGCCGCCAGCTCGTTTTGCTCGCCTCGGTTGTCGTCGCAAGCCACGCTATCTTCGCTGTCGCGACACGCGTCTTTGCAGGGCAGTGGCCCGATTGGAGCGGCTACCTGGCATACGTTCGACTCTACGGCTGGACAGGCTTCGGAACAATGCTGATCGGCCCGTGGTCGCTCAGCTACCTAATCGCCGCTCTTTACTTCGCTTCGACTGCGGGGCTCATGTTCGTCACGTTGGAGCAGAAAGCATTCGCATCGGCAAGACGTGTCGAGTTGACTGCGATCGCAACGACAACGGCCTTTGGGATCCTCTCCTTCACTTACTTCCTAGGGCGCTCCCATCCGAACAACCTCCATCACATCGCACCCGCGGCGATCGTGCTGTCCGTGCTTTGGGTGTCTCTGCTCGCCCGACACACGCCGGTGGTCCATTTGGCCACGCGCTTCGCGGTTCTCGCCTTCATCGGCTGGGCCGCGGCCGCCGTCATCGTGCAGCAACCCCAAGAAACACATGCGGCGCTCCAACGAAGTCCGCTTTGGCAGCTCTTTCAATCCAATCCCCGGATAACCGCCAGAGCTCATGCGCTCATCGACTGGCGACAGCAACCCACCGATCCGCGGGCTGTGGAAGCGCAGCAGTTACTCGACCGGTTCGCGCCCGGCCAGTGCCGAGTTGCCGTCCTTGTACAGGCCGACCTGTCAACGGAGGCGCTGATCAGGGCTCATCGCGGCAACTTGCTCCCGATCTCAGATCCCAATCAAAACGCGCTGCTACCGCAGCGCTCACTGGCACTTGTCGAAAAACGCCTCTCGCGGCTACGGCCCGGTCTGGTCGTTCTAACAGAGCAGAGCTACCTCAATCAGCCTCCGCACTACCAGTACCGGGGCGGCCCAACAGGCTCGCCTGGAAACGCCGACGAATTCCAGACGGTGGTGCTGTCCGAGATCCGTCGCCTTTTCCGATACCGAGTCACAGCCACCACGCCCGGCGGTCTGGCGCTGTTGATATTGGAAGCAAAGAGAGTTCAAGTGCGCTAGCCAGAAGCCGTCGCCTTCAATCTGCAACGGGATAGAGATCTCGGTTGCCTAACAACGCTCAGCGCCCGTCATGTACCGATCGCCGCATAAGCCACCACCCTGGCTGGCTCTCTCTCGCGTATCTTTCCGAGCCGTATGTTCGACGACGACGTTCTGATCATCTCGGATCCGAGCGACGACACGCCGGGCGGCGTGTACGTCTATGACGAAAGCGAGATCGAAATCATTGATCGAGTCAGCACGGCGGGCATCGCGCTGATTCCCGGGGAACAGCTCCTGCGTTTGCCGCGCTCACTCGACGAGTCCGGATCTTCAGGCGAGCTACTCGTCTACGACCACCGCGGCGTTTACCGCTATCAGCGGCTCGATGGTCTCGCGGACGCGCACGGAATAGCGTGGCAGGATGGCCTCGCCGTTGTCGCTTCGACCGCTACCAACGAGATCGTGTGGCTCGGTGATACCGGCGTAGTCAGACGCTGGCGGGCTGGCGGAAGTGGCGATGCGTGGCATCTGAACGACGTGCTTGTCCACAGAGGCAGGCTCTACGTTGGCGCATTCGGCCGCTTCTCCGAGCACCGCGACTGGTCAGGTCGAACTGCCGGGGCGGGCATCGTGTTCGACCTCAAGCGTGGGCGGACTCGAACCGTGCTCGACGGCTTGAGCGCCCCGCACAGTCAACTTCTAGTAAATGACCACTGGCTCGTTTGCAACTCCGGGACGCGAGAATTGCTCGAGCTCGACGAATCAGGTCGCCAGATCGAACGGCGGTTGGAGCTCAGGGTGTGGCCACGCGGAATGGTCGTTCGCGATCGCCTGCTCTACGTTGGCGAGAGCGAGCATCGTTACGAAAACACCGACGCGGCCGCGCGCGCGACGATTGCGGTCGTAGACCTGGACGCATGGAGAGTGCTCGACCGGATCGAGCTTCCCGGGCGAGAGGTATACGACCTTGTCTTCGCACCGCGCGCGATCGCAGACGGTCTTGCCACGGGCTTCCGTACAAATACGGCGCGTGTCCGTACAACGGCGCAACTGGGGCTGTTCGAGGAGGTCGGTGTAGAGCCAGTGCAGTTGTGGGCGGTCGGCGAGCCGCTGCTGCCAGTCGACCGGCGTGCTCGCATTGACGCGGATACTCCCGAGCGTCTACCGGAGCAAAGCGAGGTCGATATCGTTGTCGCGCTCGAGAACCTCGGCTCCGCGATCTTCGTCTCGGCGCCACCGTGCCCCGTGTATCTCAGTTACCGCTGGTACCTGGACGGAGATTCTTCGCCGATCGCCGAGGAGCCGGTGATGTCGCCGCTGCCTCATGCGCTTCCGCCGCGAACACCTATGCACTGCAGCCTGCGTGTGCAGACGCCGGGCGCGGGGCGCTATCGATTGCGACTGACCCTGGTTCAGGTGCATGTCGCCTGGTTCGACGAGATCGATCTCGCTAGCGTCGCCGATGCCACCGTCGAGGTCGTCGCCGGTCGGCGCTGATCGTTTCCACGCGACGCGGCCGTCAGGTACCGATCGCCACACAAGCCACCGCGCGCGCGGCGGCCGCGAGGTCGGCCACCGGAGTGGTGTCGTGGTGGTAGTCGCGGTAACGGCACGAGGCCGCATCCCGCGCGCCCGCACGTTGCCAACCCGCTGCCGAGTACTTGAAGATCTCGATCTCCGCCGCAGCGAACCGGGACGCGGAGAGCAGATCGGCAAGATCGTCCGCGTCGAACTGACGGAACCAGCCGTGATCCTCCCGCCGGCCGAACGGCACCGAGATCAGAAGCCTGCCGCCGGGCGCCGAGACGCGCTCGAGCTCTTCGAGCGCACGCCGGGCCGCGTGTCTCGGGTCGCCGGCACGCGCGCCCTCAGCTCCGTAGACGCTGTTGTCCATACCAACATGCTCGAGAGTCGAGAGGCAAACGACAGCCTCGAATGAGTCGTCTGCGAACGGAAGCTCTCGGATATCCCCGTACTGGTAGTCGACGCCACGCTCGGGGAACGACTCCGCTTCCGGTTGGAGCGTGATGATGCTCAGCGATTCGATCCCGGGCAGCACGCGGTCGAGGATGTGAGCATGGTTCAATACCGAGCCGGCGTCGAGGACGCGACCGCCGCTCAACCGGGAGACCAGCCAGGGGTACTCGACAACGCGCTCGTCCAAGCCCACGCCGTATCCATCCGGTAGCGCTTTCATCTCGGCGAACCTTGCGACGAGGTTCGCATCGTCCAAGGCCGCCTCGAGAAAGGCGTGATGCGTCGCGGTGTACTCAGGCGTCCAGGGTGCTTGCGGTGGTGGGAAGCGTTCGACCAGGGCCGGTGTGCTCGGGGCGATCCGAGCCACCCGTCTCAGGATTCGTCCGCCCAAGGCCATAGTGTCACGCGCCGGAGGGCGGCCCGTGCTTTCGCATCGCGAACTGCTCCGCCAGGAACGCCGCAGTCCTATCCACCGAGAAGCGATCGAGGATGTCTTCGCGGGCCCGCTCTCCGAGCTCGCGCGCGGCGGCCGGGTCGTCGAACACGCGGCGCATGGCTGCCGCCGCCGCGTCGGTATCCGGATCGGCCCACTCGGTGCCGGCCGGGTAGGGATCGCAACCCTTCGGAATCGACACGAGCTCGTAGGGGATCAGAAGACTGTTGCCTTCGTGCATGAAGTCGACGTTGCCCGAGTAGTTGGTGGCGATCACGGGCTTCCCGTACGCCATCGCCTCCGCCATCGTCAATCCCAAGCCCTCGCTGCGATGAAGCGAAACGTAACAATCGCAACCGGCCATCAGCGCGTTCTTCATCTCCGGAGCGAGGTAGTCCTCGAACAAGAAGATGTCCGAGCGCTGGGCCGTCGCCAGTCGAAGCCGCTCGAGCGAGGCGAGATCGTGCTCGCCGTTGATGCACTTCAGAACGAGAATCGGACCATCGCCCTCTGCGAAGGCGCGTGTGAACGCATCGACGACTCCGAGTGGGTTCTTTCGCTCGAAGATGCTGAGTAGATCGAAGCTGTAGAGGAACATGAAGCGATCAGGTAACCCGAGTTGACCCCGCGGGATCGGCTCGGCGTTGGGCATCTCGAGCGGCAGCGGGACTATGCGCACGGGCTTCGACGTCGTGGCCGCCAGGGCATCACGCACGAAGCTCGTCGCGGCCCAGACCTCGTCGACAATCTTGAAGGAGCCGTGAAAGGCCGCCGGGAAGCGGGAAACCTCCCAGAACCAGACGCCGACCGAGTAACGCTTCTGGAACAGCGCCGGGCCGATGTCCTCGCGGAATACCGGTAGCTGATCGGCGTTGATACAGATCACGTTCATGTCGAAGGGCGCCTGCTGCGAGCTACGCTCGTCGACCCGATGCGCCTGCCGGCTGAGCGTACGATCGTAGGTGATCGTGGAGAAATCGATCCCGGCGCGGTCGAGACCGTCCATCAGCTTTCGGGCGACTTCACCGATCCCCAGCTCGGCATTCAAGTAGCCGACCAGATTGACTCCCGCCACCGGTCGCACCGCAACGTCGATCGCGGAGTCCTGGGCTTCGGCCTCCGCGGAGCCGCTTCTCAACCGCCGGGGGATCGCCCTGGCGCGCTTGAGCGCCCGCCAAACCGGCTTCCCACGCGCGAGAATCGAATGCGAATGAGCGAGCGCGCGAAGGCGCTTCTCGATCCGCACTCCAAGCCTCGCCTTCGCGCCGCGCGCAATCGACATCATCGTCGGGCGCCGCGGGCCGCCCGGCAGCAGTTCCCTGGGGAACCCGACCTGGGGTTGGCCGTACTTGTGGAGCCAGTCGACATAGCGGCGCGCATCAGCCCCGAGCACCCTCGGGAAAGCACTCTGCAGATCCGGGCGATCTGCATGGAGAGCGTACGCGTAGCGCGAGACGCCGGCCCGCGTTCCCTTTCCGACCGGCTCGCGAAGCCAATCCATGAAGCTCGCAGTCACGGCAGGGTCAAACGGATCCGGGGGTGCGGGCTTTCCTGTTCGCTCGGCTTCGAGAAGCGCCTCCCGAAAGAGCCGGCGCATCCGTGCGTCGACGAAGATTCCGCCGGGCAGCCGGTCGAACTCGTACACGGCCCCTTGGGCTTGGCCGTAGCCGTACGCGAGGAGTTTGCGACCGTACTCGTCACAGAGCCGCGCAAGATCCGGATTCTGGCTCAGGAGGATGCGCGGCTTCGGCCCGACATGATGGCTGAGGATGTGAGGCGTGTCCGGCTTGAACCCGCTGAAGTGGAAGAAGCGAAGCGGCGAGCCATTGACCTCGAACAGTTCGCCGTTGCGGAGAAACCGGCGCCCGTGCAGGTTCCAGTACGCGACGTTGCAACCGGGATCGCACAGAATGAAATGCTCGAACAGCGACGGTACGAAATCGACCCAGCGCTGATCGACGAACAATGCCTGGTCGAGCGCGACGAGGCAGCACCTCGAGAGTCGATCCGACCACCAGTCAAGGAAGGGGATCGCCGATTCGCTCACCGCGATGAACCCGAGGTTGTAGATACCTGCATGCATGATCATGCTGTAGTCCGGCAGGCAACCGTCGTCCGGAATCGGTGCGGTCGTATGAGGCGTGAGGACGATTGAGTGCTCCTGCGCGAGCACTCCGATGTCGTCGAGCGGTTGGTATATCGCGATATCGGGATCGAAATACACGGCCACGCCGGCACCGTTGTCGAGCAACGTCCGAAGCAGCCAGGGTTTGACCGCCGTCGCAAGCTCCTTGAGGTCGTAGATCATCGCCATTCGGTGCAGCTCGTCCGGCTCAATCCCGATCTCGTACGGGGTCAAGACGTCGAACGGCTCGTCGAGATCGTCGCCGGCGTCCAGGATCAACGTGGTGAAGCGCTCGCCGGGATGGTGCTCGGCGAAGGATTCCGCCAACACCCGCGCGTACGGCAGGTAGTTTCGAGCGATGATCGTGCAAGCGTGCAT